>DATMIZ010000061.1:0-14476 GCA_035554055.1 Baekduia sp. | reverse complement strand
TTCCATCTCGTTCACGAGGTTCTGCAGCGCGTTCGCGGCCTTGCGTGGCGAAGTGATCACCGGGGTGAGCAGATGCGGCACAGAGTCGTAGTGATTGAGCTCGACCTGTTTGGGATCGATCAACACGAGTCGCACATCGTGCGGACTGGCACCAAGAAGCACGCTGGAGAGCAGAGAGTTGATGCAGGCGCTCTTGCCCGCACCGGTCGTGCCCGCCACCAGAAGGTGCGGCATCTTGGCGAGGTCAGCGCCGACCGCTGAACCCGAAACGTCCTTGCCAAGCCAGACGTGCAGCGGCGAAGCCGATGCCGGACGCTGGGAATAGACGTCGCCCAGGTGCACGAGGCGGCGATTCGCGTTCGGGACCTCGACGCCGACGGCGCGCTTACCCGGAATCGGAGCGAGGATCCGGATCTCGGTCGCGGCCAGCGAGTAGGCGAGATCGTCCTTGAGCTGGGCGACCTTGCTCATCTTGATGCCGGGCGCAAGCCGCAGCTCGAAACGCGTGATGTGAGGCCCAGAGACGGTGCCGACGATCTGCGCGGCGATGTTGAAGTGCTCCAGCGACTCGATCAGGCGCTCGCCCATCTCCTTGATGCCGGTCGTATCGGGGCGTGCCTGATCACCGGTCGAGCGCTTCAGCACGCGTGAGTTCGGCAGCTCGTAGGAGATCTCGTCCTCGGCGCCGGTCGCAAACGACTGCGGCGGTCCCGCGGGCATCGGTGTCGGCGGGAGCTCGAGCTGCTCTTCCTGAAGCTCTTCGGCGACCTCATCGAGTCCAGCCTCTGGTTCGGGCTCGATGTCCTTGTAGACGGCCGGCAGAGCAGGCTCGAAGGCCTCGTCATCGCGGGCGCTGACTTCGAAGTAGTCGTCCTCTTCGGGCTCGGGTACGACGACACGCTTCGGTCTGCGGCTGACTGCTGGGCCGTCGCCGGGGTTCGTGCGCAGCGAGCGGGTGGCCTCGCCGACAGAATCCGTCGTCACCTTCACAATCGTCGCCAGCGAGGCGCCGGTCAGCAGGATCGCCGCGATGAGAAACAGAAACACCGTGAGGATGTGCGCGCCGATTTGCCCCAACGCGTTGGACGCCACGTAGAGCAGGCCTTCGCCCAGGTAACCGCCGTGGTGGTAGGCAAAGGTGCCATCGAAGAACTCACTGCGCGTGCCCGACGGTCCAAGACCGAACGTGCCGGCCGCAAGTGCAATGGCCAGCGAAGCCGTGAGACAGACGATCCCCGCCCTGATCGGCTCGATGCGGGCGGCCCGCGGTTGGAGCACGATCCAGGCCCCGAGGACCACGAACGCCACTGGAGCCGTAAAGCGCAGGCCGCCGACGGCATAGGCGAGTCCGTCGATCAGGGCGCCGCCGGCCTTACCTCCGTCCCAGTCCAGGTAGAGCGGAAACACCGTGAAGACGCCGATCGCGACCAGCGCCAGGCCGAGTAGGTCGCGGTGCTCGTCGATGAACCCGAGGCGCGGGCGTCGCGCAGAAGACCGTCGCGCACGCGCCGGCGCACGTCGGTTGCCCGTCTTTTTGGGCGGGGTTCGCTTGGCTCGAGCAGGCGAGCGCGTCTTGGTCGTGGCCATCAGGAATTCTCTTCGCCACGCGGCGCCCGGTCCCTCTAGAGGCGGACGCCAAAAACCCTTCAGGAACGGTTGAGATTTAGCAATTACCATCGTCCACGTGAACGACCGACAGCCACGTGTTCTCGTAGTCGAAGACGACACCGAGATCGCCCAGGTCCTGCAGCGGTCCTTGCGCCTCGAGGGCTATGAGGTGCGGATCGCCGTCGATGGCCGCGAGGCGCTGGATTTCGTGCCCGAGTTCATGCCCGATCTCGTGATCCTCGACCTCGGGCTGCCGAAGATCGACGGCATGGAGGTCGCAAGGCAGCTACGTGACGGCACCGCATCGACGTCGCTGGCCGATGTACCGATCCTGATGCTCACGGCGCGCGACGCCGTCGAAGCCCGGATCGAGGGGCTCGATTCCGGCGCCGACGACTACCTCGTAAAGCCCTTTGAGCGCCAAGAGCTGCTCGCACGCATGCGCGCACTGCTGCGCCGCCGGCCTCCGCGCGGCACTGCACAGCTCGCTGTCGGCGATCTCACGCTGAATCCCGACACCCACGAGGTCGCCCGCGGGGACCGTGCGATCGAGCTCACCCAGCGCGAGTTCGAGCTACTCGAATACATGTTGCGCAATGAGCGCATCGTAATCTCACGCCAGCAGCTGCTCGAAGATGTCTGGGGCTACGACCCGTTCGCGACGACGAACACGATCGAAGTCTTCGTCTCCAATCTGCGCCGCAAGCTGGAGACCCCGGATCAGCCGCGCCTGCTGCACACGATTCGCGGCGCCGGCTACGTGCTGCGCGCTTGAGCCATGACCTGGTTCCAGCCATCGTTGCGCTGGCGCCTGGCCGCGATCTCGGCCTTACTGACCTTCGGGATCCTGCTCGTGTTTGCACTCGCGGTAGGTCAGCTCACGGCGGCGCGGATCAAGTCGGATTTCGACAATGCGTTGGCGGCCGACGTCAACCGCTTCTTGGATCAGTCGCAGGTCACAAAGCTCGACTCCCTCACCGGGACATATGAGCCGGTCACGCCGGACGTCAACTCGTTCGGCGACACAATGATCCGCGTACTCGACAACAACGGTCTGTTCATCAATGGCACCAAGAACGCGCCGGATTTCCCCGTGAGCCTCAATGACGAGAGCACCCGCATAGGGGGCTACCGCGTCGAGACACGGCAGCGTGCGGTCCCGACCGTCGAGGACCCTCAGGTCGCGATCAACATCATCGTGCAGTACGCCCGCAAGACGTCGGATATCGACGCGACGATCGCCGAGGTCCGGCTGTTTCTGGCCCTCGGCGTAATCGCCGGGACGATCCTTTCCCTGGTCGCCGGCCTCGTCCTTGCTCACCGAGCCATGAAGCCGATCGGCCGGCTCACCGCCACCGCACGCGACATCGCCCGCACCCGAGATCCCAATCAGGCGATCCCCGTACCTGATTCAGATGACGAGGTGGCAGAGCTGGCCCAGACACTCGACGACATGCTCAAGGCGCTTTCCACCGCGCGCTCCGAGACCGAGTCGACCTTGGCGCGGCAGCGGCAATTCGTCGCCGATGCATCGCACGAGCTCCGTACCCCGCTTACGAGCGTCCTGGCGAACCTCGAGCTGCTGGCAGCAGAGCTTGATGGCGAACCGGCCGAGGCCGCCAAGTCCGCGCTGCGGTCATCTCATCGGATGCGACGGCTGGTCACAGATCTGCTGTTGCTGGCACGCACCGATGCCGCGCGGGAGGTCCCGCACAGTGAGCTCGACCTCGGCCGTGTCCTGATCGATGTCGCCGCCGAGCTGGGTCCGGTCACCGCCGGACACGATCTTGAGATTGACGCCGGCGAATCACGCATGGAAGGCGCGCCCGACGACCTGCACAGGCTGGCGCTGAATCTCGTCGAGAACGCGATCCATCACACGCCGCCGGGCACCCGTGTCCTGGCATCGACGTCAAGCGTCAACGGCGACGTCGTGCTGCAGGTCGAGGACGACGGGCCGGGGATCCCTGAAGATGTCCGCGACCGGCTCTTCGAGCGTTTCGTGCGCTCCGGTGACGATCACGCGGGATCGTTCGGCCTCGGCCTTTCGATCGTCGATGCCGTTGCCCGCTCCCACGGCGGCTCCGTGGCGATCGAAGAACCCCCCACTGGCGGCGCCCGCTTCGTCGTCCGCCTGCCAAAGCGCTGACGCCCCCGATGGCCTAGCGACCGGGCCTCCATTCGCGGGCCGCAGGCTCCCGCGAATGTCCCGGGAGCACTGATTAGTCCTCCGACAGGATCTTGTAGAGCTGCTTACGCGTCTCGGTCAGCACGTCCCGTGCTTGATCGATCTGCGCCTTGGTGCCGCCCTTCAGAACCTGCGTCGACGCCACGGCGACCTGGCGAATGAGTCCGCCGAGCTCGTGCGCGGAGCCGTGGGTGTCGGCGCCGACCTCCTCCCATGGCGCGGGAGCATCCCCGCGTTGCGCTACGACTTCGCGCCCTGCGTCGGTGATCTCGAACTCTTTACGACCGTTCGTTTCCTGGGTAACGACGAGACCCTCGTCCTCGAGCTGTTGCAGCGTCGGATAGACCGAGCCGGGGCTCGGGCGCCAGACGCCATCGGTACGACTCTCGATCTCCTGCATCAACGCGTAGCCATTGCGCGGCTCCTCGTTGAGCAGGACCAGCAGCGCGGCGCGGACATCTCCGCGGCGCGCGCGCGGACCGCGGCCAAAGCCACGACCCCGTCCTCGCCCCCCGGGCCCATGGCCCTGGTGACGGTGGCGCATCTCATCTTCCGGTCCGTACCCGCCGAAGAATTCGGCGCGCGGATCGCAGTGGTGCGCTTCATGTGTTTTGTATCTCACGATGCATCACGATATATCGTGATGCATCGCCTGTCAAGACCTGCACCACGACTGTTGTGCCCGCCACGACACCTGGGCGACGTTAGTCACCTAATACACGACCAATGTCGCCCAGGTATGGACGCCAAAGCAGGCCCGCGACACCTGGGCGACATTGACGGCCTAACAGACGACAAACGTCGCCCAAACACGATGCCGCAGCCAACCCCACGCCACCTGGGCGACATTGATGGCCTAATTGACGACAAACGTCGCCCAAACACGGAGACGGACGTCGGATCTCGACGACTACGTAAGAGCGCTGAAACGCGGAGGCGTTCAGACTTCGACGACGACCGGCAGCACCATCGGCCTACGACGCAGACGGTCGTAGATGAACTTGCCGAGGTCGTCGTGCAGATGCGTCTGGATCAGGTCCGGCTCGCGAACGCCCTGCTTGGCCGCCGCCTCAATCGAATTCTCGACGGCCTCGCGGAGGTCGTCGTGTAGGCCCTCGGCGTCCTTGTCCGAATACGGAACGCCGCGGAAGATGATCTCCGGATCAGCGACCGTGAGGCCGCTCTGCTCGGAGATCGTCGCAACTACGACGAAGATCCCGTCGCCCGACAGCATCTTGCGATCACGCAGCGCGACATCGGTCGGATCGCCGATGTCGACACCGTCGACGTAGATCATCCCGGCGCGCTCGGGCTTGCCGAACTTCGCGCCCTGCTCGTCGATCTCGAGCGGTAGGCCGTTCTCGCCGGAGAAGACACGCTCGGGGTCGACGCCCGTTGCGATGGCCAGGTCGCCGTGCAGTTTGATGCGCTTGTGATCGCCGTGGAACGGCATCACGTACTTCGGCTGCGTCAGGTTGAGCATCAGCTTGATCTCTTCCTGATAGCCGTGCCCTGAGGCATGGATCGGCGCATCGGCGGTCGTGATGACGTCACAGCCGATCTGGTAGAGGCGGTTGACCGTGTCGTTGACGGCGCGCTCATTGCCTGGGATCGGGGTCGCCGAGAAGACGACGGTATCGCCGTCATGCAGGTTGATCTGCTTGTGGTCCCGGTACGCCATCCGCCGCAGCGCGCTGAGCGGCTCGCCCTGTGAGCCGGTCGAGATCACGACCATCTTGTGGTCGGGGAAGTCCTCGACCTCACGCGGCTGTACGAGCATGCCGTCGGGCACGTCGATGTGGCCGAGCATCTTGCCGATGTTGACGTTCTTGCGCATCGACCGGCCGAGTAGGCAGACCTTGCGCCCGTGGGCGTGTGCCGCGTCGACCACCTGCTGCACGCGGTGGATGTTTGATGCGAAGCAGGTGACGATGATGCGCCCTTCGCAGCGCCCGAACTGCTCCTCAAGATGCGGTCCGGCGATCGATTCGCTGGGCGAGAAGCCGGCCCGATCGGCGTTGGTGGAGTCTCCGCACAGCAGCAGCAGGCCTTCGCGACCGAGCTCGGCTAGGCGCTGCACGTCGGCCGGCTTACCGTCGACCGGGGTCTGGTCGAACTTGTAGTCGCCGGTGATCAGCATCGTCCCCAGATCGCACGTCAGGGCGACGGCGGTCGCATCCGGGATCGAGTGCGTCATGTGGATCAGCTCAATGGTGAACGGACCCAGTTCGAATTCGTCGCCGCAATCGACATCGGTGACCGGCACGTCCTTGAGGCGATGCTCGTCGAGCTTGGAACGCGCCATCGCCATCGTCAGCGGGCCGCCGAACACCGGGATGTCCTGACCGAGTTCGCGCAGCAGCCACGGCAGGCAGCCGAGATGGTCCTCGTGCCCGTGGGTGATCACGATGCCTTCGATCGCGTCGACGTGCTCACGCAGGTAGCTGAAATCGGGCAGCACGAGGTCGATGCCGACCTGCTCCGCCGTCGGGAACCGCAGTCCCACGTCGACGACGACGATGCGGCCGTCGTACTCGACGACTGTCATGTTCTTGCCGATTTCGCCCAGGCCACCGAGCGGCAGCACGCGAAGCTTCGTGTTGGCCATCTAGGAGCCCACGCCCGCGAGAAGACCGCCGCGCTGAAGTGCGTCGCGGATCTCCGCCGTCTGCTCAGCGTCGGCTTGGACGAGCGGGAGCCGAAGCCCCCCGACCCTGTGTCCGAGCAACTGGAGTGCCTTCTTGACCGGAATCGGGTTCGTGGTCACTCCCATCGCGTTGTAAATGTCCTGCAGCGAAGCATCGATCTCGCTGCGGCGTTCGGGTTCGGTGACCATTTGTTTCATCTGCGGACCGACAATATGGCTTGCGACGGTGATGCCACCACATCCGCCCATATCCAGGGTCGCCGCGACCAGGTCGTCGTTGCCTGCGTAGACACCGAGGCCATCGATCGGCGCGAGGTTGTCGTTGTTTGCCTGCTTGACGTATTCGACGTGGTCCAGCTGCGCCAATTCGGCCAGCAGTTCATTGCTGACATCAACCACGACGCGGGACGGGATGTTGTAGAGCACCACGGGCTTGTCGGTGGCTTTCACGACCTCGCCGTAGTGCGCGATGATTCCCGCCCGGTTGGGTTTGTTGTAGTACGGCGTTACCGACAATGTCGCGTCGACGCCTAGTTCGGTCGCGCGCTCGGTGAGGTGCACAGCGTGGCGCGTGTCGTTGGAACCGGTTCCCGCGACGACCGTGAAACCCGATGACGGCCGGTTGGCCACCGCCAGCTCGATGACCCTCAGATGCTCCTCGTCGCTGAGCGTCGAGGCCTCGCCCGTCGTCCCCGCCACGACGACGCCGTCCGATCCGTTGGCCGCGAGGAACTCAAGCAGCGCGACGAATGCATCCTCATCGACGTTCAGATCGTCGTCAAAGGGCGTTACAACGGCAGTGAGAATGGCACCGAGGCTCATCGGTGCCATTCTCGCACTACGGGGTGCCTTATGACTTCAGCGTGCGAGCGGATCGCCGCTCGTGAGCCCAGAACCTTCGCCTGGAGGCGGCGCGGGAGCCTTTGGCGCCGGCGTCTCTTCGGCCAGCGGGTCGCCGTGCGGCGGCGCCGTGTCCTGCGGAGCGACCTCGGCGGCCGGCTCGGAAGCCGTGACGGTCTCGGCCACCGTCGGCTCGTTAGCGATCGGGCGACCGTGGCTGTCGTACTCGGTCGCAGCCGCGCCGGGCCCCGACTCGTGACCCTGCTTGCTGTTGAAGTTCTTCTGCTGCTCTTCCAGCTTGGCCTGCGCCTGCTCGGCCAGCTTTTTGCCCTTCTCTGTTGCGTCCTGCGCAGCCGCTTTGGCCTTATCCATGAATCCCATGCCAGCTCCTAGTGTCGCGGTCTGCCTTCAGCGTACCCTCGTCGGCGATGGCGTCACCAGAAATCGCGAGCCTCAACGTCGAGATCGTCGCCGTGCGTTTCCGCACTGACGACGGCCAGTTCGCCGTGCTCGCGGCCGTAACCGACGAGGGTGATGAGGTCACTCTCACCGGAGCGGTAGGGCACGTAAACGCCGGTGAGTCGGCGGCCGTGCAAGGGCAGTGGCGCACCCACCCCAAACACGGCCGTCAGCTGCACTGCGAGCGCGTCAAGCTCTCGCCGCCGTCTTCGGAGGCGGCGCTGGCGGCGTATCTCTCGGCCGTCAAACACATCGGGCCGAAGGGCGCGCAGTGGTTGGTCGACCACCACGGCGCCGACGCGGTGCTCGACGCGATCGATGCAGATCCCGGCAAGGCGCTCGGCGCGGTACCCGGCATCGGCCGGAGCAAGCTTCCCGCGGCCGTTCGGTCGTGGGAGGATCAGGTCGAGGTGCGCGCCGTGCGCCTGTTCCTCGAACAGCACGGCGTGCCGGCCGCGGCCGCGGCTCGTATCCATCGCGCCTACGGAGCCGGTTCGATCGAACTGTTGCAGGAAGATCCCTATTCGCTGACCGAGCTCGATGGCGTCGGCTTTAGTACAGCTGACGACCTCGCCAGAGCGCTCGGCGTCCCGGTCGACGCGCCCGAGCGCCTGGACGCCGGCATCGTCCACGCGCTACAGCTGGCCGAGTCGGACGGCCATTGCAGCCTCCCCCGCGCCGAGCTGACCGCACGCGCCGCGAAGCTGCTCGAGGTACCGGGGGACATGATCTCCGATCGCCTTTCCAGTCAGGTTGGGCTCGGGAAGCTGGTCGCGGACGGCGACGTCCTCGTGGAGCCGGCGATGGATGCGACCGAACGGGCCCTCGCCAAGGCCACGCGCGCACTGCTCGACGACGAGCCCCAGATCGAACTGGACGTCCCCGATACACCCGCCGCCGCCCCGGGCGCGCCCACCGAAGCGCAGTGGGCAGCGATCCGCGCGGTCTCCGAGCACCGCCTCGCGATCCTCACCGGACTACCGGGCACGGGCAAGACGGCGACGATGAAGGCACTTGTCACGCTTGCCACCGCGCAGGGGCTCGCAGTACGGCTCTGCGCGCCGACCGGCAAGGCGGCGCGCAGGCTGGCCGAGACAACCGGCCAGGACGCAACCACGATCCACCGACTGCTCGAGTACACCCCGGGGGAAGGCTTCGTCCGCGACGCAGACGACCCCGTCCTGGGCGCTGACATCCTGATCGCCGACGAAGCCTCGATGCTGGACGTGCGGCTCGCCAAGGCGTTGCTCTGCGCGATCGGCCCCAAGACTCATGTCCTGCTTATCGGGGACGTTGACCAGCTGGCGCCGGTCGGCCCCGGCCGCGTGCTCGACGACCTGATCGAATCGGGTGCGGTACCGGTGATCCGGCTGACCGAGATCTTCCGCCAGGCGGCACGCTCGTTGATCGTCCGCGCCGCGCATGCGATCAACCGCGGCGAACTCCCACCCGCGAAGGCAGCCGAAGACGACGTCCGCGACTTCTTCGTCATCGAGCGCGACGGCGCGGCAGCGATCTTCGACGAGGTCGTGTCGCTCGCCGCAGAGCGCCTGCCCAAGCACTACGGGCTCGATGCGGCCGCGGGGGTGCAGGTGCTCACGCCGATGCATCGCGGCCCCGCCGGCATCGACGCACTCAACGACTCGCTCCGCGCGCGGCTGAATCCGCACGGACGCCCGATCGACGGACTGGCGTTGCGCGTCGGCGACCGCGTCGTGCAGTCGAAAAACGACCACGACGCGCTGCTCATGAACGGTCAGACGGCGGTCGTGCTGAACCATGACGACGAGGCCGACAAGCTGATGCTCGCCGTCGATGATGGACGCACGCTCGCGCTGCCGATCGGATCGGCGCACACGCTACGACTCGCCTATGCGATGAGCATCCACAAATCGCAGGGCAGCCAGGCGCCAGCCATCGTTGTGGTCATGCATCGCGGCCACCACGTGATGCTCACCCGCTCGCTGCTCTATACGGCGATCACGCGCGCCGAGCAGGTCTGCGTGGTGGTCGGTGAGACACAGGCCTTGAGCGTCGCTGTGAGCACGCTTGACGCGCGCCGCAGGCATACGCGCCTCGCACGTCTGGTCGGCGAACCCATGCCGGCGTGAACCGCAATGGCCGCCGCTGCGTCTAGTCCTCGCGCTTGCGCTCGTCGTCGCGCTTGAGCGCGTTCGTAAAGCGGCGTGCGACGCGCGGCGGCGCGACGCCCCCTTCGCGCTCCCAGAGCGTGATCACGACGACCTCGGGCCCATCTTTGCGGCAGACGAACACGAGCTGGCGATCCACGAGGTCGCGGACAAAGACCGAGCCGCGTGCCGCCTTCGCCCCCGGTGGCGGTTCATCGCTGAACCGGCCCGCCGCCCACGCCTGTGCGACGCGTCGCACGATCTCGGGCTTTTGATCGAGACCGCCGGCGCTGCCGATCCGCTGCCGGAAGCGCTCGGCGGCGTGATCGGTCACAGCTACGAGGACACTCACAGGTCGCGGGCCATACGGAGCATCGGCGCGGCGCGAACAACGTCGACCTCGCCGTCGGGCTCCCAGCCACGGTCGGCGAGGAACTCCGTGCCGGCCTCGTCCTCCTCATGGACCCAGGCGACGACACGATCCAGACGACCCTCGGCCAGGGTGTCGAGGATGTGGTCGTGCAGCGCCACTCCGATCCCACTCAGCTGGGCGGGTGGGTCGACCATCAGGACGACGATCTCGGCCACTCCACCGCCGACGTCATCGCCGTGTGCGTGCACGGCACTCACCACGCCGGCGATCCGGTCTTCCTGGACCCAGACGAACTGCCCGGCGCCGTCCTTGAGCACCTCCAGCCAGCCCGCCTCTAGCACGTCGGCGTCCCTGACCGTCTCAGCGGTCGCGATGTGATCCCAGTTGCGATGCCAGACGCGTGATTCGAGCTCGGCGATCGCGCGCGCGTCCGTGAGCGACGCCGGGCGGATCACGAGGGAAACAGAAGGCTCTCGAGCCCGATCACCGGAGAATCGGGTACATCGGCCACGCGCCGGATCGCGAGTAGCACGCCCGGCATGAACGACTCACGATTGACCGTGTCATGGCGAATCGTGAGCGATTGACCAACGTCGCCGAGGATCACTTCCTGATTGGCGACGATCCCTGGCAGACGCACCGAGTGGATCGGCACGTCGCCCTCCATCATCTCCGCCGTGCGTGCCGCAGTTCCACTCGGCGCATCGAGCTTCTTGTCGTGATGCAGCTCGATGATCTCGGCTCGCGCCATGTGGCGCGATGCTTCGGCAGCGAATCGCATCATCAGCACCGCGCCGATCGCGAAGTTCGGCGCGAAGATGACGTTCGCCGACGCACCGGTGGCCGCCTCTTTCATCGCCTCAACGTCAAAGCCGCTCGTGCCGACGACCACATGCGTGCCCGCCTCGAGACAGACCTTGATGTTGCCCAGCGCCTGGTCAGGCACCGTGAAATCGACGACGACGTCGCAATCGCCGACGATGTCCTCCAGCTTGGTCTCCGACGCACGATCGGCGCGCGCGACAAGCTCGAGATCGTCGGCAGCTTCGACGGCCGCGCAGACCGTCTGCCCCATTCGGCCGGCGGCCCCGTTTACTCCGACAGAGATCATGCGGCCAGCTTCTCAGACAGCGGCGCCAGCGCGCGCCTGTAAAGCGCCTCATCGGCCCCAACGCAGGCCGCGCTCAGCCGCGCCGGGTCGTAAAGCTCCTCGGCCAGTGCCCGCAGATCATCGATCGTCACGGCGTCAAATCGCTGCTCCATCTCGTCCACGGTCAGAATCGGCGCATCGGCAAGCAGATTGGAGCCGAGCCGATTCATCCGCGCGTTGGTCGATTCGAGCGAAAGCAGCATCCGCCCTTTCGCATTCTCCTTGGCGAGCGCGAGTTCCTCTTCGGAGGCCGGATCGATCCGCAGCCGATCGATCTCCGCGCTGATCACCGACAGCGCCTCTTCGACGTTGTCCGGACGCGTCCCGACGTAGATGCCAACAGCACCCGTGTGGGAGTACAGCGAGCTGAACGACGACACGGAGTACGCCAAGCCGCGCTTCTCGCGCACCTCCTGAAACAGCCGCGACGAGCCCGCCGCGCCGAAGATCGTGTCGAGCACGCGCAGCGCGAAGCGGCGGTCATCGTGGCGGTCGATCCCAGGCGCCCCGAGACATACGTGGTACTGCTCGGTGTCCTTCTCGAAGAACATGCGACGCGGGGCGTGATCAGACGCTGGCGATTCGGGCTTCTGCGGCGTGCCGGCAGCCGCGCCGGTGGCCGCCACCAACTCGACAATCCTGTCGTGGTCCACAGCGCCGGCGGCCGCGACGACCACATTCTGGCCCACGTAGCGCTCGTCGTGAAAACGCCTGAGTTCCGATGCCTTGACGGTCTCGACGACCTCGGCGCGGCCGATTATCGGCCGCCCGAACGGGTGTGATCCGAAGATCGCCTCACCGAGCACATCGAAGACCTTCTCCTGTGCGTCGTCCTCGTACATCGCGATCTCTTCGAGCACGATTTCGCGCTCGGAGTCGAGGTCGGCCTCGTCCAGATTCGGATCGAAGACCATCTCGGCGATCGCTGTGAAGGCCTGTTCGACGTGTGTGTCGAGGACGCGCGAGTAGACAGACGTCGTCTCGCGTCCAGTACCGGCGTTCACCTCGGCCCCCATGCCGTCGAACAGCTGGTCGATCTCAAGCGAGGTATGCGAAGGCGTGCCGCGGAACAGCATGTGTTCCAGCAGGTGTGACAGACCGGCCTGCTCGTGCGTCTCAGCGGCCGATCCCGTGCCGATCCACACGCCGAGGGCGACGGATCGCACGGAACCCATGTGCTCCGTGACGACCCGCACCCCCGAATCGAGTGTGGTCAGCTGATGACCGGGCAGCTCAGCTACCTAGTCGCGGTCTGAACCGTGACGCGGGCGACCCGACCCACGGCTGGAACGCTCGCCACCGCCCTCACGGCGAGGTCCGCGCTCACGGCGACCGCCACCGTCACCGTTGCCACCGGCAGACTTCAGCGCCGCCAGCTCCTCCGGCGACTTGCCGGCGACATCCGGGTCATGCGCGAGGCGCAGGCCGATGCGGCCACGCTCACGGTCGACCTCGGCCACGATCACGGAGATCTCATCGCCCTTGTTGAGTGCTTCCTCAACCGTATCCACGCGCTTACCCGGCGAGACGTTGGAGATATGCAGAAGACCGTCGGTGCCCTTGGCGAGCTCCACGAAGGCGCCGAACGTCGTCGTCTTGACGACCTTCGCGTTCGGGAACTGGTCGCCCAGCTCGACTTCCTTGGTCATCGACGCGATCCGAGCGGCGAGTGCCTCGCCCTTCTCGCCAGACGCCGAGTAGACGCGGACGTTGCCCTCGTCGTCAACATCGATCTGCGATTCGTACTCCTCGGAGAGGCCGCGAATAGTCTCGCCACCCTTGCCGATCAGAAGGCCGATCTTGTCCGGATCGATCTTCACGGACATGATCCGCGGTGCGTAAGCGGAGAGCTCCTCAGACGGCCCGGAGACGACGTCTGCCATCTGGCCGAGGATGTTCAGGCGCGCCTCTTTGGCCTGCGCCAAAGCATCGGACAGGATCTCGAACGTGACGCCCGTGATCTTGATGTCCATCTGCAACGCCGTGATGCCCTCTTCGGTGCCGGCGACCTTGAAATCCATGTCGCCGAGGTGATCTTCGACGCCGGCGATGTCGGTGAGGACGACGTAGTCATCGCCCTCCTTGATGAGACCCATCGCGATGCCCGCGACCGGCGCCTTGATCGGCACGCCGGCGTTCATCAGCGAAAGCGACGAACCGCAGACCGAAGCCATCGACGACGAACCGTTGGACTCGAGGATGTCCGAGACCACGCGAATGGTGTACGGGAACGTCTCGGTATCCGGGATCACGGCGACGAGCGCACGCTCCGCGAGCGCACCGTGACCGATGTCGCGACGCTTAGGACCGCGCATAAAACCTGCTTCGCCGACGCTGAACGGCGGGAAGTTGTAATGGTGCCAATAGAACTTGTTGGTCTCCAGGCCGAGCGTGTCGAGCCGCATCTCTTCCTTCAGAGTGCCGAGCGCGACGACCGACAGAGCCTGCGTCTGTCCACGCGTGAAGAGCGCCGAGCCGTGCGTCCGCGGAAGCAGACCGGCCTCGATCGTGATCTTGCGGATCTCCGTCACGCCACGGCCGTCCGGACGCTTCTTGTCGACCGCGATCCGCTGGCGGATCGTGGTCTTCTCGAGGCGGTCGAATACGAGCTGTGCGGCCTGGCGCTTCGCTTCGTAGTCAGGATCGGACTCGTCGCCTGAGTACTGCTCGAGGACCGATGCCTCGACTGCCTTGGAAGCATCCTGACGAGCAAGCTTGTCCTCGACCTGCGTGGCCTTGTCGAGATCGGCACCATGTGACGCCTTGACGTCGGCGAGGAGCTTCTCGTCGATTACCGGCGCTTCGACGCTGATCTTGGCCTTACCGACCTTCTTGGCGAGCTCGTGCTGAGCGGCACAGATCTTCTTGATCGCGTCGTGCGCGATGTCGAGCGCATCAAGGATCTCCGACTCGGGGATCTCGTTGGCGCCGGCCTCGACCATCAGGATCGCTTCCTCGGTACCGGCCACGACGAGGTCGAGGTCGGTGTTCGAGAGCAGATCCTGCTCTTCGGGGTTGACGACAAAGTTGCCGTCGACCTTGCCGATGCGGACTGCGCCCACCGGCGATGCGAGCGGGACCT
>DATMIZ010000060.1:0-49496 GCA_035554055.1 Baekduia sp. | reverse complement strand
TCGCCCAAGCAGCAAACGAGAAGCGCGTCCCGCCTCCGCGCTCGAGGCGTGGTGAATCGCGTCATTCCAGCCGGATCGGAGGGTGGGTGGGTTCGCGGCTGGAAGGACGCGATTCATCACGCCCGACCCAAAGGGTTCGCGGCTGGAAGGACGCGCCTCATCGCGCGCCTCCCTAAACCAAGCCACGATCAGGGCAGCAGCACGAACAGCGGCCAGGCGAATGGGACGCCCTTGAGGTCGTACTGACCTCGCTCTTCGAACTCAAGATCGGTTCCGACGGAGGTACCGAACGTCGTCGGTGACACGAGCACCTCCCCGGGCCCGGCCAGATCGCCGATCCGCGAAGCGATGTGGACCGCCATCCCGCCGACGTCCGCGTCGATCAGCTCGCACTCGCCGGTGTGGATTCCCACACGCACGTCCACGTTCAGCGCTCGCGTCGCCGCCACGATCTGGCGTGCCGCTTCGACCGCGATCGACGGCAGCGAGTCGAACGCGATCAGAAACGAGTCACCGACCGTCTTGACGACGCGCCCATCGAAGCGGTCCACCTCGCGACGAACCGCTTCGTCATGCGCGGTCAGCAGGTCACGCCAGCGCGAATCGCCGATGCGTGCCAACCGTGACGTTGACGCGACCACGTCGGTGATCACGATCGTGAGCAGCGCTCGGTCGCTGTCGACCGCCGTCCGCTTGCCGGTCAGGAACTCCTCGATCTCGGCCAGCATCGCCTCGGTCTCACCGATCATCGGCAGGGAATCGACCCCCGGCAGCTCGACCAGGCGCACGTCGTCGAGGCTCTCGGCAACCTCACGCGAATGCCAAAGATCGGCGAACGGATCGTCGCGGCGGTACATCACGATCACCGGCGCCTGGACCTCAAGCAGACGTGCGCTCACGTCCAGATCACGCATCCGGGCGAGGATCCGTGGCAAGCCGGCGGGAGTCATCGAAAGACGCTCCATCCGCTCCATCCAGGCCTGCTGCCGTGGTACACGCTTCGCGCTCGGCGCGAGCTCGCCGAGGCTGGTGCCATCACCCCAGCTCGTGAGCGTCGAGCGCGCCCAGCTGTCGGTGTCCTGCGAATTGCTCATCGGCAGCCCCCGATCGCGACTGATGCCGCGAACAATCGGCGCATAGAGAATCATCGCGAGCGTCCTGTCGGGATGGCTGGCTGCGAACTCCACGCCACCTGGGGTTCCAGCACCGTAGGTGAAGATCACGACCCGCTCCAGGCCCGCGTCATCGATCACGGCGAGCAGATCCTCCGCCTCCTGTTCAACCGACCAGTTGTCCGGCAGCGGATCGGACAACCCGGCTCCGCGTCTGTCGATCAGGACCGTGCGCGCGATCGCACCGAGCCGCTCGAACCAGCGCCTCACCCCCGGCTCATCGAGCATCACCTCGACGTGGCTGATGAGCCCACCCAGGAACACGAGATCGACCGGACCGTCACCGATGATCCGATAAGCGACATTGGCATCTCCGTTGCGTGCCCATTGGACCGTCCCGATCATGCTGTCCACCGTATACGCGCGCCCCGACCGGTCGCGAGGAAACACCGGCGCCCACCCACGCGTCCGTCTAGGCTGACCGCAGTATGGTCCCGCCCACAGATCGGTCACCAGCGTCAGCCGACGGCGAGCAACTACGGGCCGTGGCGGCAAATGTGCGCTCGATGCGCCTCACGCGGCGCCTCAATCTGAGCCAGCTGGCAGCGGCATCCGGCGTCTCCAAAGCAGCGCTCTCCAAGCTCGAATCGGCTTCGACCAATCCGACTCTGGAGACTCTCACGATGCTCGCATCGGCGCTGTCGGTCACCGTCGCCGAGCTGGTCACGCCGGCGACCTCGGCTTCGATCCACGTCGTGCGGCGGGAGGAAGGCATGAGCCTGACCGACAACGCCGCCCAGGCAAGACTCATCCACGCTCGCGACTCTGCCCACTCGACGTTCGAGTTGCATCAGATGGTCCTCGGACCTGGTCGGACCGAGACATCGGCCACCCACGGTGACGGCTCATGGGAACACGTTTTCGTGACCGCCGGCAGCCTCTGGGTCGGGCCGGTGAATGATCCCGTCCTGCTACACGAGGGCGACTACGCGGCATTCCCGAGCCACGTCCCCCATGCCTACCGCAGCGACACCGACACGGTCACGACGGTCCTGTTGTTCCTCGTTTCGCCGCGCATCGGCGTCGGCGAGGGCTGAACCGGCGGGACAACGCACCGCGGCCGTGAGGGGCGGCCAGCTGGCCACCCCTCACGCGCCCGGCGGTGACCATCGCTAGTGCTGCCAGTGCCAGCCCTTCTTGATCTTGCTCGGCTTCTTGCCGTTCAGGATCGAGAAGATGTCCGTCTGGTCGATCGTGCCCTGCACGTTGGCCGCCTGCGGGCCTGACGCCCAGACCGGAACCTGAGCTCCTGTGTGTGCCTGCGAGCCGCCGAAATCAGCGGTTCCGTACGTCACGCGGATCGGCGCGCCGTCCGCCGTCTGGACCGTTCCATACAGGGCACCCGTCGCGGGCTTCGAGTTGGCGTTGATGATCTGCGACGTGTGGGCATGATCTGCCGTCACGATGATCAGGGTGTCGGGGTGCTTGGCCTGGAATGCCTGCGCGACGCCGATCGCGTTGTCGAACTCCTGCATCTCGCCGATCTGCCCGCAGATGTCGGCCGCATGATCGCGCTTGTCGATCGAGGCGCCCTCGACCTGCAGAGTGAATCCCTGAGGATCGTCGTCAAGCAGCTGGATCGCCTTCTTCGTCATCGCCGACAGCGACGGCTCGCCCGCCGGCCGCTGGGTCTCGTCGCAGCGCTCCGTCGGTGAACCGGCGCCCGTCGTCGTTGCCAACAGCGGCTTGAACTCCGTGGTCATGTTGCCCGGGGTGAACAGCCCGAGCACCTTGGCGCCGCCCAGTTTGTTGATGGCGTCGAGACCCGCGGCGTCAGTCACGTACTTGCTGTAGCCCTTGGACTGCGCGTAGTCCAGGGCCGTGCTGGTGCTGTTGTCGAGCGTCTGCAGGTACCGAGCGCGGCCACCACCGAGGACGACGTCAAAGCCGTTGTCGACCTGCTGCTCCGCGATTGATCCCAGACCGCCGCTCTGCTTTGACTCCGACGGGCAGATGTTGCGCGTGTCGGCAGGACCCTGGCAGGCGCGCTGTGAGATGTGCGAGCTCGGCCCGGCCGGCGTCGCGTCGGTGATCTCAGCGGTTGAGACGTTGCCTGTCGCCTTGCCCTTCGCCTTCGCGATCTCCATGTACGTCTTGAAGCCGTCGTTGGAGCCGGGGACGTTGGTCGCGGTCGACGGACCCTGGCCGACGCGCCCGTCGATCGTGCGCTTGCCGCTCGACCACGCCGTCGCGGTCGGGGCCGAGTCGCCCGCGTAGTTGGGCGCGTATGGCGGCGTGCCCGGGCTGAGCACGAAGTGCAGCGAGCTGCCGCGGAAAGGCAGCGCATCCATGTTCAGGCGGCCGGCGGCGCCCTTGCTGTAGTAGCGGCCGAGCGTGACTTCGGCGTCTCCCATGCCGTCGCCGACCAGGAGGATCACGTTCTTCGGCTTGTTGGGGTCGATCTTGGCCGCGAAGGCGGCCGATTTGTCGTCGCTGTTGGATGTCGTTGCCACGGCGACGCTGGCGCCTGCGGCAACGCTGGCAAGGCCAAGCACCGCGAGTGCGGATTTCATGCGGACGTTCATGTTTCCTCCGGATCGTTGTGGGCGATCACACGGTCGCGCTGGGCGGGCCCGGAGGCGTTGCCCGAACGTTGCCTGGAGGTGAAGATCCGGTTAGCGGTAAATCAGAGACGCACGTATCCGAGGACCCCGCCACGCCTGTCAGCGGGCAGTACGCGGCGCGTCACGGCGTCGAGGTAGTTGCCGTCGATCGTGGTGATCGTGCCATCTGCGCCGACCGATTCGACGACTCCGATGTGTTCGTCCCAGACCATGAAGTCGCCGGGCGCAATCGGTACGCCCGCGGCCGGGAGCGCCTTCCCCGTGCGTTGCGCCCACGCATAGAGGTCGTCCACACGGCCGTATCCCTGGCCGCGATCGCCGACCGGCGATCCGGCCGTGCTGGCGAGCCAAGACGTGAAGTAGGCACACCACGCGCCTACGAGCCCGCCGGGTGTGGCGGTGCGGTAGGTCGCGATCCGTGGCGCGTCATTCGATCCTTTCGGGATCTCGACGACGCCGATCTCAGCCTGCGCGAGAGCCACCATACGCGCGCCGATCGGACCAGACGCCGGTGTCGGAGAGATGACGACGCCCTTGGCGACCTTGAGCTTGGCCTGCCCGGCGGCGCCCGCGGGACGCGCCAGCTTGGAGCCGTCGGCGGCGGTGGCGTTCAACTTGACCGAGTAGTAACCCGTCTTGAGCTTCAGGTTCGCCGGCCAGGCCGGACCAACCACTTGGTTGGTGCCGAAACTCCCGAGATTCACGCTGATTCGCTTGGCGCTGCGCTTGACCTTGCCGGCTTTTGTGGTCGGCGTGAGCACCAGCCGCGCGGTGACGCTGTCAGCCGCTTTGTGATCGACCCGGATCAGTGGCTGCGGGGGCGCTCCGGTGGTCGTGACCGATGGCGACGTGAACTTGAAGATGTGCGCGACCGGGACGGTCGGCGGGGCCGTGTCGGCGGCGGCTGCGGGCGCGGCGGCCGCAAGCGCGGAGACGCTCGCCGCCAGGAGCACCTTTGCGGGGAAAGACATACATCTCGGCTCGGCGGCCCTACGGCGAGCGGAGAGCTAAACCTCCATCACTGGACGTTTGATCGGTGCAGGTTTGGCGAAGTTTGTCCTGCTATGAAGCAGCTTTGGTGCAGGATCTGCACGGTTTCCCCTGCTGAATCGCACAGGCCGTCCCGATCCTCGCGATCTCAAGGATCGGTCACACCGCTGACGTGACGACCGCCTCGTCAGCCGTGGAGGACGCCGTCGCGGCCTGGGCAGCGGCCACGCGCGCAATCGGGATCCGATACGGCGAACACGACACATAATCCAGGCCCTGCGCGTGGAAGAACGCGATCGAATCCGGGTCGCCGCCGTGCTCACCGCAGATGCCGAGTTTCAGGCCCGGATTGGCCTCGCGACCCAAGCGCGCACCCAACCGCACGAGCTCGCCGACACCCGGTACGTCCAGCGTCTCAAAAGGCGACCGGTCGAGCATCTGCGTGTCGATATAGCGCGCGAGAATCTTGCCCTCGATGTCATCGCGCGAGAAGCCGAGCGCGGTCTGCGTCAGGTCATTGGTCCCGAACGAGAAGAAGTCGGCGAGCGGCCCGATCCTGTCCGCGATCAGGCACGCGCGCGGCAGCTCGATCATTGTCCCGATCGTGTAGTGCTCGCCGCGTTGTAGCTCGCGCTTGTCCATGATCTGCCCGATGAAGTCGACCGCCGCCGCCAGCTCGGTCTCATACGCGACCAGGGGGATCATGATCTCCACTGACGGCCAGACGCCCTCCTTCTCGCGCGACTGCTTGATCGCGTCGGCGATCGCCTTCACCTGCATCGCGTAGATCTCCGGATACAGGATTCCGAGCCGCACGCCGCGCGTCCCCAACATCGGATTCGCCTCCTGCAGCGCTTCGGCGCGCGCACGCTCGCGTGATCCTTCCGGCAGATCGCTCGGCTGCGGGAGGAACTCGTGCAGCGGCGGATCGAGCAGCCGGATCGTCACCGGCCTCCCCTCCATCGCCGCGAAGATCTCGGCAAAGTCGGCCTGCTGCAACGGCTGCAGCTTCTTCAGCTGCTGGTACCTGCCGTCGCGATCCTCGGCGAGGATCACGTCGGCCATCAGCTGCTGGCGCTCACCGAGGAACATGTGCTCCGTGCGACACAGCCCTATGCCCTCCGCGCCGAGCTCGATCGCCTTACGCGCGTCCTCGGGCGTATCGGCGTTGGCACGAACACCGAGCGACCGCAGCTCGTCGCACCATTGGAGCACGATCAGCAGTTCGGACCCCATCTCGGGCTCGACGAGCGCGACCTCGTCGGTGGTCACTCGGCCGGTGCTGCCGTCGATCACGATGTGATCGCCGGCATTGATCGTGACGCCGTTGATCTCGGCCGAGCGGCCGGCGACGTCAACCACGACCTCGGCTGCACCGGTGACCGCGGGGACGCCCATTCCGCGCGCGACGAGCGCGGCGTGCGAGGCCTTGCCGCCCTCCGAAGTGAGAATTCCCTTCGCCGCGTGGAAGCCGGCGACATCGTCGGCTTCGGTAAAGGGCCGGACGAGAATCACATCCTCGGTGGCGGCGACAGCGTCAGCAGCTGTGAACACGGCGGCGCCGCGCGCCGCGCCGGGCGATGCGGCCACGCCTGTCGTGAGGACAACGAACTCCGCGTTCGGATCGATCGTCGGATGCAGCAGTCCATCGAGCTTGTCGGCCTCGATCGTCGCGATCGCTTCGGCACGAGTCAGCAGGCCCTCGTCGACGGCATCGACGGCAAAACGCACAGCGGCCTGCGCCGGTCGCTTGGCATTGCGCGTCTGGAGCATGTACAGGCGGCCTTCCTCGACCGTGAACTCGCAGTCCTGCATGTCCTTGTAGTGAGCCTCGAGGGTCCGCAGGATCTCCAGCAGGTCCGTGTGGACCTCGGGCTGCCAGTCCGCGAGCTCGGCGATGTCGCGCGTGTTGCGAACGCCTGAGACGACATCCTCGCCCTGCGCGTTCGCCAGGAAATCCCCGGAAGGCTCCGGCGCGCCCGTCACCTCGTCGCGGCTGAACGCAACGCCGGAGCCAGACGTCTCGCCCTTATTTCCGAACACCATCTGCTGGACGTTGACCGCGGTGCCCCACGTGTCCGGGATGTGGTGGATGCGCCGGTAGGAGATCGCGCGTTCACCGGTCCACGAATCGAAGACCGCGCGCACCGCCTGTGCGAGCTGATCCTGCGGGTCCTGAGGGAAGTCGTAGAAGCCCTGGAACGCGCGCGTCAGTTCCTGCAGCGCGGCGACATCGAGCTCCGTGTCCAGTGCGACCCCGCGGTCGGTCTTTATCGCCGCGATCGCCTCCTCGAAGCGCTCTGACTCCACGCCCCGCACCACGTTGCCGAACATCTGAACCAGGCGCCGGTAGGAATCCCATGCGAACCGTTCGTTGGAGGTTCGCTCTGCGAGGCCGGTCACGCTCTCGTCGTTGAGCCCGAGGTTCAGCACAGTGTCGAGCATCCCCGGCATCGACTCGCGCGCACCTGACCTGACCGATACGAGCAGCGGATCGGAAGCGTCTCCAAGCCCCTTGCCGGCAGATTCCTCGAGGCGCTGCAGCGCCGCCAGCAGCTGCTCCTCGAGGCCGTCCGGGAACGCATCGCGCTCCATGTAGGCGACGCAGGCTTCGGTTGTGATCGTGAAGCCGGACGGCACCTTGTCGGGACCGAGCACCCGCATCATCTCCGCGACGTTCGCGCCCTTACCGCCGAGCAGGTCGCGCATCTCGCGCGAGCCTTCGGCAAAGTCGTAGATCCAGCGGCTGTAAGCGTCTTGAATGGGATCGATCCTTGTCTCGATTTCGGAAACCTTGCCAGGAAGCCACGAAGTTTGCCCGCTTATGCAAATGGATCAAACTGTCAGCGCTACAACCCCGTCGGCTGTGCCGCGCGCAACGCGATCGCTGGGCGTCGGAGTCATCCCAGTCCCGAGGCTAAACTAGCGCTTGTTCGTTTTCAAGCGAATCAGCCGACGCAGTCGGTTGCGGTTAGGTCGCCCGCGTGACCCCCGCGCGCGCAATTACCTAATCTAGGGGATCGGCCTTGCGGTCGTCCACCCATGCACGTCCGCCCGTGGCGGTCACAACACCCAGGAGCTCCAGTTCTCATGACCATGTCCCGCACTCCCCGCTCGATCGCTCGTGCAGAAGCGGTCGGGAGCCTGATCCGCCCCGCCCAGATCACCGACAAGATCAACGCGATCTACTCCGATCACGGTTCCGGTGCGCGGGGTCTGGTGATGCCCGAGAAGGCGAGCGAGATCGCGCAGCTGACACAGCTTGCCGATGCCGTCATTCCCAGGTTTGTCGAGCGTCAGATCGAGGCCGGCCTCGATGTCGTCACCGACGGCGAGATGCGCCGTACAACCTTCATGAGCTCCTTCTACGACTCGCTGGCCGATGTCGAGGACGGCGGTCGCTTCGAAACAGTCGACGCGCATGGCGAGGAATACGCGGGTCTCGGCGATCCAACGCTGAGCCCTCCGCTGCGCAAGGTCGCCAGCCCTCTCGCTGAGGAGGTCGCGTACATGCGCGCCGCGAGTCCCTATCCCTTCAAGGTGACGATTCCGTCGCCGTCGTACTTCTTCTCGGACATCGTCAACCTCCCGACCGGCGACGCGCCGGGCAGCTACGCGACCAGGCAGGATTTCGTCGCCGATGCGCTCGAGATGACGATTTCTCTGGTCGCCGATGCTGTCGCGGCGGGCGCCAAGTGGATCCAGTTCGACTTCCCGATCTATCCGGCACTCGTGGACCCCAAGCAAACGGCCTGGTTCGAATCGATCGGCGAGACTCCGGAGTCGATGCTCGCAAAGGCCATCGTCACGGACAACGCCGTCGCCGACAGCCTGCCGGACGATGTCATCGTCGCGATGCATCTCTGTCGCGGCAATCTGGAGGGCGGCTTCTGGAACGGCGCGCTCGACCCGATCGCCGAGCAGATGTTCACCGAGCTGAACTACGACCGCTTCCTGTTCGAGTGGGAGGACGTCGACCGCCTCGGCAGCTACGAGCCGATCAAGCACATCCCGGCCGGCAAGATCATGTCGATGGGCATCGTCAGCACCAAGAAGCCAGAGCTCGAATCCAAGGACGAGATCAAGGCACGGCTCGATGAGGCCTCGAAGTACCTCGACCTCGAGCGGATGGCGCTGACCTCACAGTGCGGCTTCGCCTCCCTGTTCGGCGACGGCCTGATCAGCGCCGAGGAGGCCCAGTGGGCGAAGCTCGATCTCATCGGCGAGGTCGCCGACGAGGTCTGGGGCCGCTCTTAGAAAGCCCACGGGGCGCTCGCGCTGCTGCGGGCGCCCCTGTTAGTCGTGCGCTCAGTCGACGTTGAGCGCGACGTACTTGGTCGAGAGGTACTCGCTGAGCCCCTCCGGGCCGCCCTCACGCCCGAAACCCGAATGCTTGATGCCGCCGAACGGCGCGCCGGCGTTGGCGACGAAGCCCTGGTTGAACCCGACCATGCCGGTCTCCACGGCTTCGATGACGCGGAACGCCCGGCCCACGTTCTCGGTGAATACGTAAGCCACCAAGCCGTATTCGGTCGCGTTTGCGGTCGCGATCGCCTCGTCATCGGTGACAAATGTCGTGATCGGCGCCACGGGCCCAAAGATCTCTTCGGACAGCAGTCGCGCGCCGGGCGCGACGTCCTCCAGTACGGTCGGCTCGAAGAAGTAGCCCTGCTCGCCGAAGCGAGATCCGCCGGTCAACACACGCGCCCCACCGTCGACGGCCTCGGCGACCAGCTCCTCGACCTTGTCGCGGGCAGCTGTGTCGATCAGCGGACCGACCTGCGACGACGCTTCCGTGCCGCGACCGACTTCGAGCCTGCCCATCGCGGCGGCGAGCCGCGTTGAGAACTCGGGGGCGACAGCCTCGTGCACGAGGAACCTGTTGGCGGCGGTGCACGCTTCGCCCATGTTCCGCATCTTCGCCGCCAGCGCGCCGGCCACGGCCTTGTCGATGTCGGCGTCCTCGAAGACGAGAAATGGCGCGTTGCCACCGAGCTCCATGGACACCCTGAGCACCTGCTCTGACGCCTGCGCGAGCAGCGTCTTGCCGACGTTCGTCGATCCGGTGAACGAGAGCTTGCGCAGCCGCGGATCGGCGATTACGGGCGCCATCGCCTCCGCTGCGCGTTCTGCCGGCACGACATTGACAACGCCCGCTGGTAAGCCGGCTTCCTGGAGGAGCCCGGCGAGCGCGAGCATGGAGAGCGGTGTCTGGGCCGCCGGCTTCACGACGACGGTGCAGCCGGCTGCGAGCGCCGGCGCCATCTTGCGCGCGCCCATCGCGAGCGGGAAGTTCCATGGTGTGATGAACAGGCATGGCCCGACCGGCTGGCGCATCGTGAGGACGTGAGCCGCGCCGCTCTCACCACGCCCGAAGCGGCCGTCCATCCGCACGGCTTCCTCCGCGTACCAGCGCAAGTAGGACGCGGCATACATGACCTCACCGTGAGCCTCAGCTACCGGCTTGCCCATCTCCAATGTCATCAGCAGCGCCAGGTCGTCGGCGCGCTCATGCATCAATTCATATGCGCGTCGCAGGATCTCGCCACGCTCGCGCGGAGCCATCGTGCGGTACGTGACGAAAGCCTCGTCCGCGGCCGCCAGCGCCGCGAGCGCATCCTCGGGGCTCGCGTCCGCGACGACCGCCAACGGCTCCCCGGTGGCGGGATCCTCGACCTCGAGCGTCGCCTGACCGGCGGCGTCACGGAACTGCCCGCCTACGAACAGACCCTTCGGAACGGCCGCGAGAACTGCCTGTTCACGCTCCCGCGAGCCGGCGGCTATCACGTCAGAGGATCATCGATACGGCTTTTTCATTGGTGTTCGCGGCAATGCCCGCGTCACCGAGTTCGGTGCCGATGCCGCTGTACTTGAAACCGCCCCAGGGCATACGGGGATCCGGCGGGCCCCAGGCGTTGACCCAGACCGCTCCGACATCGAGCACCTCCGCGGCGCGATGCGCAAGCGCCAGATCGCTCGTGTAGACGACACCGACGAGTCCGTAACGCGTCTCATTGGCGAGTCGCAGTGCCTCTTCAGTGTCGTTAAACCCGATCACGGTGCCGACGGGGCCGAAGATCTCTTCCTTGGCGATCGTCATCGTGTTGGTCCCTGTGAAGATCGTCGGCTCGACGAAATAGCCGGAGTCACCGATGCGCGCGCCGCCCGTGACGAGCTCCGCGCCCTCGCGGTGGCCGGCGTCGACGTAGCCGAGAACCGAGTCCATCTGCTTGCGGTTGATCAGCGAGCCCATCGTCGTGTCGGGCGCGAACGGATCTCCGACCTTGACCGCGGCTGCCTGCGCAGACAGTCCGCTGAGGACCTCGTCACGGAGACTCTCGTGCACGAGCACGCGTGTCGCCGACGCGCAGGTCTCGCCTTGGTTGTAGAACAGGGACATCGCGGCAGTCGGCAGCGCGACGTCGAGATCGGCGTCCGGGAAGATGATCTGCGGCGACTTGCCACCGAGCTCCAAGGTCACCTTCTTGAAGCTCTCGCCCGCGGCGCGCCCGATCACGGCGCCGACCTCCGGACTTCCCGTGAACGAGATCTTGTCGACGCCGGGGTGGTCGACCAGCGCGGCGCCCGCCACCGTGCCACTACCGGTGACGACGTTGAAAACACCCGCCGGGAAGCCGGCCTCACGTACCAGTTCGGCGATGTGCAGCGTGCTCAGCGACGCTTCGGCCGGGGGCTTGACCACGAACGTGCAGCCGACCGCAAGCGCGGGCGCGAACTTCCACGACAGGATCATCCCCGGCGTGTTCCAGGGCGTGATCGCCCCGACGACGCCGACCGGCTGCCGCAGTGTGTAGGAGAAGCGCGGCCGTCCGATGAACTCAGGCAGCGAGAAGACGGTGCCGTTGACGCTGTCGGCGCGACCGGCGAAGTGGCGCACGGTGTCGATCGCCATTCCAAGGTCCAGCGGTGCGTGCACGCGCGCCTTGCCGATGTCCAGCGTCTCCAGGTCTGCGAGCAGTTCGAGGTCACGTTCCAGCAGATCGGCAAGGCGATAGAGCAGTCGCCCGCGGTCCGATCCGCTCAATTTCGACCATTCACCGCCGTCGAACTGCCTCCGGGCGGCCGTGACGGCGAGATCGACATCGGCCGCGGTCGCGGCGGCGATCTGACCGATTTCCGCCTCCGTGGCGGGATTCACGCTGGTGAACGTGCCGCCGTCCGATGCGTCGCGCCACTCACCATCGATGAACAGGCGCAGCTCGGGCAGCTTCGGGGCGTTGTTCGACATCTGTTGTCTCCTGAGAGTTGTGATTGCGACCGAGCACCGGCCTGACCGACCTTCGCGACAGTGGCGACAGTGCCGGCCACACTTTACTGCGTGTCAGGCCGCTACTGTGCCCGCCGTGCCGAACGCCGCAGCGAGGATGTTCTCCTCGGTGGCAACGTCGATATTCATGTCAGCGACAAGCCGACCGCGCCGCATGACGAGGATGCGATGCGCAAGGCCCATCACCTCTTCGAGCTCTGAGGAGATCACGAGGATCGCCATACCCGACGCGGCCAACTCTGTGATCAGCTCATAGATGCCCTGCTTGGCGCCGACGTCGACACCACGCGTCGGCTCGTCGATGATGAGGACCTTCGGCGTGCGCATCAGCGACTTGGCGAACAGCACCTTCTGCTGGTTGCCGCCCGAGAGATTGCGAACGACCTGCTGAGGTCCCGAGGTGCGGATGTCGAGTTGCTCGATCATGTCGATGACGCGGGCCTTCTCGCTGCCGTGCCGCAGCACACCCATGGTGCTGACCTCAGACAGGAACGGCATCATCGAGTTCTCGGCGATCGAACGGGTCATGATCAACCCGTCGTCTTTACGACTCTCGGTCACCATCGCGAGCCCGTGCGCGAATGCCTGGCGCGGCGACCTGATCTTCACCGGTTCTCCGTCGATGAGGATCTCTCCGGCCGTCGTGCGCTCGGCGCCGAAGAGTCCGCGCGCAAACTCGCTTCGACCCGCACCGATCAGTCCGGCCATCCCGACGATCTCGCCGGGTCGCAACGTCAGATCCACGTCCTCGAACCCGCTGACGCCCGAGAGCCCACGCACTTCGAGCACCGGATCGGCGTCGGGATCGCTCAGTTTGCGATCGGGGAACCGCAGTTCCAGGTCGCGCCCGAGCATCGCCGTGACCAGCGTCTGCGATGACTCGTTCGCGGCCGGCCCGGTCCGGATGTGCAAACCGTCGCGCATCACGGTCACGTTGTCGGCCAGCTGGAGGACCTCTTCGAGGAAATGCGAGATGTAGAGGATCGTCGTGCCGCGTGCCTTGAGGCCGTTGATGATCTCGTAGAGCTGCTCTGATTCGACCTGAGTCAGGCGCGCGGTCGGCTCATCCATGATGATGAAGGCCGCGTCACGGGCGACGGCGCGAATGATCTCCACCTTCTGCTGGTCGGCGATCCGCAGGCTGCCAACCTTGCGGTCGGGGTCGAGATCGAAGCCGGTGCGCTCCATGACGGCGTCAAAGCGCTTGCGCTGCTCGGAGAGCTGCAGCAGACCGCCCTGGCCTGACTCCGAACCGAGAAACACGTTGTCGAGGACCGATCGTGCCGGAACCAGCGCCAGCTCCTGATCGATGATCGCGATGCCGTGGTTGAGCGCGTCACGTGGACTGCTGAACGAGACATCCTCGCCGTCGACGCGGAGCTGGCCACTTGACGGCGAGATCGCGCCGGCAACCACCTTGCTGAGCGTCGATTTGCCGGCGCCGTTCTCACCGACTAGGCCATGGATCGTGCCGCGCTCGATCGCGAGGCTGACGCCCCGGACCGCCTGGACGCCCCCGAAGTTCCGGGAGACGTCGATCAATTCGACATGTGGGGTCTTAGCTAAATCGGCCACGGCTCTCTTCTTCCGGTCGGTTCGCCCGTTAGGTGGTCGTACGACGCGCCCACGCGTCCGCGCCGACGGCCACCAGGATGATGGCGCCATTGACGCACTGCTGGTAAAGCGGGTCGATGCCGAGGAGGTTGAAGCCGTTGGAGATGATCGACAGGATCAGCACGCCGACCATCGTTCGCCAAATCGCGCCCTCGCCTCCGAGGACGCTGTTGCCCCCGATCAGGATCGCGGCCAGGGCGTCGAAGATGATCGTCGTCCCCGTGTTGCCCGTGACCGACAGGGTGCGGCTGGCAACGATCATCCCGGCAAGCGCCGCGAACGCACCCGAGATCACGTAGGTGATCGCGAGCGTCTTGTTAACGGGAACGCCGGAGAGACGCGCCGCAAGCGGATTGCCGCCGGTGCCAAAGATGTGGCGTCCCAGGACCGTGCGATTGAGGACGAACGCACAGATCGCAGCCGTGACGAGGAAGATGATCGTCGAGCTCTTGATCCCAAGCAGGTTGGTCGCCGAGAGGTTCCCGAACGATTCGTTGGAGATCAGGACGATCCCGGAGCCACTGAGAGCGACCGCGAGGCCGCCATATCCGATCGAGGTGCCAAGCGTGCCGACGAATGCGTTGATCCGCCCGACGGTGCAGAGGATGCCGTTGACGAGCCCCAGCCCTGCGCCGGTCAGCACCCCGGCGACGAGAGCGACCTCAGGCCCCGTCGAGTTACAGATCTTCGCGCCTACGACCGCAGCCACACCGAAGATTGCGCCGGCCGAAAGATCGAATCCGCCGGCGATGATTACCAAGGTGCCGGCACACGCGAGCATTCCCAGTGGCACAGCGCCGTCGATGATGTTCCTCAGGTTGCTGGATGTCAGGAAGACATCAGATGCCAGCGACATCGCGATGAACAACGCGATCAGGAAGAACACGATGCCGTAGTCCCGTAGGACGTCCGGGCGCATCGTCGCCCTCAGCGAGAAACGCGACGGCTCGCGGGCGGGTGGTTCGAAGGCAGGTTCGGCGGTCATGATCGGCGGGTGGGGGTCGGATCTTGGAGCATTAGGCGGGCAACATAACCGATTACCGAATGGCGAACCATAAAACGAGGCGATCGGTGGTTCTCGGCTTCAGAGACTGACATGGTGGCTGCGCGACCTTCCATCAGGCGCTCAACTTTGCCTGTGCCTCGGCGGCTTCGCGGGTGCGGCGCTCCAGATATTCCTCGAAGGAATAGTTCTCGAGATCGATCTCCTCGATCGGCTCGTAGCGGCGCGGCGTCCCGTCCCAGCCGATCTGATCGATGCCCCAGTAGAACTCGAGCAGGTTGTTGTCGGGATCGCGCGCGTAGAAGCGCGGCTGGTTGCCGGGCCCACCTTTGCGGGCGTTGACGATCTCTGCGCCAGCGTCCTTCATCGTCCTGTAGAGGCCGAGCAGGTCCTCAGGCGTCGGCAGCTCGAAGGCGATGTGGTGTAGACCGAACGTGAAGGGCGTCGCTGCTTCGCCAACACCTTGGCGGTAACTGAAGATCGAAAGGCAGTGGTGGTTCGAGTCGCAGCGGACGAACGCACCAGCGGCGACGGTCGTCCCGTGTCCGACCTCGTCGACCGGGTACTCGAAGCGCTCGGTCAGCGTGAAGCCGAGGACATCCTCGTAGAACGCAACAGAGCGATCGATATCAGCAACCGCGATGCCGACGTGACCGATTGTGATGGGGCTGGGATGTAGAGGCACACTGACTCCTTGAGAGATATCCGATAATCGGACAGCGATGTCCGATTCGGTGGAAGGGCGCATGGTAAGCAATATCACCGACCGACGCAACCGCGCACTCATCGACCACGGTCCACCACGCGCAGATCGACGACCCGCTCTCTAGAGTCTCCCCGATGGCCGAGATCTCCAAGACGACCGATCAGGCGCTCGTGGTCGTGCTGGAGCTCAGTGAGAAAGGCCCGATGACGGCAGCCGCACTCTCGCGATCGCTCGGAATCAACCGGACGGTTGTACACAGGTTGCTGACCACTCTTCATCGACGTGGTTTTGTGACCCGCCTCAAGGACGGCTACGCGCCTGGCGCCGCGTTCATGCGCATCGCCGAGGGCATCCAACCCGAACTGCGCGGTGCCGCGCGGGCAGTGCTCGTCGATCTCGCGAGCAAGATCAAGGAGACGATCGTGCTCCAGATCTCCGACGGAGACGACACCGTCGTCCTCGAACAGGTGGTGTCGACCGAGCACGTGCTGCGCGTCGAGCACCGGATCGGCTCACGCCATCCTCTCGACAAGGGCGCCGGCGGGCGAGCGCTGCTCGCATTCGCGAGCGACGACAAGCTCGAGCGCTTCCTGCAGCACATGGCCGACCGGCAGACCCTGATCGCCGAACTCGAGGAGGTGCGCCGGCAGGGCTTCGCCGAATCGCAGGACGAGTTGCAGCTCGGCGTCCATGGGCTGGGCGTGCCGGTATTCGGCGCGTCGCAGACGGCAATCGCGAGCCTGAGCCTGCTCGTGCCGATCAAACGCGCGTCCGTCGTCGCCGACCACATCGGCCTACTTCGCGACGGCGCGGCTCGAATCTCAGCCACGCTGCAGGCCGACCTCAACAACGCGGACTGACAAACACGATCGAGGGCTGGCTAACCTGCGACCGGGCTTCCATTCGCCGGGCGAAGCTCCCGGCGAATGTCCCGGGAGCACTGAATCACCGGGCTTCCATTCGCCGGGCGAAGCTCCCGGCGAATGTCCCGGGAGCGCTGGATCACGATGTTCGGTTAGCCAGCCCTGGATGCCAGGTCGGGGTAGCGCCGCGCCCAGAATTGGAGCACGAGCACGAGCGTCAGCGCGAGCGCCCCCATGAACAACAATGGGACCGCATCCGATGTCGCCTCAGCGCCGGCGGCACTGGCGACCGCGCCCACCGTCTCTCCGCCGGCGAACGAGATGTTCATCACCGCGGCGACGGCCCCCGGCGCAAGGCCTGCGGCAGCTCCGACGCGTGAGGTCAGCGACATCCCTGGCACCCCACAGGCCGAGATGGCGAACCCGGTCACCACGACCGTCGTCGCAGCGATCGCCAACCACGACTGGACGGCGCTGAGGACCACCAGCGTGACAGCCGCAAGGAGCAGTCCACCGACCATCACAGCGCGCTCGCCTACACGATCGGCGCGTGCACCGACGATCGGACTCATGATCGCCGTCACGACGCCGGCACACAGAAAGGTCGCGCCGACAGCGGCCGACGTCCCGCCGACATGATCGATCCGCAACGGAATCAGCACGTTGACGAGCCCGGCCACGAGCCCGGGGAACAGGGCGACGAGAGCGATCACCACGAACGCGCGGTCGGAGAAGGCCGCACGCCAAGAGATCGCGGTCGCGACTCCCACGGGCGGCGGCTCGAGGCGCAAGATCCAGAAGCCGGTCACGATCGCGGCCGCAGCGACAACGCCGAAAGTGACGGCGGCGCCGATCGCGACCGCCACAGTGCCGATGAGCGGGCCAAACAGCGTGCCGAACAGAGCCGCACCCATGGCGCTACCAAGGGCCTGGCCGCGGATCTTCTCGGGCGCCGCGAGGATCAGCCAGGTAATCATTCCCACCCAGATCAGCCCCGAAGCGATTCCCTGGGCCAGCCGCGCAACCGTCAAAGGCTCATACGCCTGTAGGACTCCGAAAAGAAGGGTCGTCAGACCCAACAGCGTGAAGCCCGAAAAGACCGTCCGTCGGGCGCCGAAGCACGCCACCAGTACACCCGCCCCGATCGAGCCGGCGACCATCCCGACTGTGTAACTCCCGGTCAGGAGCCCAGCCTGGCTCTTACTGAGGCCCAGCTCATCCACATAGTGCGGCAACAGCGGGGCAACAGACGAGTAGAGCGCGGCCTCGATCGCGAGGGCTGCAGCCGAGGTCGCGATCAGCCGCTTGAGGTAGCGCCCGCGAGCCGCGTCTGTGTCGCTCGCGGGCACCAGATCAGCGGTTGGCGTGGGCGGCGACGAGTGCGGCCACCTCGGCCGGCTGCTGTGCGATCACCAGGTGGGAGGCCTCCTCGCCGTCCTTGCCCTCGATGACCTCGAGCCTGGCATCGGAGATCAGCTCCGCGTAGCGCTCGGAGTGCGAGCGCGGGAGATAGCGATCGTCAGCGGGATGGATCACCAGCGTCGGCGCGGTGACGCGCGCGAGCCGATGATCGTGGCGCAGGTCGTAGCGCGGGTTCCAAGTGAGCCGCGCGAAGGCGATGCTCTCCTTGTACTGGCTGACCACCTGCTCGACGTCACCCTCCTGCTCGACGTAGTCCTTGTACTTATCGGGCTCCTTGCCGAACAGCATCACCGCAAGGTTGTCGGGCATCTGCCGAAACGGGTCGGTCTGCGGATCGTCGATTACGCGCATCCCCATCGGCGCGATCAAGGAAAGGCTCGCGACACGGTCGGGATAGAAGATCGCGAAGTCCGCCGCGATCCAGCCACCGAACGAGTGGCCGACGATGTGGGGCGTATCGATGCCGAGCTCACGCAAAAACGCGTCGTAGTGCAACACGTAGTCCGAGAACGAATGCAACGTCTCCGGCATCGGCGTATCACCGAAGCCGGGATGCTCCGCAACGATCACGTCGTAGCTCTTGGCCAACTCGTCGTACAGCGGCAACCAGCTGCGGGTCAGCGCGACGCCGTGGAGCCAGCCGTGCAGGAAGACCAGCGGCTCACCGGACCCTTTGCGGCGGTAAGCCGTCCGCAGTCCGTCGATCTCGACAAATTCAGGCTCCGTCCAGTACTTCCAGTTCCGCGGTGGGGCCTCGGTCTGTGTCTCGCTCATCTCGGTGTCTCCTACGGTCGCAGCTGGATTCGGAGGTCGTCGACATGCGCTGTCCTGACATCGACGACGCCTGTGCCGTCGTGCAGACGCGCCTGCGGCACCGCTTCGGGCTCGGGCTCCTCGTAGTACGCGCCGTACTCGGCATGGGTCTGCGGAGCCACCGGCTCCTCGATCGCCCAGATCGGCTTGGCGCCCTTGTCACGGAAGTGCGGGATCACCTGCTCGGCCATCAGCGTGAGGCTCTTGCGCATCATCCAGTTGGGCATCGCGCCGAAGTCGGCGACATGAATGATCTTCCCGGCGCCGAGGTCAGCGATTATCTCTTCGATCTTCTCGCGGACGGTGGCAGGCGAGCCGATGATTCCCCAGCCCTCTTCGGCGACGTCCTCGACGGTCATCTTGGAGATGTCCTTGCTGCGGTAACCGCCGCCGGTCATGAAGCCACGAACGGTTTCCGGGCTGAAGTGCCCTGGCGCAAACGCGTCGTGCAGCTGCGCGCGGTTCATGTTCTGCATCAAGGACATCAGATGCGCGTCGGCTTCCTTGTGCGCCTGTGCGTCCGACTCGGCGACGTGGATGAAAAGGACGACCGCGATCTGGTCGGGCTTGGGCTTGTAGCCGTGTTTGGCGGCTTCCTCGTGGAACACGCTGACCTGTTTCATCAGGGCCTTGCGCGGCGAGAACAGCGCCTGCCAGGTGTAACCGAACTCCGCGCACTTCTCCAGCGTGATCCGCGATCCCGCGCCTGGGATCCACACCTCGGGTCCCCCCTTCTGCACCGGGCGCGGCCAGAGGTTGGCGTTCGGGATCTGGAAATGCTTGCCCTGCCAGTGAAAGGGGCCTTCCTCGTCGAACGCCTTGCGTACGACGGCGTGGGCCTCCCAGTACCGCTCGCGCGTATACGTGGGGTTGATCACGCCCATCGCATGGTGGTTCTGGCCATGCCCCATCGGCAGCCCGATGATCAGGCGTCCGTTCGTCAGCTGGTCGAGCAGCGCGATCTCCTCGGCCGCCCGCATCGGCGAGCTGTAGGCGCCCAGCACCGGGCCGATCGCGCCGATCCGGATGCGTGTCGTTCGGCCCGCGAGATAGGCGGCGCCAAGCATCGCCGTCGGAGTCAGCCCGACCGGACCGCCGAACTGCGTCGTCGTCAGAATCCCGTCGAAGCCGAGCTTTTCCCCAAACTCCAGAGAATCGAAGTAGGAGTCGAGGTACCAGTGCGACTTGACCGGGTCGCCGTAGCGATTGGGCAGGTCAACGTAGACGGTCTTGTCCCCGAGGGTATCCGCGTGCGGAACCTCCGGGTAGGAGCCGTAGTTGAAGAGATGAAACTGCGTGCTCATGGGTTGTCGCACTCTCTCAATTGATGGTTTTCCGGGGTGGCGCTGCACCGCCACCGCCCAACTATTCCTTCACGACGGGTGAGGCTACTCGGAGCCCTCTGCCGCCTCGACCTCCGCGTAGACCTCTTTCGCGATCCGGAAAGCCTCGACGCCCGCCGGGATCCCGGCGTAAATCGCGAGCTGGATCAGCGTGTCCTGCACCTCGTCCTTGGTGCAGCCGTTGCGGATTGCGCCCTTGAGATGCAGCCGGAACTCGGTCTGGCGATTCAGCGCGCCGATCATCACCAGGTTCAGGAGGCTCTTGTCACGGCGTGACAGCGCCTCCCTACCCCAGCCGGCGCCCCAGCAGAACTCGGTGACGAGCCGCTGGAAATCACGCGAGAAGTCGTCGGCCTGGGCAAGCGACTTATCCACGTACTCCGCGCCGACCACCTCACGCCGGATCTTCAGCCCCTTCTCGAACAGCTCCTCGCTCATGCCGGGAGATCCTCTTCTGCAACCACTGGATTGGTCAGTGTGCCGATTTCGGGGATCGTGACGGAGACGACGTCACCGGGCTTCAGGAACTCCGGCGGCTTACGCTTGAAGCCGACGCCGGCCGGCGTGCCCATCGGAATCAGGTCGCCCGGCTCGAGGGCGATGAACTCCGAGATGTGCTCGATGATCGTCGGGACGTCGAAGAACATGTCACCCGTGTTGGCGCTCTGCTTGGTCTCCCCGTTGATCGTCAGCGACAGATCCAGCGTGTGGGGATCTGGGATTTCATCCTTCGTCACCAGATACGGGCCGAACGGACCCGAGTAGCTGAAGTTCTTGCCGGCCGTGTACTGCGTGACACGGAACTGATACGGGCGCACCGTGCAGTCGTTGAACAGCGAATAGCCCGCGACATGGTCCAAGGCGTCGGCCTTGGAGATCGCGCGGCCACCCTTGCCGATCACGACCGCAAGCTCACCCTCCCAGTCGAAATCGTCCGAGACCTTCGGACGAACGACCGGGTCGCCGGGCGCAACCAGGGTTTCGGTGAAGCGCGCGAACAGGATCGGGATCTCCGACATCTCGAAGCCCGCCTCCTTGGCATGCTCGCCGTAATTGCGCGCCACGCAGATGATCTTCGGCGGCTTCGGCACCGGGCAGAGCAGTCGCGACTCGTCGAGATCGGAGACGAGCAGGTCGGCACGCGCATCGGCATCACTGAGCGTCGCGACGTGTTCGACGGCAGCACGAGCAGCGGCAATCGCGGGCTCTCCCAGCTCGAGAAAACGGACAGCATCGGTCGGCACCGTCGCGGCCGCGATCTCAGCGGCGGCAACCTTGCCTTCCGAACGCGCCAGCGAAGCCGCGGCGCGCTGTAGATCGATGACTGTGTTTCCAGAGACCGCGCCGAGGCGCGCCTCACCGGACTGCAATGTACTGACTAATTTCATTGGTTCCTCAGGCGTCGGGGAGTGGTGTGTCCTCCAGCTCCCACAGGGTACCGGTGAGTGTTACTCCGAGCGCTTTGCCATAGAGCTCGATGCCCTCGGCGGCCTCCGCGACAAAGGCGTCGTGGTCCTCCATGGAGGCGAACTCATCGATGTCCATCACGCTGGCTTCACCTAGCAGCCGACGGTGGGCCGTCACGTATTTCTCGGCCGGGCCCATGATCTTGTCGAAGATGTCTGGATTGTCGCTCTCCACCTTCGCCACGACTGACGGCGGAGCATCGATTAAGACGGTTACGACTACGGTCATCTCTGCCTTCTTTCTTTAGTACGACGTTTTAAGGGTGTCTTGCGGCTTCATCGGGCGTGCCGGCCCCAATCCTGTTCGGCAGCCCAGTCGAACGAGACGACCTCGACCAGCGACTTCCACCTCTCGAAAGCCGGGATCTTCGATGTATCGCCCAGCGCTGCTTCGGCAAGCTCGCGCGTCTCCCATGTCCAGATATCGAGATACGTGCCATCCTCGAGCTCGTACATCTGGACATCGAAGCTCCCACCGTAGTGCTCGGTGTACTGCTCTGCCATCTCGGTGCGCAGCGCCTTCAGGCGCTCAAGCGTTGTGCCTTGCTTGAGCCTGATCCGGACCAGCTCCGTCGCGTAGGTCATCGCGACACCAACTCCGCCGCGGTCTCTGCGGCAGCGTGACCAGCGGTGACGGCGCCCTGCATGTACACGCCCGTGCCAGCTGCCTCACCGGCCCAGATCACCCGCCCCAGCGGCCGCCGGAGGGCGACGCCGCAACTGGTGAGCACACCCGGACCGAGCGCGGCGCCGCCGGCACCGCGGGCCCAGCGGTTGCCGTGCCAGTCAAAGCAGTGAAATTCCTTCGGCTCGAGTGCCTTGGGTCCGTAGCAGGACGCAAGATCCTCAAGCACCGTCTTGCGGAGCAGCTCGGGGTCCTGGAGGATCCGGGAAATCCGCTCCACATCCGGGCCGATCGCGAACACCATGCCGTTGAGCAGCTGCTGCGAGCCGTCGACGAGCGACCCGTCGGTGGCGAACGCCATGAAGTCCAGGCCCATCGCCATCCCTGTGATGCCGGCCTCGCGCCAGAACGGCTCGTCATAGATGACGCCGATCTTCGCCCCCGGCAACGAGTTCCAGCGTGTCTGCAGGCGGTCGCGGTCGGCCGGCACCGGCGGGTCGAACTCGATCGCCGCGCACAAGCCCGGATCCATCGCCACGATCACCGCATCGGCGTCTACCGCCCCGCGGTCGGTGTGCACCGACACGCCGTCGTCGCCATGGACGATCTTGCGCACCGGTGCCGAGAGGGCGATCCTGTCTCCGACTTCAGCCGCGATAGCGGCGATGAGCCCGGACGTACCCGGACCGCTCAACCGGCTGTCGATTCCCTCACCGAAGTGCTCCGCTCCCCCATGGCTCTCGAGGTACGCGAGCGCGCTGAGCAGCGAGACCTCGTAGGCGGGGCCAAACGCCAGGAGCGCACCGGCGACAACCTCTCTCACTGCTTCGTCGGCGATCGTCTCGTCAAGCCAGGCGCCGACGGTCTGCCGGTCGAATTCCAGGGCGCGCGGATGCTCCCATGGAGCGGCAGGATCGATGTCGCTTGCCAGCTCGCCAAGCTGCGCGAAGACGGTACCGAATGCCTCGCCGACCTCGGGCGAGCTCTCAAACGGGTAGGCCTCTGAGATCAGTTTGCCGCGGGCGAGGCGCACCATCTTGGCGTCTTCGGGAAGATCGTCTGTTACGAAATACGGCTCGGTTTCGAAACCGTACTCAGCGACGAGCGCGAGTACGGCCGGCTGGTCAGGTCCGGTGAACTCGGCGCCGCGCTCGAGCGCAGGCGCGTTGTTGCGGACGAAAGGCTTGATGCGGCCACCGATCTCGTCGTCGGCTTCGACCACCAGGACGTCGATCCCTGCGCGGACGAGGTCCCGGGCCGCGACCAGCCCAGAAATGCCGGCTCCGACCACGACAACAGATGCCCTCTCAGGAACCTGATTCAAACCTGAAATCGCCATCTCTCCATCCCCCTGTTGGACTTGCTTCGCGCCTTGAGGCGCCTGTCTCAGTGACTCACGGCCGCGGCGGCAAGCTCGGACACGAGATTATCCTCGTAGAAGCGTTCGAGTTCGAACGGCGCTATCAGCTCCGGCGTCTTGCCCGTCGCAACCAGCTCGGCCAATGTCTTGCCGACGATCGGCGCGGCCTTGAAACCGTATGTGCCCCAGCCGGCGCTTACGTGGAAGTTCTCGACCTCGGTCTTGCCGAGGATCGGGCTGTAGTCGGGCGAGAGATCGCAGAGGCCGGCCCACGACCGCAGTAGCCGTGCGCGCTCGAGCTGCGGGAAGAGCTCGAGCGTGTGCCGCGAGAGATCCTGCAGGAAGTTGAGCGTGCCGTTCATGCGGTACGTGGTCCACGGCTCGATCTCGGAGCCCATCACAAACTCGCCGCGATCGGACTGCGAGACGTACACGTGCATCTGCGACGAAACGATGACCACGTCAAGGAACGGCTTGACCGGCTCCGTCACGCACGCCTGCAGGATGTGGGTGGTGATCGGCAGCGGCACGCCGGCCATATCGGAGATCAGCGACGACCAGCCGGCCGTGCAGTTGAGCACCGTCCCGGCTTTGACCGTGCCGCGGTTCGTCTGCACCGCGGAGATCCGGTTGCCGGTCATCTCAAAGCCGGTGACCTCGGTCCCCGGATGGATCTCGGCGCCGCCTTCGTCGGCGCCGCGCGCGTAGCCCCAGACGACGGCGTCGTGGCGGATGATGCCGCCGGGCGGGTGGTAGAGCGCGCCCATGATCGGATAGGTCGTGTCCTCGCCGACGTACATCGCCGGCGCGAGCTTCTGTACCTCTTCGGGCGTGATCAGCTGCGAATCGATGCCCTGCAGCCGGTTGACCTCGGCGCGGTTCGCCATCACGAACATCGCGCGATCGGAGTGCGCGAGCGTGAGGTGGCCGTTCTGCGAGAACAGCATGTTGAAGTTGAGGTCCTTGGACAGGCCCTCATACAGCTTTACCGACGCGTCATAGAAGCGCGCGCCCTCAGGCGTCTTGTAGTTGGAGCGCAGGATCGTCGTATTACGCCCCGCCGCGCCGCCGCCCATGTAGCCGCGATCGAGGACAGCGACGTTGGTGATGCCCTGCTGACGGAGGTAGTAGGCGGTTGCGAGCCCGTGCGCACCGGCGCCGACGATCACGACGTCGTACGAGTCCTTGAGCGTCGACGGCGGCCGCCACATGCGGCGCTTGCGGAAGATGTCACGCATTGGTCTGCGTCTCCTTCGAGATGGCTGTGTTGAGAGCCTCGGAGCCGACCGGCCGGCCACCGAGCCGTGAGCCGGCATCGGAGAGGACCTCCCAGAAATACGCGGCGTAGGCCGACCCGAACAGCACCGTGAAGCGCTCGGGGCCTTCACGCAGAAGAAGGCCAGGCATGCGCGCGACCGAGCCCGGACGCAGGCCGTCGATCGCGAGCTCACGCTCACGGAGATCCAGCGCGCAGAACCGGGAGAAGGTGTCACGCGCCAGCGGCCCGATCACTGTCACGCCGGCCAGCGACGAGGTCAGATCGACGCCGGCGCCGCCGATAGTCTCGCGCAGCCCTGGCAGGTCGCCGGGCTCACAGAGCACGATCGCCCGCTCGGGAGTGAGCTGTAGCCAGCGGTTAGAGCCACCATGCGCGACGATTCCAGCCTGCGGCGCGGTCACGCCGACCGCGGCGTGAAAGCCCGCCAGCGTCGCGGCGCTGCCCTGGATCTCGAGCTTGCCGAGATGGGACACGTCGGCCCAGCCGACGGTCGTGGCGCAGGCCTGCTCTTCGGCCGCGGGATCGCCGAACGAGGTAGCGATCTCCCAGCCGTCCCTGCTCTGGAACTTGGCGCCAGCCTGCGCCAGCGCCGCGCTGAACGGGCTCTGGGCGGCGGGGCCCGCGGTCGCGGTGTTCAGGAATGCTGTGCTCATGAGCGCAGGACCGATCCTTCTGGGTCGTAGAAAGCCTTCAGCGTGACGGTGGCGTCGAACGTCTTGCCCTCGTCGGAGATCGTGATCGTCGCGCCCTCTTTCGCGAGTGAGGTCGGGACCGTCGCCATTCCGATCGACTTGTTGAGCTTTGGCGAGTGCCGTGAGCTCGTGACCTGCCCGGCCGCAACGCCGTCGACTGCCACGACCGCGCCCTCGGTGGGCACCTGACCGCCCGGGACGGTGAATCCCACGAGCTGATCGGCGGCCTCGGAATCGGCGTCGTACTCGAGCGCCCAGCGACCGATGAAGTCCTGTGGCTTGTCGAGCTTGACCATCCACGAGAGCCCGGAGTTGTAGGGCGTGGCCTCGGAGTCGGTGTCCTGGCCGATCAGCACGTGCTGTTTCTGCAGACGGAGCACACGCTGTGGCTCAAGCCCGAACGGGCGCAGACCAAGATCGGCGCCGGCTTCCGTGAGCGCGTCCCAGACGTGACCCGCGTGGGGCGCGGCGCAGTGGATCTCGTAGCCGACCTCGCCGACGAAACCGATGCGGAGCATCAGGCAGTCGACGCCGGCGATCTTCGCCTGCTTGCCGTCGAGGTATTTGAAGCCCTCGTTCGAGCAGTCCAGATCGGTGACCCGCGAGAGGATCTCGCGCGCGTTGGGACCGGCGAGGTTGATCGCGCCGAGACCCTGCGTCACATCCGTCAGGCGAGCATCGACATCCCAGTCGGCCAGCCACCACGAGAACCAACGCTCCGCGCCGGCCGCTCCGGCTGAGGTCGTGGTTATGTAAAACGTGTCGTCGTCCAGGCGGCAGACTGTGCCGTCATCGGTGATCCGACCCATCTCCGAGAGCAGGACGCCGTAGCGGATCCGCCCCGGCTTGAGGTTGCTCATCACGTTCGGATAGAGGCGGTCGAGCAGCTCACCGGCGCCCGGACCCGACAGCACGAACTTGCCGAGCGTCGATACGTCGATGATGCCCGCCGTGTCCTGGACCGCGAGCGCTTCGGCTGTCGCGTCGCCGTAGTCGTAGGCACGGCGCCAATCGCCCGCCCATTTGACGGTTGCGCCGAGATCGCGATGGCGCGAGTGCAGAGCTGAGCGCTTGGCGGCCTCGAACGGACGGCCCGCGAGCGCGCCGAGCGGCACGGTGGTCCACGGCGGACGAGCGGTGGTCAGGCCGATGTCCCCGACCGGAACGTCGGTGTGATCGGCGAGCGCACGGATCGCCGGCAACTGGGAGTAACGGCCCTGGGTCGGCCCCATCGTCACGGTCGTGTAGCGCTTGGAGAGTTCGATCCCGTCGTAACCCTCGTCAGCGGCACGGCGAACATCCTTGACGGTGACGTCCTCATCGAGGTCGACGAACGCCTTCCCACCCTTGCGGCCGTCGCGCGCATACGCGGGCGTCGCTGCCTGCGGCGCGTGCTCGGCCTGCTTGAGCTCGGCTTCAGCGCTGCTCAGCGCAGCGCGATCGGCATCGGAGCCGAACCCGAGCGCGAGCGCGGCCGATGCACCGGCGATCGTGCCGGCGAGACCGGCCTGGTCGGCGGGGTCGCCGGCGACAGCGCCTGCCGCATGGACGTTCTCCGGCAGCGCGCCGGCGAGAAAGCGGCCGCTGGGAGCGTCGAAGGTCGCCTTGGCGCCAGCCTGCAGGAGGAGCGAGCTCGCGGGCACGAAGCCACCGCTGACACCGAGGAGATCGCACGCGATCTCGCGTTCGCTACCGGCGATCGCAAGCCCGGAGCCGTCGATCTTCGCGAGCTTGACGCTCTTCAGCGCCTTGTTGCCGCTCGCACGAACGACGGTCATCCCGGCCAGCACCTCGATGCCGGCCTCCTTGAGCTTCTGAGCGGCGGGACGCTCGAGCGCGTCGGCGCGCAGATCTGCGACCGCGTGCACCTTGATGCCCGCGGCGTGCAGCCCGAGCGCGGACTCGAGCGCCTCGTCACCGACGCCGGCGACGACTGCGTCCGTGCCGACAGCGACTCCATAGACCGCCGCGAGGCGCAGCGCACCTGAGGCGAGCATGATGCCCGGTAGGTCGTTGTCCGGGAACACGAGCGGCTGCTCGATGGCACCGGTCGCGGCCACGTGGCGACGAGCCCGCACCTGATGCAGCGTGTCGCCCTGCCAGACCGGCACGAGTCCGTCGAAGTAGCCGAGCGCAGCGGCACCGGTGAGGATCTCGACGCCCGCGGCCGCGGCCTTGGCCGCCAGAGCGCGGACAGCCTCGTGGCCACCGTCAGCCAGACGCGCGCCACCGACCTCGACGTCCTCTTCACAGAGCACCACATCGGCACCGAGCTCGGCCGCTTGTAGCGCCGCTGACAGCCCCGCCTCGCCGCCTCCGATCACGAGCACGTCGCAGTGGCGACGGCGGTACTCGGTCTCCCACTCGCGCTCTTCCTGGCGCTTGGGCAGCTTGCCGAGCCCGGCGGCGCTGCGCAGCACCTTCTCGTAAAGCGGCCAGAAGCTCCGCGGACGGATGAAGGTCTTGTAATAGAAGCCGACCGGCGTGAACGGACCGCCGAATTTGTCGGTCGCGCGCATGATGTCGAAGTCGAGTGACGGCCACGCGTTCTGATGCTCGACGACGAGGCCGTTGGTCACCTGCTCGGCGGCGGCGCGGACGCTCGGGCGCGCGCCGATCTGTACGAGGGCGTTGCCGCCGCCTGCGGTGCCACCGATCTCGCCGCGCGGGCGGTGGTACTTGAAGCTGCGCTGCAGGATCTTCTGATCGGCTGCGATCAGAGCCGACGCGACGGTGTCGCCCGCAAAGGCCGGGACGTCCTTGCCGTCAAACTTGAACGTGACGGGCTTGGAGCGATCGATCCGCTCAGCCGGCTGGGGGTCGAGACGGGTCATGCCTTTGCCTTTGCATCTTCGGGGAGCGCCGTCCACAGAACCTCGTTGGTGCGCGTGTCGCGCTCAGCCAGAAACCACTGGCCACAGCCGGAGCGGTGCACCCACCACTCGCGCTGCACGCCCGCGACGTTGCGGCGGAAGTACGTGTACTTGGTGAGCTCGCGCATCGAGCCCGGCTTGGACTTCGGGCGTGGAGACACCTCGCCGCCGAAGCCGAAATCAGCGACCTCGCGCGAACCACAATTGGGACAGCTCAACAGGAAAGACATCGCTCACTCGTCAATTCGGGGTTCAACGGCCGTCGCGGCCGGGGATCCAACTCGTGCCCGCAAGCGGCACGCGTGCCATCGCCGAAGCCTCGATCGTCAGTGCGACGAGGTCCTCCGGCTCCAGATTGTGTACGTGGGACTTGCCGCAGGCTCGCGCCAGCGTCTGTGTCTCAAGGACCATCGCACGCAGGAAGTTTGCAAGGCGGCGGCCGCCAAGCTCCGGATCGAGACGCTGCGAAAGTGCGTCGGTCTGGGTCAGGATGCCGACGGGATCGCGGCCTTCCTGCCAGTCGTCGTAGTAGCCCGCGGCGGAGCCGATCTTCGCGTACTCGTCGTCGAACTCGGGCGAGTTGTCGCCAAGCGCGATCAGCGCGGCAGTGCCGATTGACACGGCATCGGCGCCGAGGGCGAGTGCCTTGGCGACGTCGGCGCCCGAGCGGATCCCGCCGGACACGACGAGCTGCACCTCGCGATGCACCCCGAGTTCCTGCAACGCCTCGACGGCCTGCGGGATCGCCGCCAGGATCGGGATCCCCACGTGCTCGATGAAGACATCCTGCGTAGCGGCGGTGCCGCCCTGCATGCCGTCGAGCACGACGACGTCGGCCCCCGCCTTCACCGCCAGTGCGGTGTCGTAATAGGTGCGGGTCGCACCGACCTTGACGAAGATCGGCTTCTGCCAGTCGGTGATCTCGCGGAGCTCCTCGATCTTGATCTCGAGGTCGTCCGGGCCGGTCCAGTCGGGGTGCCGGCAGGCACTGCGCTGATCGATGCCCTTGGGCAGGTTGCGCATCTCGGCCACGCGATCGGAGATCTTCTGGCCAAGCAACATGCCGCCGCCGCCCGGCTTCGCGCCCTGGCCGATCACGACCTCGATCGCGTCCGCTTTGCGCAGATCATCGGGATTCATGCCGTAACGCGAGGGCAGCAGCTGATACACGAGCGTCTTGGACGACAGCCGCTCCTCTGGCGTCATGCCGCCGTCACCGGTCGTCGTGCAGGTGCCGAGCGCCGACGCTCCGCGACCAAGTGATTCTTTGGCCTGCGCCGAGAGCGCGCCGAAGCTCATGCCGGCGATCGTGATCGGGATCTCGAGTTCCAGCGGCTTCTTCGCAAAGCGCGTGCCGAGCGTCACTCGTGTGTCGCACTTCTCGCGATAGCCCTCAAGCGGGTAGCGCGAGACGCTGGCGCCGAGCAGCAACAGATCGTCGAAATGCGGGACATGGCGCTTGGCGCCGCCGCCACGGATGTCGTAGATGCCGGTGCGCGCGGCGCGCTGGATCTCCGCAATCGCGGCACGATCGAACGTGGCCGACTCGATGAGTCCCTGAGCGGCAAGGTTGCGTTCGGTCATCGGTAGTCCCCGGCGTCGTCGACGTTGAAGGTGTAGAGCTCGCGCGCGGAGCCGTAGAGGCGAAAGTCGCTGGCGTCTACGTCATCGATGCCGGCCGCCTGCAGCAGCTCCTTTAGCTCGCTGAGCTTCTCAGAGGTCAGTTCCTTCTCGATGCAGTCGGCCCCGAGCCCGGCGACCGTGCCGCGCACGTAGAGGTCAGCCTCGTAGATCGAATCGCCGAGCGCGTCGCCGGCATCGCCGCAGACGACGAGGCGCCCGGTCTGCGCCATGAATGCGCCCATGTGGCCGATCGAGCCCCGGATCACGACATCGGCGCCCTTGAGCGAGATCGCGCAGCGCGCCGAAGCGCTGCCGTCGACCACGAGCAGGCCGCCGTGTGCGGTTGCCGCCGCCGACTGACTCGCGTCACCATGGACCTCGACGCGCCCGGACATCATGTTCTCGGCGACGCCGACGCCGACGTTGCCGTTGACGTGGACGGTCGCGAGCTGGTTCATGCCGGCGCAGTAGTAGCCGGCGTGACCGTCGATGACGACGTGTAGTTCGGCGTCCAGGCCGGCCGCGATGTTGTGCCGTCCGCCTGGGTTTGCGATGTGCCAGCTACGCGGGCCGGTCGCCTCGTGCAGCTGTGCGTTGAGGTCACGGAGCTCGCCCTGGGCGAGATCGAAGGTCGTTGTGTCGGTCGTCGTGCTCATGCCGTCACCGCCGACCAGCTGTAGACGCGGCCTGGCTCGGGCTCCCAGACCCTGGCGTCGGCGGCACCCGGGAGAACTGCCAGCGCGCGGTACTCGGAGGCCATCGCGACCCAGTCGTCGGTCTCGGCCATCACGGCCGGCTTGCAGGCGATCGGGTCGCGCAGCACGGCGAAGCCGTCGAAGGTGCCGACCGCGAAGGTGAAGAAGCCATCGAGATCCTCGAGGCAGCCCTCGAGCGCCTGCTCGAGCGTTGCGCCCTCGCGCATCCGCCATGTCAGGTATCCGGCCGCGACCTCGGAGTCGTTCTCAGTCTGAAAGTGGATGCCTTCCTTGCGCAGCATCCGTCGCAACTGGTTGTGGTTGGACAGCGAGCCGTTGTGCACGAGGCAGAGATCGTCGCCCGTGGAGAACGGGTGCGAGCCGTCCGTGGTGATCTTGCTCTCGGTCGCCATGCGCGTATGGCCGAGCCCGTGGCTGCCACTCATCTTCTCGACGCCGAAGCTCGCGATGAAGTCCGACGGATGCACGGCCTCCTTGTAGAGCTCGATCGCGCGCCCGACGCTGACGAGCGTGACGAGACCGCCGAAACGCTCGGTCATGTAGCTGCGCGCCTCGGCTGGAGCGGCGTCGACGGTGACGACGACCTGCTCGGGCGTCGCGAACACCGCTGAGACGATGCCCAGCGCCTCGCGCATCTGACCCTCGATCGAGTGCCAATCGGCGCCGGCGGCAAGGCGCAGCGACAGTTTGCTCCCGTCTACCGGCTCGCCGTAGACGGCCAGCCCGGCGCTGTCAGGGCCGCGGTCGGCCATCTGCACGAGCATGCTCGCGAGATGGGCACCGAGATGCTCCTGGACGGCTGGGGACTTGCTGTAGAGACCAACGATTCCACACATTCGAGTGCAGACAGTAGGCCTCGATCCACTTGTTTCGAATGACCGGTTTGGGAACAATCACGTCGCGATCTATGTAGGATTCGCCCATTGCTGGACCGCTCTCGCTTGCGTTTTATAACTACACGACCCATCCCTCCATGTAACTTCGGTTATGTCGCGGGTGACAACCAGGAAACAAGGAGCATCGAGACCCCAATGCCGAACCCCACCGCGACCGCCGCAGATCTGGGCCCATTGCCCAAGACGCGCGACGAAGTCGTCTCCTACGTGCGCGAGCGCGGCATCGAGTTCATCTTCGCCCAGTTCGTCGACATGCACGGCAAGCCCAATGCGAAGCTTGTCCCCGGCACGCACATCGAAGATCTGTTCGAGGCAGGCGCAGGCTTTGCCGGAGCGGCCGCCGGAGCGATCGGCCAGTCCCCCAACGACCCCGACCTCGAAGCGATGCCGGACCCGATCAGCTTCACGCCGCTGCCGTGGCGCCCTGAGATCGCACGCATCGCTTGCGACGTCCACGTACTCGGCGAGCCATGGCCATACTGCCCCCGCACGATCCTCAAGAAGCAGATCGCCCGTGCCGCGGAGCTCGGGTACGAGCTGAAGATCGGCGCGGAACTCGAGTACTTCCTGGTCAAGCGCAACGAGGATGGGTCAATCAGCGTTGCCGACGAGCTCGACACTCTCGATCAGCCGTGTTACGACATGCGCGCGCTCACCCGCAACCTCGATTTCGTCGGCGAGGTGGCGCGCAACATGGACGCGCTCGGCTGGGATCACTACGCGACCGACCACGAGGACGCCAACGGCCAGTTCGAGCAGAACTTCGCCTACGGCGACGTCCTACAGACGTGCGACCGCGCGATCTTCTTCCGGTACATGGTCGAGTCGCTGGCGCAGGAGCGCGGCCTGATCGCCACGTTCATGCCCAAGCCCTTCAGCCACCTGACGGGCAACGGCTGCCATTTCCACATGAGCCTTTGGAAGGACGGCGAGAACGTCTTCCATGAGGATCCGGCAAAGGATCCAGCGGGCCTCGGTCTTTCGAAGATCGGCTACAACTTCCTCGGCGGCCTCAAGGCCAACGCGAAGTCGTACATCGCGCTCACCGCACCGACAGTCAACTCGTACAAGCGCCTTGTGCTCGGCTCCCAGAGCGGTTCGGCCTGGGCACCTGTGTACATCAGTTACGGCTCCAACAACCGCACGCAGATGCTGCGGATTCCGGCGCCGGGCCGCATCGAGGACCGGACGGTGGACGGCTCGTGCAACCCGTACCTGGCGGCGACGGCACTGCTGGCGTCGGGCCTGGACGGCATCGAGAACGACCTGCAGCCAGGCGAGCCGACGGGCACACTCAACCTGCACGAGCTCAACGCCGAGCAGCGCGCCGAGCGTGGGATCGAGATCCTGCCGGGCAACCTGCTCGACGCGACGCGCGAGCTCGAAGGCAACGAAGTGCTGCGTAAGGCGCTTGGCTCCTCCGAGAAGGAGGACTACATCGACTACTTCATCGACGTGAAGCGCGAGGAATTCGGTCGCGCCCACGACGAGATCACGAAGTGGGAGCTCGACCGTTATCTCCAGCTCTACTGAGCCCGAAGATTCGGCCGTACCTGCTTCACAGCAGCTGGATGCGGAGACCCTGTCCGATCTGATCGGGGTCATCGCATCGTCTCCCGACCTCGACCGCGTCCTCAACGGCGTGGTCGAGGTCCTCACCAAGGCAACCGATTGCCACGCCTGCTTCGTCTACCTGCAGCGCGGTGACCGCCTGCAGATGCGGGCGGCCTCCAGCGTCTACGCCCATCTCGTCGGCACCGTCGAGTTCGGCGTCGACGAGGGGCTCGCCGGCTGGGCGGTGCGCAACGACGAGCTGGCCTTCATCCGTGAGGATGCGCAGGCCGATCCGCGCACCAACCACGTCGCCGGACTCGACGAAGACCGCTTCCAGTCGATCATCACCGTGCCGATCCGCCGGCGCGGCGGCGGCGTCCTTGGTGTGATCGTGCTGCACACGATCGCACCACGGACGTTCGAGGATGCGACGCTGGCGCTGCTGTCGCACGCGGCACCGTTGATCGCCGGCCCGATCGAGAACGCCCAGCTCTATCTGGAGGCCCAGGATCGGGTCGTGGCGCTGACGGCGTTGACCGAGCTCAGCGAGCGGATCGCCGCCGCCAGCAGGCGCGACGAGGTGTCTGCTGCCGCCAGTGCCGGCGTGCGGGAGCTGTTCGGCGCGGAGGAGGCGCGTCTTTATGAGATCGGCTCGGACTCGAGAATGCTCGAACTGGTGGGTGCCGATCCGCCGGCGGCGGCGAGTACCCCCACGCAGGTGAGCTCGGCGGCGATGCTGCTCGAAATGCTCGATGAGCGCGGCCCGCGCGACGCGGCTTCCAGCGCACGCCTCAGCGACGCGCTGGGGATGGCGGGCGCCGAAGGCCACATCTTTGCCACACGCGTCGTCGCCGGGCGCGAGCAGCTCGGCATGCTCGTTGTCCGCACCGCCGCGCCACTCGAGGAGGACGACCGCGAGCTGCTGCGCAATGTCGCCAACCACGTGGCTCTCGCACTGCGGACGGCGGAGCTCATCGAGAGCCTCACCGACCAGAACATCGTGCGCGACCTCTTCGGCGCGCTCGCCGCCGGGCGTACCCATGATGCGGAGTCTCGAGCGCGCCAGGCGCGCTTCCCGATCGACTCGTCCTGGACCGCAGTCCACGCGGTGCCTGCGCCCGACTTCGTAGGCGCGGGCGGTTGGTCCGGCCAGGCCGAACGCACCGACATCGCACTGCGCAGGCTCGTTCCCGGAACGGTGTCAGAGGCCGACGAGAGCGTCGTGCGCGCGATCCTGCCGCTCGGCGGCGGCGGGACCACGGGTGAGCTAGAGCGGCTCGACGCCAATCTCGCCCAGCTGGCGGCGCGCGAGCAGCTTTTCGTCGGCCGCAGCGAGGTCCACCGCGGCGCTGCCGCCGGGGCCGACGCGCTCCGCGAGGCAGCCGACGCAGCAGCTGTGGCCGGCGCGCTCGACCCGCACGGCGGACTGCGCGACTTCAGCCGCCTCGGCGCCTATCGCTATCTCGTCCGGATCGCAGACGACGACGGACCTGACGACGTGTATGTGACGGCGGTCCGCACAAGCGACGCCTACGACGCAAAACGCTCGAGCCAGCTCGTCGCGACACTCGAGCAGTTCCTCGCCGATCGACGCAACCTGACGGCCACGGCGCGCAGTCTCAGTGTGCACGCGAACACTTTGCGTCAACGCCTCGAGCGCATCGAGACCCTCACGGGCCTCGATCTCGCGCAAGCCGACCTGCTCGCGCTCGAACTCGCGATCAAGCTCGTCCGACTGCGGCAGCGTTGAGCGCCCCCAGCCCCCACCTGCCCGAGCATTGGAGCACGCTGCTTGGCGTCGACCGCGAGCACGTGTGGCACCCGTACGGACCGATGCCGGGAGCGCGGGCGCCGCTCCCGGTCGTCCGGGCAGAGGGCGTGCGGCTGGAGCTGGCGGACGGCCGCAAGCTCATCGACGGGATGGCGTCGTGGTGGGCGGCGATCCACGGGTACCGCCACCCCGTCATCGACGCGGCGGCGCACGAGCAGATCGATCGCATGTCTCATGTGATGTTCGGCGGCTTGACGCACGAGCCGGGGGTGCGACTCGCGCAGCGGCTCGTGGAAATGACCCCGGACGGCCTCGACCACGTCTTCTTCGCCGACTCCGGCTCGGTCGCGATGGAGGTCGCGATCAAGGTCTGCCTCCAGGCCAACCGCGGTCGCACACGGCTACTGGCGTTCGAAGGCGGCTACCACGGCGACACGTTCGGGGCGATGTCCGTCACCGACCCGATCGGCGGCATGCACGCGCGGTTCGCCGACGTGCTGCCCGGACACGTGTTTGCGCCGCGCCCGCCGGCAGTGCTCGACGAGGAGTACGAAGCAACGCTCCGCGCCCTGTTCGAGCAGCACGGCGAGACGCTCGCCGCGGCGGTGATCGAGCCGATCGTCCAGGGCACCGGCGGCATGTGGTTCTACGACCCCGCGGTGCTGGTGCTTCTACGCGAGCTCTGCGACGAGTACGGGGTCTTCCTGGTGTTCGACGAGATCGCGACCGGATTCGGCCGGACCGGCGTCATGTTCGCCGCCGAGCACGCCGGCATCGTCCCGGACGTCATGTGCGTGGGGAAAGCGCTGACCGGCGGCTACGTCACGCTCGCTGCGATGCTCTGCCGCCCTCGTGTCGTGGATGCGCTCGCGGAGGAGGCCCTCATGCACGGACCGACGTTCATGGCAAATCCGCTGGCGTGCTCGATCGCGCTCGCGTCCACCGGACTGCTGCTCGACGGAAGCTGGAAGGGTGACATCGACCGGATCTCGCGCGTCCTCAACGAGGCACTCGCCCCGGCGCGCGAGCTTGGCACCGTCGCCGCAGTTCGGGTGCTCGGCGGGATTGGCGTGATCGAGATGCACGGCCCGGTCGACCTGGGCGCTGCAACTGCCGCCGCCGTTGCTGCGGGCGTCTGGCTGCGCCCGTTCGGGAACCTGATCTACACGATGCCCCCTTATCCGACCGTCACCGCGGATCTCGAGGCGATCGGTACGGCTGCAGTAGCCGCGGCCACGGCCATCTGACCACCTGTCGGACAAACGGACGAACGCCCGTCTACTTTCCCTCTATTCTGACCGAGGTCAACGTCGAACTGGAGAGTCGCCGTGTCAGACGCCGTCAACAGCAAGGTGCAAGCCCACTGGTCGTCCGACGGTCTTCGGGATCGGGTCGCCGATGTCCTGAAACGAGCGGGCAAAGACTCCACCAACACAACGGTCGAGGATCTCTCACCGCTCGATCAGTGGCACGTCGAGGGTCTCCTCCCCACGCAGGAACTCGCCGAGCTCGCCGGCGTAAAGGGCACCGACGAGGTGCTCGATGCCGGTTGTGGCATGGGAGGTCCGGCGCGGTACCTGGCGCGGACGTATGGGTGCAACGTACGCGGCGTCGACATGTCACGTAGTTACTTGGACACGGCCGCGTTTCTGAACGAGATCACCGGCCTCGAGTCCAAGGTCAGCCTCGAGTACGGCGATGTCTGCGACCTCTCGCTTGCCGACGAGTCCGTCGACGTCGCCTGGACGCAGCACGCGGTACAGAGCGTGCCTGACAAAGCCCGCTTCTTCGCCGAGGTGTTCCGGGTGCTGAAGCCCGGCGGGCGGTTCGTAGTGCATGACCTCTACCGCGACTCCGGCAGCCCCGTTCACTACCCGGCTTTCTGGGGTGACGAATCGATCAGCTTCCTCGAGACCGACGCGGAAATGCGCTCGCTCCTGGAGGGCTCGGGGTTCGAGGTCGTCCACTGGAAGGACCGGACGGCCAGTGCGCGCGCGACGATCGAAGCGATGAGCGAGGAACACGCCACGACTGACATGGAGCATGAGCCGATCGAAGGTCTCGACGCGCTCCTGATCTTCGACGCAGACATCATGATGGAGATGGCCGAAAACAGCGTCAAGGACTTCGCGGTCGGCTCGGTCGGCATCTTCGAGGCGGTGGTGCGAAAGTCCTAGCCGAGAACGGCGCTCTTCCCGCCGAGGCGCTCGCGGAAGGTGTCGCCCGTGTACTCGGTCTGCACCACGCCGGCCGCCTGGAGCCTCGGCACCAGGCGTTCGGTCACCTTGTCGAGGTATTCCGGGGTGAGGATGTCCGTTCCGATCAGCATGAAGCCGTCGCCGCCGACCTCTTCCATCACGCTGATCATGTGATCGGCAACGGATTCCGGCGTCCCGATGTAGCCGTTCTCGCCGGTCCCGTATTTCATGATGCTCAGGACGTCTGCGATCGAGTGCCCCTGCTTGCTCATGTCGAGGAAGTGATCTAGCGCATGCGTGGGATCGTCTAGCCCGGCCTCTTGCGGCAGTGGCTCGTGGACCGGGTACTGGGCCAGGTCGACGCTCGTGTGCGCCGACCAGTACGCGACCTCGTACTGGAGTTGCGCGTCGGTGAGTTTCAAGGGTTTCGAGGGGTCGTGATCGTCCGGGAGGAACTGGACCCAGGCCGCGAACAGCACCTTGACGTCGTCCGGATCGCGCCCCGCCGCCACCGCCTGAGCCCGCACATCGGCGCGGGTTGTCTGCATGTTCTCTATGTCACCACCGATCGCGAACACGATCTCCGCGTGCTTGCCGGCGAACTTCCGGCCTTGCGTTGATGCGCCGGCCTGGACCAGCACGGGCGATCCCTGAGGCGACGGGATCACGTTGAGGGGACCACGTACCTTGAAGAACTCGCCCACGTGGTCGACGCTGCGCACCTTGTCCGGATCGGTGTAGGTGTTCGATGCTTCATCGCGGATCATGGCATCAGGTGCCCAGGCACCCCACAGCTTCTGGGCCACCTGCACGAACTCGTCGGCGCGGGCATAGCGCTCGTCGTGCGGTGGGATCGCGTCCATGCCGTAGTTCTGGGCCGCCTCGTCTTCGTATGACGTGACGATGTTCCAACCGATCCGTCCACCCGTGAGGTTGTCGACCGTGGCGACCATTCGCGCCAGCTGGTACGGCTCGTAGAAAGTGGTCGAGCCGGTCGCTATAAGCCCGATCTTCTCGGTCGCCTGTGCCAGCATCGGCAGCAGCGGCCACGGGTCGTGCTTCGGCGCCGTGACCTTGAACTTTAGGTCGGCAGCCATGCTGCCTCCCGCTGCCCGCGACACCGCCGCAGTGTCCTCGAAGAACAGGAAGTCGAGCTTCGCCGCCTCCAGCCTCCGGGCGAGATCGACGTAGACCTGTCCATCCCACCAGTCGCCGCCGTGGAGGCGGTTGTTCGGGGCCTGCCACGAAGGCGGCCCGAAGGAGGCAAAGACTCCGAGCTTGAATGGTTCACAGGTGTTCACGGCGCTTATCTCCCTCTCCAGGCTCGGCAAACAGACGAGCGTTCGTTCGTTCGTTATCGTATGTCGAATCATGTCGTCCCGTCAAAGCCACCCCCGTGCCGGGATGGTCGAGGAACTCGCCGACCGCGCGGCGATCGGAGACTTGCTGCTGCGCTACTTCCGCGCGATGGACCGCCACGACATGGATCTGGCCCGCGCGTGCTTTGCCGACGAGGCCAGACTCAGCTATGGCGACGCATTCGATGGGGATCCCAACGCGTTCGTCGCGTGGGTGAGTTCACCCGAAGTCCTGGGCGGAGTCGAGCGCACGATGCACTTCGCGGGCAACACGCTCATCGAGTTCGACGGCGATGTGGCGTACAGCGAGGTGTACGCGCTCGCTCAGCACACGGCGAAGGCAGGCCATCGCTGGGAGGGCGCCTTCGTCACGATGTGGCTGCGTTACATAGATCGTCTCGAGCGCCGCGACGACGGCTGGCGGATCGTCCACCGCGAGGCGATCACCGAATGGGTGCGCAAGGACACCGCTGGGATGTGGGAGGAAGTGGACAGCTCGTCACGCCGCGACCGCCAGGATCCGGTCTACCGATAGCCCGGTGGCCCCGGCGCCGCCCAGCCAATACGCTGAAAACGTACCCATGACCAGAACGCGCACGCTCTCCGTCCCGCAAGCCGACGGTGCCGCGCTTTCCATCATGCGCGAGGTGCTCACGAGCCTCATCCGCGAGGACGAGACGGAGCGCACGCTCGATCTGATCTGTCGCAGGGTGTGCGAGCTGGAAAGCTTCAAGTTCTGCGGTGTGCTGCTCCCCGACGCCGACTGGAGTCACCTCCAGCTGGCCGCCAACCACCAGGTGCCCTCCGACTATGTCGAGCGCCTGCGCGAGCTCTTCCTGATCCCAATCGGCGACCAGGCCGCCGGCTCACCGACGCGCGCCGCCGTCGAGACGCGGAGCACAGTGGTGATCGAGGACACCCACAGCTCAGACTCGTTCCGCAGCTGGCGGGAACTCGCCGTCGAGTTCGGCTACCGCTCGATCGTCTCCGTCCCGTTGCTGCTCGACGATCAGGTGATCGGTGTCCTCAACGGGTATTCAGCTGAGCCACGCACGTTCACACAGGCGCAGCTCGGCGCGATCGAAACGCTGGCGGCCCACGCGGCGCTCTCCCTCCGCGTCACGATGCTGATCGACGCCCGTCAGGACACGATCGCACGGCTGCGGGATTCAAACGCCGAGCTCGAGCGACAGCGGTCGGTGCTCGAGCGTGCACACGCGATTCACCAGCGTCTCACGAAGGCGGTGATCAAGGGCACCGATTTCGAGGGACTGGCGCAGGAGCTATCCGCGCTGATCGACCGCGCCGTGGCGGTTACCGATGCGACCGGGAGGGTGCTGTGCACGGCGACGGGGCCCGACAAGCCACAGCTCGCAGCGCTCCTCGCCGAGTCCGTTCCGCGCCTACGCGAGCGACTGGCCGCGGGTGGCGGGGCGGAGCTGCCGGCCGAGTCCTCGGAGATCGTCGGGCAGATCCGCGTCGGCGCCGAGCGGCTCGGATACGTGGTCGTGCCTGCCGGGGACGACCACTCGCGCGAGCTGGATGTCCGTGCCGTCGAGCACGCCACGACGGTGCTCGCGCTGGAGATCGTCAAGGAACGCGTGGCGCGTGCAACGGAGGATCGCCTGCGGGCAGACTTCCTGTCCGACCTCGTCTACGGACACGAGAGCGACGCTGACCGCCTGCGCGAGCGAGCCCGTCTCCACGGCCTTTCGCTCGCGGACGAGAATCGCGTGATCGCGCTCGCCCTGGGCGGTGACGCCCGATCCGATCCGCCCGACCTTTTTGCCACCGTGACCCGCGAGCTGGCCGCCGGTCGGCCGGGAACGCTGGTCGGCATGATCGGGGAGACGATTACCGCCGTCGTTCCGGTCAATGAGGAGTATCGGTCTCTGGACGAGGCAGTCGCCGCGGCGCGCCAGGCGTTATCGCCCAAGTTGACCCTCTCGGCTGCGATCGGTCGTCCCGCCACCGACGCGGTCGGACTCGTATCCTCGCACCAGGACGCACGGCTGTGTCTCGACCTGCTGACTCGGATCGGACGCCAGGGCACGACGCTCGTCCGCGACGACCTCGGCATCCTCGGGTTGTTCGTCGATCACAATCGCCCCGAGGAACTGGTGACACTCGCCCACCGGACCCTGGGGCCTGTACTGGCCCGGGACGAAGGACGCGAGAATGCGCTGATCCAGACACTGGACGCCTACCTCGAGCACGGGTGTGATGCCCGCGCCGCCGCCGCCGTCCTCTTCGTCCACGTCAACACCGTGAAATACCGCCTGAAGCGGATCGAGGAGCTGTGCGATCTCGATCTACGCGTGCCGGAGCACCTCCTCGAGGCCACGATCGCGTCGCTCGCGCTCAAGCTGCTGCGCTGACCCGTCAACTACGCAGGAGATGACCGCCGTCGACAGGCAGGGCGACGCCGGTGACCTTGGCCGCGTCACCGGAGACCAGCCACAGGACTGCGTCAGCCACGTCCTGGGCCGTGATGGCACCGGCGCCCTCCAGGGCGTGGAAGTTGGCGGCGCCGTGCAGGAAGTCCTCGCGGGTCCCGCCCTTGTGACCCGCAAAGATGTCGTAGGCACCCTGCCAGTTGGTCATCGGAGTGTCGACGGCCCCGGGACACACCGCGTTGCATCGCACGCTGTGCGGGGCCAGCTCGCGGGCGAACGCGCGCATCAGGCCGATGACCCCGTGCTTGGCGGCCGTGTAGTGCGGCGCGTTCATCCCACCCTCGAGACCGAGTACGGATGCCGTCATGACGATCGATCCGGACTTCCGCTCAATCATGTGCGGAACGACCGCCCGTGCCGAGCGATAGACGCCCGAGAGGTTGATGTCGATCGTCTCGGTCCACGCTTCATCGGTCAGCTCCAGCAATGGCGCCGGGGTCCAGATCCCCGCGTTGGCGATCAGGATGTCGATGGTGCCGAACTCGGAGATCCCGATCCGCACGGCTTCGTCGAGCTCCGTCTGTGAGCGCACGTCGCCTTCAACCGCGATCGCCCGATGGCCCAGGTTCTCTACCGCCTCAACCGTGGTCGCAAGCTCCTCGCGCGTCGCGATCGGATACTCGGTGGTCGTGACGCCGGCGGCGATGTCGAACGCGATCACGTTCGCGCCCTCGCGGGCCAGCGTGATCGCGTGTGCGCGGCCCTGTCCACGAGCCGCCCCAGTGACCAGGGCCACCTTGCCTTCCAGCGCTCCCATGTCAGGTCCCGTTCGTGAAGGTGTTGCGCAGGACCCCGATCGACTCGATCTCCGTCTCGACCACGTCGCCCTCTTTCAGCCACAGCGGGGGCGTCCGCGACATGCCGACGCCGGCCGGCGTGCCGGTGGCGATGATGTCTCCCGGTTCGAGCGTCATGAAAGTCGTGAGGAAAGCGATCGTCTCCGCGACAGGGAAGATCTGCTCGTGCGTGTTGCCGTCCTGGACGGTTTTGCCGTTGACCCGTGTCTGGAGCCGCAGGCTCTGGATGTCCTCGATCTCGTCGAGGAACACGAGCTCCGGACCGCACGGAGCGAACGTGTCGATTGCCTTGCCCGCACCCCATTGACTGGTCGCCGTCTGCAGGTCACGAGCGCTGACATCGTTGACGACGGTGACGCCCGCGACGTACTCCAGGGCCTCGTCGGCGGGCACGTCCTTGGCCGTGCGGCCGATCACGACGCCGAGCTCGACCTCGTAGTCGACCTGCTTGCTCACCCGCGGAATCACGACATCGTCCGTCGGCCCGACGAGCGAGTTGGCGAACTTCGCGAAGATCATCGGCGCCGCCGGCTCGGGCAGGTTGGCCTCCGCGGCGTGGTCTCGGTAGTTGAGGCCAAGGCAAATGATCTTCGCCGGGTCGGTCACTGGCGGACCGAGAATGCACTCCGCGAGCGGGGTCCCCGCGGTCGGTGCGGACGCGACCGCCGCCGCCAAGGCCGCGATCGTCTCGGCGCCGGCGCGAAGCACCGCGGTCGTCGTGATCAGAGCCTCGGCGGCGGAGATACCGGCGTGTTCCGCGAGGGCGCCAGCGTCGTAGAACTTGCCATCAGATACGAGGCCGCAGCGGGGACCGCTGTCCGTCATGTTGGTCGCGAGGCGCATGGTTGTCCTTAGTGGTTCAGGTCGTGGTTGTAAAAGCAGGGAAGAGCGACAGAGCGTTGCCACGGAGGATCGCGGCGATGTCTGCGTCGGAACGAGGCGACGCGCGGACGAGCTCGACGATCTCGTCCTCCTGGTCCCAGCCGCCGAAATTCGTGCCGATCAGAACGTTCGAGGCTCCGGCGACGTCGATCAGGAACTCCAGGCTCTCGCGGCCGTGCAACGCGGTGTCGAAGCTGAGCTGGCTCCAGCTGTCATTGAACGGGCGCTCAAGACGGACCTTTCCGCCGCGCTCGATCGACAGCTCCAGCCGTCCTTTCTGGTACGGAAGGAAGCCGCCGCCATGAGCGAGGTGGACACGCAGCCTCGGATGCCGGTCAAGGACCCCGCCGAGGATCAGATGGGCGCCGGCGTAGGCGGCAGCGGCCGGAAAGCCGAGCGTCGTCTCCAACGCCCAGTCGGCGAGCGCACCGGGCGGCGGACCATCGACCGTGCTCCCGGCGTGGATCATCACCGGCACCCCGAGTTCCTCGTGGGCAGCCCAAAGTTCCTCGAAAACGGGATCGGACAGCATCCGGTCCCCGGCATCGGCACCGAGATGGGAGGCGACCAGACCGAGCTCCCGCACGCTGCGCTCTAGTTCGCGCACCGACGCCGCGGGGTCCTGCAGCGGCAGCATCGCTGCGCCGAGGAGGCGGTCGGACCCGTCGACGTACGCCGCCATCAGGTCGTTGTGCTCGCGGTAGAACGCTATCGCCGTCGCGGCGTCCAGCCGGTAGTAGTAGACGTGGGGAACCCCCGTGACGACCTGCAGGTCGATGCCGAGCTCGTCCATCAATGCGTGGCGCGCTGAGAGCGCGCCCATCGGACCATCCCAGGGGTGCTTGCCCGGTATCTCGAACGACCCGGAGCGGAAGTAGCGTCGGCCGTCGCGCTCGCCTGCTTCTGGACCGTACGCGCCCGCCTTCCCGAGGAGCTCCTCGAAGAAGACGTGCGCGTGGGTGTCGATGACCGGGGCGCGGGTCAATTCGTCGGCCGGGGCCACCCCGTAGGACTTAGAACGACTCTCGCTTGTGGCCCCAGACTGAGGGCCCACGTACCGGGCGGTACTGCTCGATCGCCATGTCCTCCGGCACGAGGCGAGAGTCCCAGCCGATCTCCATCTCGAAACCTGCGGGCGTTTTGGCGTAGAACGACACGGTGCCGTCAGCCTGGTGGCGGCCGAGCGACATCATCACGATGTCCCGCTCGACCGCGGCGTCGTGCGCGCGACCGAGGTCATCGATGTCCATGTACTCGACCGAGCAGTGCGCGAGCCGCTTGCCGGTCGGCGAAACCATCGGAACGAGCCCCAGAGAGTGCTGCCTCCGATTGCAGCGGTACATCGTGATCGGGATTCCCATCGTCAGGTCCTCCACCTCACGGCGACCGACGATCGCAAGCTCGAGCACGTCGCGGTAGAAGTTGACACATGCGTCGTAGTCCGCGGGGTCACAGAACACCGCGGCGTGGCCGGCACCGAGCGAACCGGCGAGGAAGCGGCCGGCCAAGCTGCGTTCGAGCGTGCGCTGATCGTCGTAGATCGGCCCATAGAAGATCTCGTTTCGGATGCCGGACGGATCATCGACGAAGATGAGGCCGAGCACCTTGCCAGCCGCCCGCTCCGCGTCGGTCGCGTGCTTGACCGCGAATCCAGCCGCCTCTGCGCGCTCGGCGACCGCTGCGAGCGAGCGATGGTCTGTCACTTCCCAACCCAGCGCGGTCATGTCGTCGGCAGGGCCCTGTTCGATGATCAGCCGGGCGAACATCGAGTCGACCTGCAACAGCAGCTGATCACCCTCGCGCAGGACGCGGGCCCCGTCGAGCAGATCTCCCAGGAAGTCCTCCCAGTCGTCGAGGGAACTCGCTTCAAATCGGATGTAACCAAGCTGACGGACACTCATTCGAGACTCCTATTTATGTGCTCTGAACAGGGTTTTGTCGGTACTCATAAGGTCACTTGCGCTCCGCTACGGCGACCCGCGCCTGCAGGTTCGCCACCTTGTCCTGCAGACCAAAGAGCTCGGCGGCGTTGTCGCAGAGGATCTTGCGTTCCTGGTCGGCGGGCAGTCCCAGCTCGCGGATGTAGTCAACGCCGTTGACGCCGTCCCAGCCGCCGAAGTTGCTGCCGATGAGCACGCCCTCCGGCCCCGCGAAGTCGACGAGATACTGACGCGCCTTCGGGTCATGCACGACGCAGTCGAACGTGAGGTTCTTGAGGTAGTTGCGCAGCGGCTGCTTTGCCTTCGGCTTGCTGACCGTGCCGTTGTCGCTGCCCTTAAGCGTGAGCTGCTCGAAGCGCCCGAACTGGTACGGGACGGCACCCCCGCCGTGGGTGACCGAGAACTTCAGGCCGGGAAACTCGTCGAACACCCCCGAGAGCAGCAGAGAAGCGACGGCGAGCGTCTCTTGGTGGAGGTATCCCGCCATCCACGCCATCAGGGCGTCCTTGGACCAGTCATGCGTCTCGCCGTCCTTCTCGGCGCCGGGATCGCCGTCCTGGCCGACTGGGTACGGGTGAATGAGGATCGGCGTCCCGGTCGCCTCCGCCTTCGCGTAGAGCGGCCAGAAGTACTCGTCAGAGAGTGGCTTGCCGCATGCTTCGGAGCCGATGTAAATGCCGCGCCCGCCGAGGGCCGTGGCCCGTTCGAGTTCAACGATCGACGCCTCGATGTCTTGCAGCGGGAGCGTCGGCAGGAAGAACAGCCGATCGGGATCCGCCGCGCAATATTCGGCCATCGAATCGTTGACGATCCGGCACCAATGCGCCCCTTCCTCGGGCGTCAGCCAGTAGAGCAGGAGCAACGGCGTGATCGATACCCCGAGGATGTCGACGCCGACCGCGTCCATCTCCGCGAGGCGCAACTCGGGCACCTGGAACGGACCGTCGATCAGGCCCTCGCCGATGATGCTGTAGCTCCCGATCTTCAAGATCGCGTTGCCCGCGTCATCCCGGTAGATCTCGGGGCCATAGGTTCCCGCATGACCGACGATCGACGCCGGCACGACGTGGCCGTGAATGTCGATGGTGATGACGTCGGATTGGGCAGCGCTCACGGTCTCTCCTGGTGGGTCGGCAAGGGCTTGCCCCGCGTCACGGACCTTAGACTAACGCTCGTACGTTTTCAAGGGAGCGTGCCCCCGCAGGTATTTCAAACGAGCCGCGACCGCAGACTCAGCCGGCCGGAGCCGCCTCTGGCGCGTCGGGGGCGTTGTCGGCTTCCACGGCCGCCAGCACGTCGCCCGGCGCGACCTGCACCTCAGGGTTGTGCATCGCTCGCAGGAGAAGGTCGGCGTAGGCCGAGGCGACCTCCGCGAGGCTCAGTGATCCGTCTGGCCGGTACCAGGAGGACACGTGGGTACCGATCGCGACGATCGCGAAGGTCGCCAACCGCGGCTCGGGATAGTAGAACTCGCCGCTGGCCTGACCCTCCTCCACGATGGTCCGGACCTGATGCTCATATGCGTCGCGAAGCTCGATGATCACGGCGCGTCGATCGGGCGCAAGCGAACGGAGCTCCGAGTTGCCGATGAACACCTCCTTCGCGCGATGGGCGTGGAACGCGATGTGGCATTCGATCGCGACACGGAGTCGCTCACTCGGCGCAGTCCAGCCTTCCAGTGCGCGGTCGAGCTCTGCTTGAAGGTCCCGCAGGACCTCGCTCATGATCGAGAAGAGCAGCTCCTCCTTGGAGGAGATGTGGTTGTACAGGCTCCCAACCTTCACGCCGACCTCGCCGGCGAGATCGCGCAGCGTCGTCGCCTCGTACCCATGCAGGAAGAATGAGTCGATCGCCGCTTGGCGGATAGCCTCCGCGGTCTTCGGTCCACCTCGTGTTGCCATATCTTTGTCCTCAGCTTTCCCGTGTCGTCTGTTCCCGCGCAAGAAAATCACGCCGGAAACAAACGGACGCTTGCTCGCAAAGGCTAGCCATTCGTCGGACCGGTAAGTGGAATCTCTAGTTCGGCTTTGATGTGAACCGCGCGACTCCGGCCCGGAAGTCGTCGGTCTCCATGAAGGCGCCCCGCACAGCCTGACCATGGCGCGTCGCGGCGTCGACGCCTAGTTCAGTCGCGGTCCGCATGTACTCCTTCGCGAGGCGCAGGACGTCCGCACCGAAGCCCGCGACCTCCTCCGCCGTGCTCCGCGCAATGTCGAGCAGATCCTCGGGCGCGACAACCCGGTGCACGAGACCCAGCCGCAGAGCCTCGTCAGCATCGAAGCGTCGTGCGGTGAGAGCAAGCTCTCGTGCCGCGCTCGGGCCGATCGCGTGCACGACCGTGCCGAAGATGATTGCCGGGAACAACCCGATCCGGATCTCCGGCATGCCGAACTGGGTGCCTTCGGCGGTAATGGCGATGTCCGCGGAGGCGACGATGCCGGTCCCCCCGGCCAGCGCGTACTTGTGTGGCGCCATGACGACCGGGACGGTGAGTGAAGGGACCAGGCGCATCAGCGTCGCCCAGGCCTCCCCCGTGCGGTGGTACTCGTAGGCGGTCTGGCCGACGCCGGCCTCGAACTCGCGCAGGTCGCCGCCCGAGCAGAAGCACGGCCCATCGCCGTACAGCAGGACCGCTCCGACTTCGGGATCGGAGTCGGCGGCCCGGAGGTGAGCCGTGAGCTCCGCAACCGTGGCGTAGTCGAGCGCGTTGCGCGCCTCGGGCCGCGCGATCGCGATCTCCAGCACCCGCCCATCGCGGACTACCTGGCAGTTCTGCGGGGTGGGGTTCATGACGGCTGCTCCTCGGATCGGACGCGGAACAGCAGTTCGCCCGACGAGACGCGCTGCCCTTCCGCGACGTGTAATTCCTCGACTATGCCTGCGTGCGGCGCGACCAGCTCGTTCTCCATCTTCATCGCCTCAAGCACACAGACCACATCCCCCTCCGCGACGATCGCGCCCACCGCCGCGGCGACCTTGATGACCGTGCCCTGCATCGGCGCGAGCACCGAACCATCCACCGGCCGTGTCCGACGCTCGGCGCGCGGCCGCTCGTTGCCGGACTGGGGCGCGCGCTTCCGCGGCGCGGGGACCTCGGTCGCGCCTGAGGAGCTCGTCAGCGGCGGTTCCAGGATGTAGCGGCGGTCGTTCACCCACACCACGTGCTCCTCAGCACCGCCGACAGGCCCGACGTTGTCGGCGGGCGTCGCGGACTCCGGGATGTCGACGTCGCGCTCAAGCCACGGAGTGGCGTGACGCACCGCGGCGAAATCATCGTGCCCGACGATGATTCGAGCAGCGCTGGCCGTGGTCGCGACCCCTTCGATACGCAGACCGTCGAGTGCCTCGAGCATCCCGCGCGTCGCGGTTGCCCGGTCCGGCGCCCAGACGATCAGCTTGCCGATCAGATTGTCGTAGAACTGCGAGATCTCGTCGCCCGCGCGGAACCCGCCGTCGAACCGGACACCGGGACCCTCGGGCATGTCGAGCCGCGTGATCGTGCCAGGGCTCGGGAGAAAGCGCCCACCTGCGGGGTCCTCGGCGTTGATGCGGCATTCGATCGCATGCCCACGCGGGGTGGCGGTATCCAGCCAATCGGTCATCGGCTCACCGGCGGCGATCCGTAGCTGCTCGGCGACGAGGTCCACGCCGAAGACGAGCTCCGTTACCGGGTGCTCGACCTGCAGGCGGGTGTTCATCTCCAAGAAGAAGAATTCATCGTCCTCGACCAGGAATTCGAGCGTGCCCGCCCCGCGATAGTCGACGGCGCGCGTCACAGCCACGGCGGCGTCGTGCAGCCGCGCGCGTAGGTCATCGCTGAGCCCCGGCGCGGGCGCCTCCTCGACGAGTTTCTGGTGGCGCCTCTGCACCGAGCAGTCGCGCTCGCCGAGGGCAACCACCGCACCCGCGCCGTCCGCCAGCACCTGGACTTCGACATGCCTTGGCCATTCGAGGTAGCGCTCGACGTAGACCGTGTCGTCACCGAAGCTCGCCAGGGCCTCCCGCCGGGCTGCCTCGATCGCGGCCTCGGCTTGATCGGGGGAGCGCACCACACGCATCCCGCGGCCGCCACCACCGGCCGCGGCCTTGATAACCACAGGCCAGCCGTGACTTGCGCCAAAGTCCGAGACCTCTTGCGCGACCTCGACGGGCCCGTCGGAACCGGGGACACCGGCGACGCCCGCGCCGGCCGCCACCGCGCGGGCCGCGACCTTGTCGCCCATTGCGACGATCGCCGACGGCGGTGGGCCGATCCAGATCAGTCCGCTGTCGAGCACCGCCTGCGCGAACTCAGCGTTCTCCGAGAGGAAGCCGTAGCCAGGATGCACGGCTTCGGCGCCTGTGGCCGCAGCCGCCTCGAGGATCTTCTCCGAGTCGAGGTAGTTCTCGCTTGCCGCGGTTCCTCCGAGGTCGAAGCTCTTGTCGGCGACCTTGACGTGGAGCGCCTCGGCGTCCGGTGTCGAATGCACCGCCACGGTGGTGAGTCCCAACGCGCGGCAGGTTCTCGCGATGCGTACGGCGATCTCGCCACGGTTCGCGATCAGGACGCTCTGCACGGAAACAAACTAGCGCACGTTCGTTGCGGAGGGAAGGGGCGGGACATATCTCTCAGCGGAGCGCGTCCCTGGCTTTCTCGATGGTCTCGTGAAGCGCGTCGAGGTCCCATTGACCGTCGATGACGATCTCGTTGAAGCCGAGGTCGGCTAGCGGGCGCAGAAATGGGAGCAGGCGATCCTCCAGCGGCGAGACCGCCAACACGTTGTCCATCGGCGCCATCCCGGACGGCCGGTGTTGCTGGGCGAGCTCAAGCTGGCGCCCTAGGCGCTCCACAACGCCGGGGAGTTTGTCGTCGGGGACGCCGTCCAGCATTTCCAGTGCGAGCCAGCCGTCGGCGAGGCGGCCGGCGCGACGCACTGCCACATCCGCCATACCGCCGACCAACAGCGGGATACCACCCTCCTGAACCGGCCGCGGATACGCCATCACACCATCAGGCAACGAGAAGAACTCACCCTCAAACGCCGCCGGAGCACCCTCCCAACAAGCACGCATGACCTGCATCGCCTCCTCAAGCCGACGCCCACGCGACTTGAAATCCCACCCCAGGATCTCGAACTCCTCACGCATCCACCCCGCGCCCAACCCCAGCGTCACACGACCACCAGACAAAACATCAACCGTCGCCGCCTGCTTGGCCACCAACACCGGATCACGCTGCGGCAACACCAACAC
>DATMIZ010000059.1:0-5196 GCA_035554055.1 Baekduia sp. | reverse complement strand
ACCGCGACGATCGCAAAGTCCGGCGCGCGCTCGAGCAGCTCGGCGACCGTGGTCAGCATGTCCTGCGCATCGACGGCGCCGTAGCGATCGCCGGACGGGTCGACGGCCCCGGCGAACTCGAGGTCGGGGTGCTCCTGGAGGATGCGCGCGTGGTGGCGCCCGATCATCCCGAGCCCCACAACAGCCCCGCGGAGGGATGAGGACGTCGTCACGATCCATAGGCTATTCCGTATGGCTCAAGCGCAGGCGCCGGGACTGGTGCTGCATCCGGAGGCGGAGGTCGGCGCGAACGTCACGTTCGGCGCCAACGTCGTGGTCCATGCCGGCGTCGAGATCGGCGACGATGTGACCATCGGCGATGGCGCCGTGCTGGGCAAGCGACCCTCGGTGTCCGGGCGTTCGGAGGCGGCGACTACCGCGATCTTCGAGCCCCTGCGCATCGGCGCCGGCGCCACGATCTGCACGCAGGCCGTGGTGTTCGCCGGGACGACGATCGGAGAAGGCGTGATCATCGGCGACCAGGCGCACGTGCGCGAACGCTGCCTGATCGGCGAGCACACCGTGATCGGGCGCGCATCCGGGATCGAGAACGACACCTCGATCGGCGCGCGCTGCCGGATCCAGTCGCAGGTCTACATCACTGCGTGGAGCGTCGTCGAAGACGATGTCTTCGTCGGGCCGTGCGCGATGACGACCAACGACAACAGGATGGCGCGACACGCCCCCGGCCACGATCTTCGCGGCGCGACGCTGCGGCGCGCCAGCCGCATCGGGGGCGGCGCCGTCCTCACCCCTGGCATCGAGGTCGGCGAGGAGGCGTTCGTTGCGGCTGGCGCGGTCGTGACGGCGAGCGTGCCTGCGCGAGCCGTCGTGATGGGCGTCCCTGCGCGCGTCGTGCGGCAGGTTCCGGACGAGGATCTGCTCGAAAACTGGCAGTAACGACGTCGGCTAGTCGCGGCCCCAGACGCGGTCGGCGACGTTGCCGACCAGCTCCAGCTTGCGCCACTGGCGGTCTTCGCTGTCGACGTTGTGATCGTGCGACCCAGATGCGAATCCGCACTGCGGCGAGATCGCGAGCTGATCCATCGGGATGTACGCGCTCGCCTGCTCGAGCAGCGCGACGATCTCATCCTCGGACTCGAGTTCCGGCGTCTTGGTGCTGATCAGACCGAGAACGACGATCTTGCCCTTCGGCACGTGGCGCAGCGGGGAGAAGTCGCCGAAGCGGTCGAGATCGTCCCATTCGATAAGGAAGCGGTCGTACGGCAGTTCGTTGAACATCCGCTCGGCCACGGGCTCAATCGAGCCGTAGCCGGTGGCGCCCGGCATGTTGCCGCGGCACAGATGCACGCCGATCGTCAGGTCGTCGGTCAGACCTTCGACTACGCGCGTATCGAAGTCCAGCGCGTAATCGAGCAGCTCATCCGTGGGCTTGCCGTTGATCTCGACGATGCCGGGGATGTTCTCCGGGTCCACCAGCATCGAATAGACGGCGGCATCGAACTGGATCCATGTCGCGCCGGCCGCGATCGCTTCGGCGAGCATCTCGCGCTCGATCGCGACCACATCCTCGACGAGGTCCATCCGCGACTCGTAAGCCGATGACGGTGGCGTCGGCACCATGTCCGAGATGAAGTACGACGGCGGCGGGATCGTCAGCTTGAACGGCGCAGGGCTGTCGATCGCGCGCAGGGACGCGATCTCATTGATCAGCGGGTTACGGGCCTTGCTGATCCGGCCGTCGACGAGAGGATCCGCGAGCGCGAAATTGTATTCCTTGCCCCAGCGCGAGTCCGGCGGGCGCACGCCTGCGACGGCGTCGTAGAACGAGTCAAGAAAGCCCGTCCGGCGGATCTCGCCGTCGGTCACGACATCGAGCCCGGCATCGATCTGGTTGCGTACGAGGTCTGGCAGGAGTCCGTCTACCACCGCCCCCATTTCAGCGATCTGCTTCGCCTTCTCCGGAAGCGCGAACTGGGTGGCCCCGGTAGTCGCATCCTCGAAGATCTCGTCGATCCGTCGCGTGATTTCCGGGGACCGAATCAGGCTGCCGACCGACTCAGCGCGTGCCGTCTTACGTGGTGTTCGTGTCATGGAATACGTCTCTCCCTCTTGGTACGCCGTACTATCGACCCTATCGCTTCGGGAGCCGGACTTAGGACGACGTAGGCTTACGCGCATGAGCATGAGCGAAGGCGATCCTCTTGGCCCTTCCCAACCGCCGGCCTCAACGCCGCCCGCCACCGGCTATGGGACCGGTCCGGTTCCACCGGGTGCGTTCCAGCCAAAGGAGACGTTCGACCTGGGCCGCCACCGGCTCGCCGGGTGGGGACCGCGGGTCGGCGCGGCGCTGATCGACGGGCTGATCGTGATGGCGATCTTTGCCGTGATCTTCGTGCCGTTGCTAGCGGCGACCTCGATCCTCAGCGACAGCACCGGCGGCATCATCGGGATTGTGCTGGCGGGACTCTTCGGCGCCTTCGTCTTCTTCGTCGCATCGATCCTCTACGCGCCTGTCCTGATGGCGCGCTGGGACGGGCAGACGATCGGCAAGCGGGCGGTCGGCATCCGCGTGATCAAGACAAGCGGCGAGCCGATGGACCTCGCCTCGGCCTTCCTACGCGAAGCCCTCGTCAAGGGGCTACTCGCCTGGGTCGTCGCCGCGTTCACTTTCGCAGTGGCGCCGTTGATCGACTACCTGTGGCCGCTCTGGGACTCCGAGAACCGCGCGATCCACGACTTCATCTGCGCCACCCGCGTCGTCGAAGCCTGAACGAACTCACCGTGGGCGACATTTGTCGTCTATAGCGCGACTAATGTCGCCCAAGCGACGCCAACCACGGGTCTGAGGGCCGGATCGCGGATGCCAGGTGCCGACGCGTGAAACGGGCCGGTACCGGTAGTACCGGCAGTTTCTCGCGGTGGTGCCTGGCGCCGCGAGACGGTCCTCAGAGGCCGGTACCGGTAGTACCAGCGGTTTTACGCGGTGGTGCCTGGCGCCGCGAGACGACCTTCAGACGTGTAGAACGTCTGCTCGCGGCCGGGCCCCACACCGACCAGAACGATCGGCACGCCGAGGTAGTCCTCGATGTACTTGAGGTAGTTGCGGGCGTTCTCCGGCAGCTCCTCTTCAGACCTGACGCCGGTGATGTCCTCGCTCCAGCCCGGGAGCTCGACGTAATCGCCGATCGCGTGATGCAGGACCGATTGGTGGAATGGGAAGGTGTCGGTGTGGAAGTCCTTGTCCTTGTCCCCGCGGTATCCGGTCGCGACCTTGATCGTGTCAAAGCCTGAGAGGACGTCGAGTTTCGTGACGCAGAGCGCGGTCAGCGAATTCAGGCGTGCGGCGTAGCGCAGCGCGACGAGGTCGAGCCAACCGCAGCGACGCGGTCGGCCTGTGGTGGTGCCGAACTCGCCGCCCTTGGTCCTGATCTCCTCGCCGACTTCATCCTCGAGTTCGGTCGGGAACGGGCCGGCGCCGACGCGCGTGGCATAGGCCTTCGTGATGCCCCAGATCTCATCGAGATCCTTCGGCCCCACACCTGAGCCGAGCGCCGCGGCGCCCGCGACGGGGTTCGATGACGTCACGAACGGATATGTGCCGTGATCGATGTCGAGCAGCGCGCCCTGCGCACCCTCGAACAGAACGAGCTTGCCGGCCTCGAGAGCGGTCCACGCGAGCTGGGCGGTGTCGGCGATGTGCTGCTCGAGCCGGTGCCCGTAGGTGACGTACTGGTCGGTCATCGCCTGGAGGTCGATCTCGCGCTCATACGGGCGCAGCTGCAGCTTCTTGGGATCGAGCGCCGCGACGATCTTCTTCTTCAGGATGCGCTCGTCGAGCATGTCCTGGACACGAATCCCCAGGCGGAGGGCCTTGTCCGCGTACGCCGGCCCGATGCCGCGACGGGTCGTGCCGATCAGGTTCTTACCCAGGCGCTGCTCGCCTTCCTGATCGAGCAGCAGGTGGTAGGGCATGATCAGGTGCGCGTTGGCCGAGAGCTTGAGGCCGGTCACGTCGACGCCGCGTGCACGCAGACCGTCGATCTCTTCGCAGAGAACCGCGGGGTCAACGACGACGCCGTTGCCGATCACACAGGTCTTGCCCGGATAGAGGATCCCGGAAGGGATCAGGTGGAACTTCCACGTGACGCCGTCGCGCACGATCGTGTGGCCGGCGTTGTTGCCGCCCTGGAAGCGCACGACGACATCCGCCTGCTCGGCGAGCAGGTCGACGATCTTCCCTTTTCCTTCGTCGCCCCACTGGGCGCCGACAATCACTGTCCCTGGCATGAGGCCGGAAGTCTATTTGTTGTGGGCGGTATGTCCGGGCCGCGACGGGCGGTTCAGCGCCTGACGCGGTAGTGCATGTGGGTGACGCCGCCGTCGCCTTCGAGGATCCGGGTGCGTTCCAGCTCGATGTGCTCGGGACTGAGGTTGTCGAAGAGGCGCCGCCCCTGGCCGAGCAGCACCGGGATCAGATGGATCTCGAGCTCATCGAGGACGCCCGCCGCGAGCGCGAGCTGCGCCGTCGCCGCACCGTGAACCAGCACATTCTTGTCGCCCGCGGCCCGCTTGGCCTCGGACATCGCGGCGGTTACATCGCCGACGTAGGTGACAAGCGGCAGCCGCGCCAGTTCGCTGTCCGGCTCATCGCGGCTGAGCACGAAGATGGGCACGCCATCGTGGTGGTCGCCACCCCAGCCACCGGCCGGTTCGAAGGTCCCGCGACCGGCGACGACCGCTCCGGTCGACATGAACTCGTCGACCACTTGGCCATTGACGCCGCCCAGGTCTGCGATCTGTTTGTGACCGGCATCGGGATCCGGGAGCACCCACTCGTGCAGGCGCTCTCCGCCGTCGCCCAGCCCGTTGTCCGGCCGCTCGTTCGGGCCGGCGATGAACCCGTCCAGTGACATCGACATGTAAAGGACAGTTGCGGACACGGCGTCTCCCCTCGCGTTACTGGACTGCCCGACGACGGCTGCCCCGCCCGATCGCTTTTGAAACGGCGCCTACGAAGCGCGCGGGTACGCGTGCATCTGGGTCCGCTTGTCGGGGCCGGACACGGGCAGCACCTCGCACATCTCTTCGAGCCTGGAGACGGTCCGTTGCCCGATCTGGATGGTCAACTCCGGCTGGTCCAGATTGGTGGTGATGACGATCGAGCGCTCATCCTCGTAACGCTGATTGATGATC
>DATMIZ010000058.1:0-14658 GCA_035554055.1 Baekduia sp. | reverse complement strand
TGGTAATCGCATCCGTGCACTGCTTGCCCTGAGCCACTGGGTCGAAGTTCGCATTGAAGGCCTTCATCGAGCCACCGGTTCTCTTGGCGACCTCAGTCATGCCTTTTTCCTGCGGATCGGAGTAGTCGTTGAGGACGGTCGCGAGGAACGCGATCTTCAGCGGCTTTGCTGAGCCACCGCCGCCGGACTTGTTGTCGTCCGACCCGCAGGCCGCAAGGATGCCACCCGCCGCAACTGCCAGAGCGGCCATCGCCGCTGCCTTATACCTCATGTGTTTCTCTCCTCAGGATTGCCTAACTCAACGACGGCGACCTGCTCGTGCCGCTCCTGTGTCCTAGGTTACTGGGCGTGCAAGCGCCGGAATTCCTCGCGTACCGACTCGGGGCGGCCCCACATCTGACGGACCTCGGTGCGGCCACTACGCATTTCGCGCAGCGCGAGTTCACCTTCGAACCCAGCCTCGTCGAGCAGGCGCAAGGTCCCGTGCACGGCCTCCGGCGCCGCGGCGTGACCAAACTTGTGCGCGACCAGCAGGCGCCAATGCCACTGCGCCTTGGAGTACGGCTGAGCGTTGATCGTCACGAGCAGCGTCGCCGCCTCGACGTAGCGGGCCTCATCGGTGATCCGCAGGTCGAACTCGAGGTCGGTCCAGTCCGACGGAAGCGCCTCGACTGTCTGCTGGAACTGATCGGCAAAGCTCATGGACTGCAGGCTATCTAAGCCACCCCGCTCCGTCCTCGGACCACCTCATGCCTTGATCCTCCTCCCCGTGCGGAAGATGAGCCCCGACCAGACACTCAGTGCAGCAGCCGCGGTGTACAGAACCACCAGCGCGATGACAGGCGACACTTCGCCCTCGCCGAGGAACCCGATCTGATAGCTCTGCACGGCGTAATAGACGGGATTGAGATGGCTGATCGCCTCCCAGACCGAAGGCAGCTCACGCACCGAGTAGAACGCGCCGGCGACGAAGGTCAGCGGCAGTAGGAGCAGGGTGTTGGCGGCGTGTGTCTGATCAAAGCTGGAGGCATAGGCGCCGGCCAGCACGCCTACCTGAGACGCGGCGATCAGGACGCCGACGGTGGCCAGCACGAGCACCAACGGACGCTGCACGCCGATGCCGGTGAGCGGCACGCAGACCGCGAGCACGCCGCCACCGGTCAACGCACCCCGGACGATGCCGCCGCTGACGAGGCCGATCGTCAGCTCCCACCAGCGCAACGGACTCGCGAGGACATCGTTGAAGTAATGCTCGTGCCGCGCCATGAACAGGCTCGCGGTGCCGTTGATGTACGCGACGGTGACGATCGCCTGGATCAGCAGACCGGGCACGATGTAGCGCTTGTACGGCACGCCGTCGTAACTGCTGATGCGATCGCCGAGCGCGATGCCGAAGACCAGCACGAACAGCACCGACGCCACGACCTGACCTGCCACGGTCATGTGCCACATCTTCAGGAAGCGCAGGATCTCGCGTTCGCAGAGCCAGGCCAGTGTCGAGCGCCGGGGCACGAACGGTGCGTCGTGTGCCCGCGGCGCGGTGATCGACGCAAAGGACGTGTCGCTCGTCACGCGACTGCCACCTGTGGGCGGTTTGAAAGCGCGCGGGAGTAGAGCTCCCAGATGTCCGCCGCCCCGTAGCGGCGCCGGAGGTCATCGCTGGAGCCGCGGGCAACGATGCGGCCGTCGCGTAACAGGGCGATGTCGTCACAGAGCATGTCTGCTTCCTCCAGGTAGTGAGTCGTCAGCACGATCGTCGTGCCGACCTCGTGAAGGCGGCGCACGTACTGCCAGAGGTCTGTGCGCAGATCGACGTCGATGCCTGCGCTCGGCTCGTCCAGGATCAGCAGGCGCGGACGATGCATCAGCGCGCGTGCCAGCTGCAACCTGCGCCTCATCCCGCCCGACAACGCCGTCGGCCGGACTCGGGCCTTCCCCGACAGATCAAAGACGTCCAGCAGCTCCGCGACTCTCGCGCGCGCCTCCCTGCGCCCCAACCCGTGGTAACCCGCGTGGTAAAGCAGGATTTCCTCGTTGTCGAGGAAGGGATCGAGGTTGATGTCCTGCTCCGCGAGGCCGACGAGATGACGTGCCTCGCGGCTGTCATGAGCGTGGCCGAAGATTCGCACCTCCCCCTCACTCAGGCGGATCAGGTTGCAGATCGCACCGATCAGAGTCGTCTTCCCGGCGCCGTTGGGGCCGAGCAGCCCGAAGAAGGCGCCGTCCGCGATCTCCAGGCTCAGGTCCTCGATTGCCGTGTGCCCGCCCGCATAGGTCTTACTGAGCCCGGTGATTGAAAGGGCCGGCGGTACGGCGGCCGTCCCGGGATCGCGTTGACCCCGAGACGACGCGCCGGCAGACCGGACGCTTGTGAGGTTCATCTACGCCGCCGCGGGCAACGCCGAGTAGCTCGACGCGTCACCTTTACGCGCGGTGCTCTGCACGCCATCGATGCTGCGTGGGATGTCGCCCGCGAGCGTGATGCGGTGCAGGCGCCGGGGTAGGTCGTCATAGTCGGCGACCGCGTAGTGCTGCGTGCTGCGGTTGTCCCAGATCGCGATGTCGCCGGGACGCCAGCTCCAGCGCACGGTGTTCTCAAGCGCGATCACGCGCCGCTGCAGCAACTCGAAAAGGTCATCGGAGTCACGCTTGTCGAGGCCGACGAAGTGGCGCACGAAATGCCCCAGCACCAGCGTGCGCTCACCTGTTTCCGGGTGCTCACGCACGACCGGGTGCTCGGTCTCAAACTCGAGCTGGGTGAACTCCGCCCGGTAGGCCTCCTCCTTGACGTCGATCCCACCGATGCGCGCCTCGTCGACGGCGCGCACGTAGTCGAAGAGATTGGAGTGCACCGCCCACAAGCGGTTGGTCAGCTCCTTGAGTGCCGGCGGCAGCAGCTCGTAGGCTCGCACCGTGTTGGCCCACACCGTCGTCCCGCCATAGGGCGGCAGCGTGATCGCGCGCAGCACGCTGATCGCCGGGATCCGGTCCACGAACGTGACATCGGTGTGCCAGCTGTTGGCCTTGCCGTATTCGGAGTCGATCGGCAGGATCGCCTCACCGTCGCCGGCGACCGTGGGATGCGGCTTGGTCACTGTTCCGAGGAGGCCGGCAAACGCTCGCTGCGCGTCGTCGTCAGCGTGCGTCTGGTCGCGCAGGAACACGACCCGATTGGCGAGCAGCGCACGCCGGATCTCCGCCACAACTTCCGCGTCCAGGTCACCACCTATGCGTACCCCGCCGATCTCCGCACCGATATTGCCGCCCACGCGGCGAACGTCGATCCTGTTGTAGCCGGGCTGCTCGGCGGCGTTCGCCTGCGAGTTCTCAGTGGCTTCTGGGGCGTCTTGAATAGTCGTCACGTCGTGCTCCTTGTCGTCGAGTTCTGGGGGGTCACGCGATGTCTCACGGTCCAATCTATACTAAAACGATTGACAAAGCTAAGATTAGAGTCCCAGAGCCTTCCGCGAGGGACCGCCCTGTCGGCCCGCGTCGCTAAGCGATCCCGAAAGTCTGTACGAGCAGGAACGCGTTGAGCGCGATGATCATGCCGGCGACGATCCAGGCGACGATCGTGGTCACCCGCCGATTGACCAGCGTGCCCATGATGTCTTCGCGTCGCGTCAGCAAGATCAGCGGCACGAGCGCGAACGGGATCCCGAACGAGAGCACGACCTGGCTGATGACCAGAGCGCGCGACGGATCGATACCCACGGCGAGGACGATCATCGCCGGGATCATCGTGATGAGGCGCCGCCAGAACAGCGGGATGTTGATCTCCAGGAATCCCTGCATCACGATCTGCCCGGCAAACGTGCCGACGCTCGACGAGGCGAGTCCGGATGCGAGCAGCGCGATCGCGAAGGCCAGCGCGGCGCCGCCGCCGACGAGCGCCTCGAAGCCCTTGTGAGCATCCTCGATCGACTCGACATTGCCGAATGCGGCGTCGCCGTTGAACAGTGCGGCCGCGATGATCAGCATCGACATGTTGATGACGCCGGCGACGCCCATCGCGACCATCACATCGATGCGGTTGAAGCGCAACAACGCGCGCTTTTCCTCCTCGTCCGCGGGCTTCACCCGGTTCTGCGTGAGCGCTGAATGCAGGTAAATGACGTGCGGCATCACGGTCGCGCCGAGGATGCCTGTCGCCAGCAGTACCGAGTCGGTGTCCTCGAAGCTCGGGACAAAGCCGCCGGCGGCGGCGCCGACGTCGAAGCCGATCTTCAGCGTGTCGTAGAGGAAGCCGAGCAGAATGATCGCCAGCAAGCCGCCCACCACGAGCTCGAAGCGGCGGTAGCCCCGGTCACGCAAAAAGAGGATCGCGAACGAGACAGCCGCCGTGATCAGACCGGCTGGGACCGGCGCGATCCCGAAGAGCAGATTCAACGCGATCGCGGCGCCGACGAACTCGGCGAGATCCGTCGCGACGGCCACGGCTTCAGCCTGTAGCCAGAGGCCGAACGTCGCCGTGCGCGGGAAGTGCTCGCGGCAGAGTTCGGGCAAATTCTTACCGGTCGCGATGCCGATCTTCGCGGACAGATTCTGAATCAGCATCCCCATCAGGTTCGCGCTGAGCAACACCCAGAGAAGTAGGTAGCCGTACTTGGAGCCGCCGGCGATGTTCGTCGCGAAGTTGCCAGGATCGACGTACGCGATACAGGCCACGAACGCGGGCCCGAGAAGGTGCAGCTTGCCGCGAATGCCCCGGCCGCGGATCTTGTCTAGCGCGGTCAGCTCAGGAACGCCCGGCAACACCGCCACATCGGCGGGGCTGTTCAACGCTCGAACCGCCACATCGGCGGGGCTGTTCAACGCTCGAGCTCCACGCGCATAGCGGCGGCGAGCTCACCGCCGAGGGCATGGGTTGTCTGCCCGAACTGCGCAAATACCGGGCCGCCGAACGGCTGCTTGTCGACGATCTTGAAGCTGTCGCCAGGAGCGATGCCGCGCTCGGCCAGCCAGCGCAGCATCGCCGGGTCGGAATCGGAGATGCGCGTGAACACGCCGTTTGAGCCCGCGTCAAGCGACTGAAGGCTCACGGTGTCGCGTTCGTCGATCACGAGGTCGCGACTCGGGATCGGGTCGCCGTGGGGATCGTGAGTCGGGTGTCCGAGCTTTGCGGCGATCAGCTCCTCGAGCTCCTCAGAGAGGACGTGCTCGAGCACCTCCGCCTCATCGTGGACGCGATCCCATGGCACCCCGAGCTCCTCCGCCAGGTAGCGCTCGAGCAGCCGGTGGTGACGAATTACCTCCAGCGCGACCTCCAAGCCGCGCGGCGTCAGTTCCACCCCGCGATAAGGCGCGTGACGTACAAGCCCGAGGCCGGCAAGCTTCTTGACCATCGATGACGCCGACGCTGCCGTCACCTCCATTCGTTCAGCGATCGCGTTGGTGGTCACAGCGCCCTTCTTGCGCCGCTCGAGCGAGTAAATCGCCTTCGCGTAATCCTCAACCGCCGACGAGACTGGATGACTCATGATCTGAAGTTTAGCCACATCTAAATTTCAGCGTCTCGCTCAGCAACTTTCATGTCCCGTCATCCCTCCCGCGCACGTGCGAGCGTGGGCCAGGTCCATTCGGCGCGCCTACAGTGAGCGGATGGATGTCTTGCTTGTGGACCGCTCCGAACTCGGCAAGCTCGCCGTCGTCGGCCCGCAGGCACGCGAGTTCCTCGACGGTCAGGTGACCAACAAGGTCGATGACCTCGCCGTCGGCTCCGGCGTCTACGCGGCGCTGCTCACCCCCAAGGGCAAGATGCTCGGCGACATGCGCGTCCTGCGCGTCAGCGAGAGCGAACTGCTGCTGATCTGCGAGCGCGCCGCCTTGCAATCCATCTTCGACGTGATCCGCAAGGCGCTGCTCGGATGGGATGCGCGGCTTGAGAAGCGCACCCTGGAGCTAGGGCTGATCTCGCTGATCGGCGACGCATCGGCGGTTCTGGGGATCCACGCGCCGGAGCCTGAACACGCCTCCACCCCGTTCGAGGATGGTTTTGCGATCGCCACCGAGACCGGGGTCGACCTCGTCGTCTCGGCCGCGTCCACGCCGGCCCTCGTCGAACGGCTCGTAGCCGCCGGCGCGACACCGCTCGCCGATGCAGACGCCGAGGTTCTGCGCGTAGAGCGCGGGCGCCCGCGCTACGGGATCGACCTCGACGACTCAGTGATCCCCCAGGAGGCGGGGCTCAACGAGCGCGCCGTCTCCTTCACAAAGGGCTGCTACGTAGGCCAGGAGACAGTCGCGCGGCTGTACTACAAGGGCAAGCCGAACCGCCACTTGCGCGGGCTGCGCCTGTCTGCACCGATCGCTGCCGGTGCGACGCTGACCGCCGACGAGCGCGAGGTGGGGCTGATCACCTCCTCGGTTGTGTCTCCCCGCCTGGGTCCGATCGCGCTGGCCTTCGTCCGTCGCGAAGTGCAGCCCGGCGAGCAGGTGACGGTGGCTGAGTCGGACGGCACGACGGCGGTCGCCGAGGTCGTCGAACTGCCGTTCAGCTGATCAGACGCTGACCAGCAGACCCGTCGCGAACATCAGCAGCGCGCCTCCGAGCATCCCGGCGACGGCGGCCGGATGCAGCAGCGTGCCCTCCTCGTCTCGGACCGACGGCGCGAGCTGGACGATCACCTGCACGATCGCGCCGGCGCCGAAGCCGAACAGCAACGCGGCCACGGATGAGTTGAACGCGGCGGCACCGATCCAGGCGCCGACAATCGCGGGTGCCCCCGCGATCGCGCCGAGCGCGACCAGGCGCATCGCCGATGGCCGCGCCTTGGAGATCGGCGCGACGATCGCCAGGCCTTCGGTCGTGTTGTGGATCGCAAAGCCGACCACCAAGGATGCTCCCAGCGCGAGCGCGCCGACCGAGTACGCGGAGCCGATCGCCACACCCTCGCCGAGGTTGTGCAGGCCGATGCCGACCGCCACAAGTAACGCAAGCGTCCCCGCTGCTCCCGGCGATCCCGTCGCCGTCCGCTCACGCCGCTGCAGCCACTCGGCGACACCGCTCAACAGCAGATAGGCGACCAGCGCACCGATCAGGACCAGCGCCGAGCCTCCGAACGCCTGCGACCCACTCCCCGCGAGCTCGAAGCCCTCGAGCGTGGCATCGATCGCCAGCACCGCCAGCAGACCGATCGTCACAGCCATCACGACGCGCACCCACGCGCCCGCGATCCGGCGGACCCATGGCAGCCAGAGCATCCCCAGCGCGACCGGGATCACGCCGACGTAGATACCCAGGAGCGCCATCAAACCGAAAAAGGAGAGGTCGGTCCCGGGCGTCTCGACGGCCACGGCGATCTCATGGTCGACGGTCCCGCCCGTTGCGGTGATCAGGACAAGCGAGTACGCCTGTCCCTCGATCCACGGCTCCCGTAGCTTGAAGGTCGCCGTCTGCAGCCGGCCGACGTCTTTGCCTGGCCCGCTGAACTGCACGAACGCGTCGTTGACCTGAGCCTGCACGACGCGCACCGGATCGGGCCCGTCGTTGCGGATGGTTAGCTCGATCACACCGGGCTTGAGCACCGTCTTCTCAACTGCCAGTTCCTCGGCCGGCGGACCGCGCCGTTCGCCGAGCCCTGGGCTACCGAGTGCGACAAACGCGGCGATCGCCGCGATGATGATCAGCAACGGCACGACGCCGAAAAGCCACACGGGACCGCCGCCCGCACGCCCGCGACCGGCTGTCACATCACTCATCAGCTGACCTCGAAAAAGCCCTGCCACCCGAGTTCGGTGAACTCGGACTGGTGGGCGTGGAACATGAACTTGCCGGCGTGCGGGAACTTCCACTCGAGAATCCCGCGCTGGCCCTGGCAGAGCATCACCGTGTCGGTCAGCTCAGACGGCTCCAGCGACGTTCCGGTCGGAAAATAGTTGAACAGATTGCCGTGGAGGTGGAACGAGTTGATCAGGTCGTACTCCAGGACGTTGACGAGGTAGACCCGGACCAGCTGGTCGCGCGTCACGGCGATCGGCTTGTCCATATATGCGAATCCGACCGTGTTTGCCGCGTACACCTCGTTGGCACGGTCGAAGTTCGTGTCGAAGCCGTTCATCACAATCACCATCTCGTCCGCATCGGGCCGGCCCTCCTTCGGATCGACGATGAACGCGCCGTATAGGCCTTTGGCGATGTGTTCGGCAAGTGGCCGCACGTGACAGTGGTACAGATGCAGCCCTGCCGGCATCGCCTCGAACTCGTAGGTGGTCGTCCCGCGTGGCGGGATCTCGCCGGCGCCCAGGCCCGGCACGCCGTCCATCGCGGCCGGGTGGATACCGTGGAAATGCATCGTGTGCGGGTGGGCTGAGCCGTTGACGAATTTGATGCGCAACAGGTCGCCCTCACGGCACCGGAGTGTCGGCCCGGGGATGCGCCCGTTGTAGGTCCAGGCGGCGAACTTCACGCCGGGCATGACCTCGATCTCCTTGTCCTCGGCGATGATTGTCCACTCGCGCTGAACACGGCCGTTCGGCAGGCGGGTTGTCGTGCCCCAATCGAAATCGCGGAGGATCGCGTGAGGATCGAAGCCGTTGCCGCCGGCATCGACCGCGCCACCGCGCTTGAAACTCGCGTGGCCGCCGTGGTCCACCGCGTCGTGCCCGATCGCCTCGTGCCCGTCGTGCGCTGCCTGCGCCTCCGAGTCCCACGGGTGCGAATGCGGGATCACGCTGTGTCCGAGATATCCCGCAGCACCAAGCGCCGATCCACCGATGACCACGTCGCGCCTAGTTAGCCGTCGCATAGGCGAGATTATGGCACAACTAAATTTAAACCTCGCGCCCCGCGAAACGCGCACGAAGCCGTCCGCGGCGCTCGCGACGATGGCTCGAGTGAAATTCCTCGACAGCATCGACGAGGCCACGATCGCGGCCTGCCTCGAGCAGAAGCACTTCTTCTGGCTCGACCTCTTTGACCCGTCCTCGGAGGAGCTCGACGCAGCTCAGCGCATCTTCGGGCTCCATGAGCTGGCCACCGAGGACTCGCGTGAATTCGGGCAGCGTCCGAAGCTCGAGCGCTACGAGGATCACGCGCTGATCGTGTTCTACGGCGTGCACCGTGGCGAGCTCGTCGAGATTCACGTGCACGTGTCGGGCGACTGGGTGCTCACGGTCCATCGCGATGGCTGCGCGGCGCTGAAGACCGCCTACAAGCGCATGTCGGTCGCGGGAACACGTACCGAAGAGGAGGCCGTATACAGGATCCTCGACTCGCTCACCGACTCGTTCTTCCCGTTGCTGGACGACCTCGACAACCGTCTCGACGACCTCATCGACGAGATCGTCGAGAAGCCGACCGACGAGCACCGGCACGAACTGTTCAACCAACGCCGGCAGCTCGTGGAGATGCGCCGCGTGATTGCGCCGCAGCGCGACGCGCTGCTGACGGGCGCGGTGGACCTGGAGCGCATTCCCGGCCTCGATCTCGACGACACGCGTGACTACTTCCGCGACGTGGTCGACCACCTGACGCGGCTGAACGAGCTGCTCGATGGGATGCGCGATCTGATCTCCGGCGCGCTTGACGTGTATCTCTCTACGGTCTCCAACCGCCTCAACCAGGTGATGAAGCAGCTGACCCTGGTCTCCGTGATCTTCCTGCCGCTCACCTTCATCACCGGGTTCTTCGGGCAGAACTTCGGCTGGATGGTCCGCCACGTCAACGGCTTTGGCGAATTCATCGCCTTCGGCGGCGGTGCCGTCCTGCTTGCGGCGATCAGCATGTTCATCTGGTTCCGCCGCTCGGGTTTCCTCAACTAGGAGCATCCAGCCGCGTCGCATCGCGGGCGACGCGCCAATAACCTGCGACCTGATGTCCGCCCAGATCGACAACGTCACCCAGATCGACGTCCCGGTCGGCACGCTGCCGGACACGATGTCGGCGTGGGTGATCCGCGAAGAGCGCTTCGGCGAACCGCAGGACGCCTTCCAGCTCGAAGAGGTCGAGGTCCCGCAGCCGGCGGCGTTCGAGGTGATCGTCCGCGTGATGGCCGCGGGCATCAATTACAACAACGTATGGGCGGCGCTCGGCGAGCCGGTGTCCGTCATGAAGTACGGCGACCACCCCGAGTTCGGGCACCACATCGGCGGCTCCGACGCGTCCGGGATCGTGTGGAAGGTCGGGCCCGGCGTGACGCGTTGGAAGGAGGGCGACGAGGTCGTCCTGCACTGCAATCAGGCGTCCTACGAGGATCCCGAGGTCCACGGCCTCGATCCGATGGCCGCGCCGTCACAGCGGATCTGGGGCTACGAGACGACCTGGGGATCGTTCGCCCAGTTCACCAAGGTGCAGGCGCAACAGCTACTGCCCAAGCCGAAGTCCCTCTCATGGGACGAAGCTGCCTCATACGGGCTCGTGTACTTCACCGCCTATCGAATGCTCATGACGCGCTGCAACCTGCAGGCAGGTCAAAAGGTGCTGATCTGGGGAGCGGCCGGCGGGCTCGGCGTATTCGCGACGCAACTCTGCGCCGCTGCCGGCGCGCAGAGCGTGGCCGTGGTGTCGTCGCCCGAGAAGGGAGAGCTCGCCAAGAGCCTCGGCGCGCTCGACTACATCGATCGCAACGACTTCAAGGGCATGATGCGGACGGGCAACGAGACACCCGACGAGGAGAAGGCGCGCTTCAAGGTCCAGCTCGCTTTCGCAAAGCGCGTCAAGGAGATCCTCGGCGAGCCGCCAGACGTAGTCTTCGAGCACGTCGGCAAGTCGACCTTCCCCGTTTCGGTCTTCACGGCGAAGCCGTTCGGGAAAATCGTCATCTGTGCCGGGACGACGGGGTTCAACCTCGATTTCGACGTTCGTTACCTGTGGATGCAGCAGAAGGAGATCGTCGGATCGCACTTCGCAAACGCCTGGGAATGTAAGAAGGCCAACGAGCTGATCGAGTCCGGGGTCATCCGCCCGGTACTCTGGCGAACGCTTGGCTACGACGGCGTGGCACAGGCACACCAATTGATGAAAGACAACAAGCACCTCGGCAAGATCTCGGTCCTGGTCGGCGCTGGCAAAGCCGGCGAGGGACGCACAGCTGACGGCCCGGGTGCGATCTACGCAGAGGTAGGCGCATGAGCGGCTCGGTCCACATCTCCTTTTACGCGACGCTGTTCCGTGGCGACAAGCTGCATTCGGCGCTTGAAGACATCGCGAAGAAATCAAGCCATTTCGGTGCCACAGCCTGGGCCGTGTACCGGTATCGCGACGACCGCTACAAGTTCCTCGTCACGTTCGACTTCGACTCGAAGGCCGAGTGGGATCGCTACTGGACCAGCCAGGACTTCCTCGACTTCCGGATCGCGAATCAGAGCTATTACCAGGTCCCGCTGCTGTACTCATGGACCGACAAGTCGAGCAACGAGACCCTTGCCGCAGCGCTCGCCGTCGAATCGCACTGACCCACTGCTCAGACCGTTCAGCGGCTCTCTATGTCCAGCCGCAAGCGGGCGATCGACTGCCTGATTATCCGTGAGATCTGCATCTGACTGAGGCCGATGCGCGCCGCGATCTCCGCCTGCGTCAGGTCTTGGGCAAAGCGCATATGCAGCACCACCCGGTCGCGGTCTGACAGCACGTCCAATGCGTCGCCGATCATCACGCGCATCTCGGCGCGCGCGAGATCGGGATCGACGTCGCCGAGCTGATCGGCCAGCGTCATGTCCTCTCCCGTCTGTTCGTCGAGCGAACGAGTCCGGCGGGCGCCGACCGACTCGATCGTCGCCAACACCTCCTCGAACGGAGCCTCGACCACGGCCGCGAGTTCGCTCACCGTCGGCGAACGACCGAGCTCACTCGTCAGGTCGTCGCGCTTGCGTGCCACCACGAGCTGCAGCTCCTGCAGGCCCCGGGGAACGCGCACGGCCCAGGTCTTGTCGCGAAAGTGACGCTTTATCTCCCCCAGCACCGTCGGCGTCGCATAGGACGAGAAACGCACCTTGCGGTCAATGTCAAACCCCTCGATCGCCTTCATGACACCGATGCAGGCGACCTGGATCAGGTCGTCCAAGGGCTCGCCGCGGCCGGCGTAGCGGCCAGCAAGCGAGCGTGCGAGCGGCAACATCTCCTCGGCCAGCTGATCGCGAGCCGCGAGGTCCCCGTGGCGGTGATAGCGGCGCAGCAGATCGCGTTCGCGCAGGCTCCGCTTGTACCCGGCGGTGCCGGCGCTGCCCTGCCCATCGATCGCTTGTGCTGTTCGTGGTATCAGTCGCGTTCGAGCGGCGCCATCGTCAGTCCGAAGGCCGCCAGCTGCTCGAAGTAGTGCTCGGCCGGTTCGCGGTGTCCCCTCCAAACGATGGACAAGCCATCGCTGTGGATGCGATTCGCGAACTCATACCCCTGCTCGATGGTCACGCCCGGAAGGGTGCGGGCGAGCGCGTGCGCCACACCGTCGAAGGTGTTGTGGTCGTCGTTTCTGACAATCACGCGCCAGTCCCCTCCGAAGCCACTGCCCGGACCACTGGTGCGCGGCAACTCGATGGTCGACGGCATCGATTCCGACATTACTCCTCAGCGCCGAAATTCAAAACCTAGGTTCGTTTTTCCCAGTACTCCACGAGCCCGGCGTGCAGCGTCGCCATCGGCATCGCGACCGTGTACCGGCGTTTGTCGCCCGCGACGTCCATCATCTGACGCTCGAACTCGTCCGCATCGACGTGGCGGGCCAGGTCTCCCCAGTGGGTCAACGCGGATTGCATCGCGTCCAGGTGTCCATCGACGTCGGCAAACGTCCCGAAGTGCGTCAACGCCAAGGCGCGCGGCTTGAGGTCGCGCACGGTCTCGATCGACTGCGCCCAGAGCTCGAGATCGATATCCGGCGGCGGCGTCGGCGGAAGGATCGGACCGTCCTCGATGCGGACGCCGGCGTTGTCGCCGGTGAACGCGAGCTCCGACTCGATGTGTAGGTAGCAGACGTGATGCTTGGCATGGCCAGGCGTGTACGCAACCTTGAAGCCGTCACGCTCCTCCCCACCCGTGAGGACGACCATGCGATCTTCCGGCACGGGCACGATCTCACCCCAGAGCTCGTCCATGCGGCTGCCGTAGATCTGCTCGGCGGAAGCGATCAGGCGCTCCGGATCCGCCATGTGCCGGGCTCCGGATTCGTGTACCCAGAGTTCGGTGTCCGGCCACTCGCGCAGCAGCGCACCCGCCGCGGCGGCATGGTCCAGGTGGATGTGCGTCAGGAGGATCGCTTTCGGCTGCCATCCATCGAGCGCGGCAAGCAGCGTCTCCGAACAGGTCTGCGGGCCTGGGTCGACGATCGCATCGCCGACCCGATGGCAGCAGATGGCCTTCTCGCGGCCGGCAAACAACAGGTCAATCTCAGTGTGGTCGGTCACCACAGCAACGCTATCTGCGCTCGGCCAACGATGCGTTCTGGGCGCATGCGCGACCCACGATGCTTCTCGCGGGTCGGGTCAGCGAGCAGGGTGGCGTGTGCTGGCGCAAAGCGCATTCGTCGCCTTTGACGCAGGGGTGACCGATGCCACCCGGCACCGTGGGCGACATTGCACCCATTATTTGGGGGCGATGTCGCCCACGATGAGGGTCTGCCTCGCGCGATGGGTGAGCGCCGGGCGCGCGTTCGTCCGGCCGGCACGATCGGCGGGCGGGTGGGATCGGTGCCGGACGGACGAAAGCGCGACCGGCGCAACCCAGGAACCAACCTGGCCGAACTTATGCCCGCATACCGGGAACAACCAATGCCACCCCCGGGCGGGTGACATTGAAACGGATGAAACCGCCCAGTTACACTCGCCCGATGGATCGATTCGTGAGGTTCGAACTGCTGGCGATGGTCGGCGCGTTCGTTCTCGGCACTCTCGTCGCTGAAGCGTTTGGCGCACACAACACGGGCATCGCGCTCGGGGTCGGCCAGATCTGTTTTGCAATCACCGCAGTGGCAGCCATCGTGCGCCCGACGACGCGCCGCCGGTCGTAGGCGTTCGAAAATCACCCGTGTGACTAGCCTGAGGGTGATGGCTCGTGAGCAACTTGTAGACGGTCACGGACGCGAGATCGGCGATGTCCGGATCTCGGTGACCGACCGCTGCAATTTCCGCTGCCAGTACTGCATGCCGGCAGAGGGCCTGCCCTGGCTCTCGCGCGAGGAGATCCTGACATTCGAAGAGCTCGAGCGGATCGTCGCCCTGCTCGCGTCGATGGGTGTCCGCGACGTGCGGCTTACGGGCGGAGAGCCGCTCGTGCGCAAGGACGTCACGAGCCTCATCGCACGGCTCGCACCGCTCGTCGACGACCTGTCGCTGACAACCAACGGTTACCTGCTCGAGCGCGATGCGGCGAAGCTCGTCGCGGCGGGCGTGAATCGGTTCAACGTCTCGATCGACTCTCTGCAACGCGATCGCTTCTACGAGCTCACGCGACGTGACGCCCTCCCCCGCGTGCTTGCGGGGATCGAGGCACTCGCGCAGTTTCCCGAGGCACATCCGATCAAGCTCAACGCGGTCGCGATTCGTGATTTCACCGAGCAGGAGGCGCTGCCATTCGCGCGCTTCGCTCGCGAGCATCCGTTCGAAGTCCGCTTCATCGAGTTCATGCCGCTGGATGCCGACCACCGCTGGACGCGTGAGGACGTGCTCACCGGCGAGGAGCTGCATGCGCTCATCAACGCCGAATACCCACTGGAGCCCATGCCACGCGAG
>DATMIZ010000057.1:0-3171 GCA_035554055.1 Baekduia sp. | reverse complement strand
GAGGCGGACGGGAGGCTGGATGAGGTCCTCGACGAGGAGCTCCCTCGGTACGCCGGAGCGCTGCGCCGCCTGGGCGAGTGATTTGACGACCTCGAGGCACTACTTCAGATAGCTGAGCGCAATGAAAGCACCTGGCGGAAGCTGGGCGCTCTCGCGGATGCGTTGGTGCGCCGACGCCGAGGGAGTCGGAAACGATGAGTTTGACCGTCCGTTCATAGCGGACGAGCAACTAGACAACACACGGACACGTTCTGGTCCGCCCTGCGAGCGACCAGGTCCCCTAATTGGGATGGATCCACGCCTTATCGGTCGTGCGTTCGCAGTCTCATCTGACAGTCGTCACGAGACCGTGTAGTCACCACTTCGTTGCGTGTCCCGACTGTCAGCCGCAACTACCGAGGATCGTCTGTCGTAAGAGACCCATGCGCCTGACCGTTGAGGGTTGCTCATGGCCGGCGGGCGGACACCGCCCGCTATGTTCGGGCGATGGCTGACATGCGCATCGCGTTGACCGGATCGACCGGGGAACTCGGCGGGCGAATCGCGCGCCGCCTCCACGAACGCGGTGCCGACCAAATCCAGCTCGTCAGGGATCCGGCGCGAGCGCCCGTGCCCGCGCCGACGGCAGTGATCGCCGGCTACGACGACAGCGCGGCGATGCAAGCGGGCATGGCTGGCGCGGACACGCTGCTGTTCATCCCAGCCAGCGAGGACGACGGCCGAGTCGCGACTCATCAGTCGGTGGTCGATGCCGCGGCGGCCGCAGGCGTCGGCCAGATCGTCTACTTCTCGTTCGTTGGTTCGGCGCCGGACGCGACCTTTCTGCTTGCGCGCGATCACTTCGCTACGGAGCAGGCGATCAAGGAGTCCAGGATCGCGTTCACGTTCCTGAGGATGAACTTCTACCTCGACAGCATCCCGCAATGGGTCGGCGAAGACGGTGCTTTGCGGGGTCCGGCCGGCGATGGCAAGCTCTCCGCATGCTCGCGGGACGACATGGCGGACGTCGCCGCAGTCGTGCTCACTGATCCCGCCGCGCACGCGGGAAAGACGTACGACCTGACCGGCCGCGAGGCGTTCAGCTTTGCCGAGGCGACGAGCATGATGTCGGAGCTGAGCGGCAAGACGATCACCTACGTCGACGAGACGCTGGACGAGGCGCGGGCTTCGCGCGCGAAGTACGGGGCGCCTGACTGGGAGGTCGAAGGCTGGATCTCGGCGTACACGGCGGTCGCGGCCGGGGAACTCGCGGAAGTGACAGACGTCGTGCCGCGGCTGTCCGGACACGAGGCGCAGACTCTCACCGAGTATGTGCACGCCCATCGCGACTGCCTCGATCACGTTCTTAGGTAACTTCGTGGCGGCCTTCCGGCAGCCCTCAAGGCGCTACTTGACGCTCAGCGCGTCCTAAAACTCACCTGATCGAGCGAGAACGTCTCGATATTCGCCCCGGATACGGAGACAACTCCATCCGGGGAGACCTGCACCGCCGCCCAAATCACGATGTCGCCCTCGTGCAGGCTGAACAAGACGTTGAACCGGTGCGTGTAGACCGGCCGGACCCCTTCGTCGAGCACGAAGACCTTCGCGTCTGATGGCGAGGCCTGGGTCGACTGCACGACGCCCCGTAGATAAACCCGGTCGCTCGCGTCCTTGTAATAGCCAACGGGTGCCGCACCCGCGCCGGCGTTCGTGAACCCGGAGGCCAACTTCGGCGTCTGCCAGTCCGATGCCGGATCACTCTTAATGATGCCGCATGCGGAAACGGCCATCGCCGCGAGCGCGCCGATTGCGAGCCGAATGATCCTCGCCCTGGGCACGCTCAGGTCACCTCCGGAACCGTGTGGTGCCAGCCGACGTCCGGCAAGGTCCGGCGGCGGCTCACGGCGACTACCGCGACTGTGATCGTCGCTCCGATCGCGAGCAGGATGCTGTGGTGCCAATTGCCCGCCTCGACGAGCCGGCCGCCCACGGCCAGACCGAACGACATGCCCGCGAGCATTGCCATGAACACCCAGGCATACGCCTCGGTCACCGCGTCCGGTGGTGCGACGTCGCCGACCACCTGGTTGGTGATGGCGATGACGGGAGTCATGAACGCGCCGCCAAGGAGTATGAGCAACGCCATCTGAAGCACCGATGTCGCGAGGATCATCGGCGCAAAACACACCGGCAGCAGGACAGCGATACAGGCCAGCGCCATCGAGCTCGCGAAGCGATGGCCGAGCGAGCCGTACACGAGCGCCCCGATCGCTCCGCCCAAGGAGAGGACCGCCAGCAGCCACGGCGCGCTCGCGCTGGCCCCGACGTCGTCAGCGAACGCGATGATCCCGACTTGGAAGCCGCCGTAAGCGACCCCGATCGGGGCGAGGCAACCGATGAGCGTGCGCATTCCCGGAGATCGCAGTGCGCCCAGGCGCCCGGTGCGCTGCACCGACTCATCCACCTCGATCGCCGGGACGACGACGAGTCCGGCGACGGCAGCGATGGCCACCCCGCAAGCGACGATCAGCGCGGCCGCCGGCGATGCGACAGCGATCAACACAGCGGTCAGCACGGGGCCACTCATGAAGACGAATTCGATGCCGAGCGCGTCGAGCGCAAAGACAGACGGAAGCAGGTCCCGCCTGCGCGCTGCCTGCTGGGCGATCGCCCGCCGGACGACGGCCCCGGTCGGCGGCATGACCAGACCGGCCACCAACCCCAACGAGACGAGCACCGGCCCGGACGAGCCGGCGAGCCCGGCGGCGACCAGCGCGCCGAGCGCGATCGTATGACCGATGGCCAACGGCCAGAGCACACGGGCCGCGCCATAGCGGTCGGCCATCCGGCCCTGCACCGGCGCGGCCACCGCGTATCCGATGGTGTACGTCGCGGTGACAGCCCCCGCCATCGCGTACGAGTCGGAGGCATCGCGCACGAAGAGCACCATCGCGACCAGCTCCATCGCCGGCGACAGCCGCGCGACCGCTCCGAGTGCAAGCAGACGCGCCACATGCGGCACACGAACTGCCTGCCCGTATCGGGTTAGTGCGCTCATCTAGCCATCCCTCGTAGGGAATGTAGGGCTGCCAAGATCGCGCACCTCTGTATAGGTCCGGGTTCTTGGGTATGCCTGACTACCTATGACCCCCGCAAATGAGCAACAACTCCTGATCGGCGGGCAGTGGC
>DATMIZ010000056.1:0-6883 GCA_035554055.1 Baekduia sp. | reverse complement strand
CGGGTTCGCTCACATATCCGGGCGGGAACGACTCGTGGAAGGGGTGGGCGAAGACCTTCTGGTACTGCCACAGCAGCATCGGCTCGTACTCGCGCCTTGCGAGTTCGTCGGTCTCGGCGACGTAGACCTGGAAGAACGCGGCGATCTGCTCGCGCGGCGGTTCGTAGCCGTGTGCGCGGCAGAGCTCTCGGAACATCTCGGTGTTCTTGAGCAGCAGCTCCCAGGGCACGAAGACGGTCTGGTAGGTGTAGCGGTGCTCGGCTGCGAGCTCGAGCGACTCCCTGGAGCCGGCAGCCGGAATCCAGATCGGCGGATGTGGCTGTTGCAGGGGCCGCGGCCAGAGATTGACGCTCGGCACCTGGTAGTACTCGCCGTTCCAGGCGAAGGGCCCGTCTTCGGTGAGCGCCTTGATGTACAGGTCGTGCGCCTCACGGTGGCGCAGCCGAGCTTGCGCCGGATTGGTGATGCCGTAGGAGTGGTATTGCGAGCCGACGCCCAGCGGCAGGCCGACGTTCAGGCGCCCGCGCGAGACGAGATCGGCGAACGCCGTCTCCTCGGCCATCCGCACGGGGGAGAGATACGCGTTGAGGATCGGGCCGACGGCATTGATGCGGATGCCAGATGTCTGGCCGGCGACCCAGGCCGCCGCCTGCAGCGCGTTGCCGACGATCCCGACGGCGCCGCCGTGCTGCTCGGTGAGCGTCGCGCCGTCAAAGCCAAGTCGTTCGAGCATCTGTGCGGTGTGCAGGATTTCCTCGAGCGTGCGCTGAGCGCGGGCCGGCTGGTGGTACTCGGTCGGCAGGTCGATCGTCATGCCCTGCCCGTCCTCGAGCGGCGGGAGGGCGGTGTAGCTGACGTCGCAGGTCGCGTGAAATTCGAGGTGATTTGGCATCGTGCAGAGTTCGGACATTTGTCCCAACTCGGGGCACTGTAGACGATTTCGTGCTGCGCTGTCCAGCCCTTCTGTCGGGACCTCGGTACTACGATCCGAAGATGGCCGAGATCCAAGCTCCACGGCGGATCGACCGTCAACGCAAGGCACGCATCGTGGAGGCCGCGATGAAGGTGATCGCCGATCACGGCGTCGAGGGTCTTACTCACAGGCTCGTCGCCAGTCAGGCGGAGGTGCCGCTGTCGGCCACCTCCTACTACTTCGGGTCAATCGAGAACCTGCTGATCGCGGCTATGACCGACGCAGCCACCCAGGATGTGGAACGGCTACGAAGCCGGTTCGATGACTTGGCGCCGGACGCAGACATCACCGAGGCGATTACCGAGGCGATCGTGGCGATGTTCGCCGATTCTCGACGTAACGCCGTCGCGGTCACCGAGCTCTACACGGCTGCGGTACGGCGTAAGGAGTTGCGTGATGTCGCGATCCTGTGGGAGCAGAGCTGGTTCGAACTGCTTTCGCCGCGGATCGGTGAGGCGGCCGCAACCGCCGTGGGCGCGGCGACGGGCGGCATTGTCCAAAGTGCCTTGCTGCGGGAGGAGACACCGACGCCCGAGGCCGTCCGCGCGATTATCGCGCAGGTGTTGGAGGGATGATCGACTTATGACGGCTCACACCCCGCCTCATCCTGTCTGCCCGACCTGCGGCATGCCGGCGGTCGAAGCCCTCGCCGATCCCGACGATCGCTGGGAGTGCGGCAACGAGGCCTGCCCGGAGTTCGGGCAGCAGATCGAGCCGCCGAAGCCCGCGAGCTAGCGCGGGCCAGGGGTTGCTGGTAGCGGTCGCGCTTCCGCCGGTCTGGGCTGCGTTGAGGGTGTTAGACCCCGTCAACTCGGCCCACACCTGTGGGATTGCTCCGCGGTTTGCTAGACGTCGGCGACCAGCAGCCCGGTGGTCGCCAGTGCGAGGACAACGCCAGCGGCCGTGAAGCCCCAGACGACCAGCGGGCTGAGCCGGTCAAACTCGCCGATCATCAGCGCGTCGTCGACGCGGTCCTGCCGGATCGCGCCCGCGACGAATAGCGAGATCGCCAGCAGGGCATAGCCGACACCGAGTACCGCGTAGACCCAGCCGTGATTGGTATCCAGCGCGCGTGGCAGCGCCGCTCCGACGCCGATCGCGGCGACCGCCGTGCCGAGTCCGGTTCTCCACCACGCAAGCCACGTGCGTTCGGCCGCCAGCTGCGTGCGGCGGCGCGGTCCTTCGAAAGGCTCGTCGTCCTGAGCAGTCATGCCCCTAAGCCTGCTGCTGCGTCGGTCGGATCAAGACTTCGTTGACCGCGACATGGCTGGGTCGCGTTACGACATAGACGATCGCATCGGCGATATCTGAAGCCTCGAGGCGACCCATGTCGGCGAGCCGCTCCTCGATGGCTTCGCGCATCTCTTCGCGGTTGTGCTCGACGAGCTCGGTGGAGACCGCGCCCGGCTCGACCAGAGCGATACGCACCTGGCGCTGGGTCACCTCCTGGCGCAGCGATTCCGAGAACGCGCCGACGCCGTGCTTCGTCGCGTTGTAGACGCCGCTGCCGTTGCGAGCGACCCTGCCGGCGACCGAGGAGATGTTGATCATGTCGGCAACCTGCCGTGGTCCATCTTCGGCCGCTTCGAGTAGATGTGGCAGCGCTGCTTTGGCCGTGTAGAACAGGCCGAGCAGGTTGATGTTGACCATCTTGTCCCACTCGTCGATCGGTGCGTCGGCGATCGGGCCAAGCAGCATCATTCCTGCGTTGTTGATCAGGATGTCGAGGCGCCCGAGCTCCTTCACCGTCTCGGCGACTGCGGCCTGCGCCTGCTCGCGCTCCGCGATGTCCGCGACGACTACGAGCGCAGTGCCGCCCGCCGCTTCGATCTCGGCCTTCAGGCTCTCGAGGCGGTCTTTTCGCCGCGCGACCAGTGCGACGGCGGCGCCCTTTTCGGCAAGTGCCTTTGCGGCCGCCTCGCCGATGCCGCTCGAGGCTCCGGTGACGAGCGCGACTGTGTTCTGAAGGTCGGTGGAGGGCATTGGTTGAGCTTAGGACGGAGGCGGGTATTCGATACCGGCCGCCACCCGCTTCGCCATATCGGGCGATACCTCGCGCTCGACGAGCCGCAGGGCGAGGTCGATGCCGCTTGTGACTCCGCCGCACGTGATGAGGTCGCCGTCGTCGACAACACGCTCTGAGACGACGGTGGCGCCCAGCGCGGCCAGGTCCTCGACGGCGCCTCGATGGGTCGTGGCGCGGCGCGCGCCGATTACCCCTGCGTGCGCCAACAGCATCGTGCCGGTGCAGACGCCCGCCAGGATTCGAGCTGTCTGCCGTGCCGTTTGCAGGAGCGGCAGCCAGTCACCGCGTTGCACCTCTGCCCGAGCGCCATTGGCAGCGCGCGAGTTCCAACCGCCGCCGGGCACGATCAGCACATCCGCTCCGGGCTCGTACACCGCGTCCGGTGCGAACCGCACCGCATGCGCTCCCTCCACAGTTGCCTGGGCCTCTCGTGTCACGAGCCTCACGGTGATGTCGGCGCCGTAATAGGCGGCGTTGCGGAGCACTTCCAGCGGCCCCAGGGCGTCCAGCTCATCCAGCCCGTCGTAGACGACGATGTCGATCAGCATGCGATCAGGCTCCCATACCGTCCTGGGATCGCAGCGCCTGCGGGAGGTCTGCCAGCGTCGTGATCTCGGTGACTTCCGGCGTGTCTTCAGCCCTCTCGATGCCGGCCCGGTTGACCCAGATCGCGCGCAGACCCGCCGCGGTCGCGCCTTCGATATCGCGACGGATGCTGTCGCCGATCATCGTTGCGCTGTGGCAGTTCAGCAGCTCAAGCGTGTGTCGGAAGATCGTCGGATCCGGCTTGGCGACGCCGAATTCAGCTGAAACGACGACAGTCGCAAAGTAGCCAGCCAGTCCTGAAGCGGCCAGCTTCTCGCGTTGGAGGCACGAGGCGCCATTGGTGACGAGCGCGAGGTCGTATTCGCTGCTCAGGTTCTCCAGGACCATCGCGGCCTCCGCGAACACCTCGTGCCGCGCACGGCGCTCCTTCCCGAATCGATCGCCGAGTTCATGCGCCAGCTCGAGGTCGTCGACCCCGACATCGGCGAGGGCGCTGCGCCACGCCTCGCGCCGGTAGGTCGGGGACCAGTCCCGGAGCCACTTCATATCCGGCTCGTCGCCCTCGAATCGACACCACAGGCCCTCCCATGAGGAGATGCCGATACGGCGGCAGTAAGGGTGCGCCGGCGTCGCGTACCAGAGCTCACGAGCGCGGGCGCGTGCGGATGTCGCCAACGCCGCCGCATCGAGGTCTTGATGAGACGAGGCGAACCTCGCCGTGGCCTCGAAAGCCGCGACGGCCGCCGGCTCCTCGACCACGAGGGTGTCGTCGAGGTCGAACAGCAGCGCGCTCCGCACACCTTGCAGATTAGAAACAGGGCCGTGATGGAACGAACCAGGTCTAGAAATGGCTGTCTGGTAGGAACCGGATGTGGCTTCAGCGCTCCATTTTCACCGGGACGGCGTCGAACTGGCCGGTATCGACTTCGGCGGCGAAGGGCCGGCCGTGTTGCTTCTCCATGGGTTGGCGGGCTATGCGGGCGAGTGGACCGAGACGGCTGGCTGGCTGCGCGAACGTGCGCACGTCGTTGCGCTGGATGCGAGGGGGCACGGCCACAGCGAGCGGAATCCGGCGGACGTTTCACGTGCCGCGCATGTCGCCGACGCGGCATACGCAGTGGAACGCTTTGGACTCTCGCCGGTAGTGGTCGTCGGCCACTCTCTCGGCGGATTGACGGCGTTGCTCCTGGCGGCCGAGCATCCGCACTTGGTGCGCGGATTGGTCATGGCCGATGCAGGCCCACGGGGTGGTGGGGAGGCAGCCAGTCGCGATCAGGCCGTCGCGAAGCTCGGCGATTCATTGCGGCGCTGGCCAGTGCCGTTCGCCTCAGTGGACGATGCGGTCGAGTTCTTCGGAGGTCCAGGCCTCGCCGCTGAGGCGTGGGCTGGCGGGTTGGAGCTACGCGACGACGGCTGGTGGCCGCGCTTCGACGTCGACGTGATGATCCGGACCTTGCAGGAGGCCATCGGTCGCTCCTATTGGGATGCCTGGGAGCGGGTCGTGTGGCCGTCGCTGGTGGTGAGAAGCGGCGAGGAATATCTCCCAGCGGATGACGCTGCGTTGATGGTCGCGTCTGGCCGCGACGCGCGGCTTGTCGAGCTACCGGAGGCCACTCACGATCTGCATCTCGACCGCCCTGGCGAATGGCGTGCGGCGCTGAGCGAGTTCATTGACTCACTTGGCTCCCGGCAGTAACCGAAAGTTGCGGATACCTCGACGGAAACAAAAAGGGCCGCATGGCGGCCCTTTTCCGAGTTGCGCTCGAGGCGCGAGGTCTGATCGGCTTCAGCCGGCTACGGCTGCTGCGGTGTCAACCGTCAGCACAGAGCAAGCAGCGCGGTGCGAGACCTTGTTCGGAACGCTGCCCAGAAGCCGGCGAGGTCCCGTCATCCCGCGGTTGCCGATAACGATCAGGTCAGCGTTGTGATCCTCAGCAAACCGAACGAGAACGTCAGCTGGTGATCCGTTCAGGCTGTGAGCCTCAGCCTGCACGCCTCGATTTCGAGCGATCTTCGCTGCGTGCTTTCCATGATTAGCGATCACGTCGCGCGCGACGTAACCATTGCCTTCGACCTTGGAAGCTTCGGCGAGATCGCGCTCCGTTGCACGCAGACCGGCATCGGTGAACGCCACGACCACATGCAGTTTCGCATCGGTCGCGCGAGCCAACTCGATCGCACGATCGACTGCCTTGTCCGCTGTTGAAGATCCGTCGGTGCCGACCACAATCGTGTTCATATTTGTCAGCCTAGGGCGGATCCCATGCCATAGGAGTGACTCCAATCACATAGTCCCTTTTTGTTGATTGGAGTGATTAGAGACCAATTAAAGGGCCGCTCGAAAGCGGCCCTTTATCAGTCAGATGTGTGGACAGTCACATCATCCGCAGCCGGTGTTGTTGCCGCAGCTCGAGCACGTGTAGCACGAGCCGGTGCGCTGCATCATGCCTCCGCACTGGCCGCAGGCCGGGCCGAGATCGAGGCCCTTCATTTTCACGGGGACGACCGGCGGGCTGTCCGTGAGGCTGGCGGCCGCCGGCGCCGAGACGGCCGGCGCAGGTGCCGGGCTGGGCGCCGCGACGGTCGAATTCGACGGGCCGGCGGTATCGCCGGAGACGCTGAGCCCTGCGTCTTGCGCCATCTTGCGCGCGCGGACATCCGGCGTGAGGATCCCGAGCTCTTCCTGAGCGTCGGTGTCGAGGAACCGCGACGCGAGCCAGCGCATGATGTAGTCCGGCATCGACTTCGCGAACGGGATCTCCGGGTTCTGCGTGATGCCTTCGGGCTCGAAGCGCATGTAGCTGAACTTCTCGACAAGCGTCTCGAGCGGCACGCCGTACTGCAGCGCCAGCGAGATCGACGTCGCGAACGCGTTCATCATGCCGCGCAGCGTCGAGCCCTCCTTGCCGATGTCGGTCAGGAAGATCTCGCCGACGGTGCCGTCGTCGTACATGCCTGCCGTGATGTAACCCTCGTGCCCGGCGATCGAGAACTTGTGGGTCAACGACTGGCGCTCACGCGGCATCCGCTTGCGCTGCGCCGCTCGCGGCTCGGCGAGGGCGGCCGTCACAGCTGCATCGACGGCGGCGTCGAAGTCGGGCCCGGCAGCTGCCGGAGCGTCGTCTTCGGACTGCGCGTCGGTGCGCAGTGCCTGTGCGGTCTTCGAGCCGTCGCGGTAGATCGCCAGCGCCTTGACGCCGTTGGACCATGCCGCCGTGTACGCATCTGCGATGTCGGCGACCGTCGCCGACTGCGGCAGGTTGACCGTCTTTGAGATCGCGCCCGAGATGAACGGCTGAACCGCGCCCATCATCTTGATGTGACCCATGTGGCTGATC
>DATMIZ010000055.1:0-26935 GCA_035554055.1 Baekduia sp. | reverse complement strand
CGCGCGAAGGAACGTGGCGGCGGCACGCACGAGGTGTTCGAGCGGCCGCTGCACCAGCACGCGGTACAGCGCCTGAAGATCGAGCATTCGCTGCATACCGCGCTGCTCAGAGAGGAGCTGACGCTCAGCTACCAGCCGCAGTTCAGGCTCGATGACGGGGAGCTCTACGGCACCGAAGCGCTCGTCCGCTGGAACCATCCGGCCCACGGCGTCGTCGGCCCGTCCGAATTCATCGCCAGCGCTGAGGAGACGGGCCTGGTCGTCGAGCTCGGCGCATGGGTGTTGGAGCAGGCCTGCCGGCAGGCGCTCGACTGGCCGGTACAGATGTCGGTGAACATCGCCGCGCGCCAGTGCGTACAGCCCGGTTTCGTCGAACAGGTCGATGGCGTCCTCGCGCGTACCGGGATCGACCCGGGACGGATCTGTCTGGAGCTCACGGAGACGGGTCCGATCCGCGATGACAGTGTCGCGCTGCGTGTGCTCACGGACCTCAAGCGGCGCGGCGTCCAGCTCGCCGTCGATGACTTCGGCACCGGCTACTCATCGCTGCACGCGCTGCGTTGCCTGCCGTTCGATGTCGTCAAGATCGACCGCTCGTTCATCGAATCGATCCACACCAGTTCGCGCGACAGCGCGATGGTCGCGGCCGTCATCGACCTCGCGCATGCGCTCGGGTTGAGCGTGGTTGCCGAAGGGGTCGAACATCAGGTGCAGGCCGATCTGCTCACCGAGCTCGGCTGCGACTGCGCTCAGGGCTTCCATCTTGCGATGCCAGAGCCCGCGGTCGTCCTGCGTGCTCGCTTCGAAGTGCTGCGGTAGGGATGAGCATGCAGCTGAGTCGGTCGAACATCACGCTGCGTTATCCGCGTCCAAGCGACGGGGAGCGCCTGTTCGAGCTCGCGCGCGATCCAGCCGTGACGGGTTGGTTCTCTTGGGGCCCTTACGAGGCCCGCAGCCAGGCGGACCGCTGGATCGGCGGCTGCGAGGACGCCCGTGAACGTGGCCACGACCTCGCCTTCGTCATCGAGGACCAGAACGCCGGAATCGTTGGCGTCACGAGCCTGAACGAACTGTCGCCGCGCGATCGGCGCGCCGCCGTCGGGACCTGGATCGGCCGCGAGTGGTGGGGGACCGGGATCAATGCGCAGAGCAAGACGCTGATCTTTCACCTCGCGTTCGAGCTCTGTGGTCTGCGGCGTCTGACCGCCTATTCCGATGTCGAGAACGAGCGCTCCACGAGGGCCCTGGAACGCGTCGGCTTCACGCGCGAGGGCACGCTGCGACGCTGGCATCGACACGGAGACGTCGAGCACGACGTCCACATCTTCCGGCTGCTGCCGGAGGAGTGGCCGACTGCGAGCGATGTCATCGTCGACGGCGAGCCGCCGCCGGCCTGGAGCGGGATCTAGGTCCCGCGCGACTCCCACGAGAAGCCGCGGATCGCAAAGAAGATTCCGAAGACCGCCCAGGCGGCGACGACGGCCAGGGGACCGAGGTTGTCGGCGAGCCCCTTGCCGGTGACCATCGCCCCGGAGAGCCCTTCGATCAGGTGATACAGCGGGAAGATCTGGCCGATCGTATGCAGGAACTCGGGTGCGTTGTCGGCGTCGAAGAAGACGCCGGAGATGAACATCATCGGGAGGAAGATGATGTTCACGTACGCCGGCGCGGCATCGAAGTTCGGGATCACGTGGGCGAATGCGATTCCGAGCGCCGCGAGGCACGTGACGCCGGCGGCGACGAAGACGATCAGCTCGACCCAGTCCTGCGGCCAGTCGATGCCGAACAGCAGTTTGCCGGCGAGGATGACGATCGTGACCTGGATTGCGACATTCGTGATCACGTGGCCGAAGATGCCCGCGAGGTAGCTGCCCTCCGGCAGCGGTGTGCCGCGCATTCGCTTGAGCACGCCCTGCTCACGCAGGAAGACGACGTTGTGGGCGAGGGCGCTGAAGGTCGTCGACATGACGCTCAGCCCGGCGATGCCCGGGATGATCACGTTCAGCTGTTCCTGGTCGCCGGAGAAGATCGCCCCGAACAGGCCGAGGAACAGCAGCGGCAGCATGAAGTTGAAGAACGCCGCCGCGGGATTGCGCCAGAACATCTTGCGTTCGAGGCGGTATTGGCGCCAGCCGAGGCGCACGGTCTCACCCATTGTCGGTCAGCTCCAGGTACACGTCTTCGAGGGTCGGGCGGGTGACGCTGAGGTCGCGCACCGGCTCGCCGGCGGCGATGGCGGCACCGGTCAGCTCGTGCAGCAGAGCGGTGGGATCTTCGACCTCCCGCCGCTGCGTGGAGCCACTCGAGTCTGTCCAGCCGACGAGGTACCGCGTGGCCGCGGCCCCGAGCTGGGAGGGAGGACCTTCGGCGAGGATCAGCCCGGCCTGGACGATCGCGACGCGGTCGCAGAGCGCCTGCGCCTCATCAAGGTAGTGCGTCGTGAGCACGACGGTCTTGCCGAGTGCCTTCAAGGACTCGATCGCGTTCCAGGCGCCGCGGCGCGCCGCCGGGTCAAAGCCGGTCGTCGGCTCGTCGAGGAAGATCAGTTCGGGATCGCCGACCAGCGCCAACGCGAGGTCGAGCCGGCGCATCTGGCCGCCGGAGAGCGTCCGGATCCGCGCATCAGCCTTCTCCTCAAGGCCCGTGAGCGCGATCACCTCTTCGACGTCACGCGGCGACGGATAGAAGGATGCCCAGTGACCGATCGCCTCGCGCGGGGAGAGGAAGCGGTACATGCCGCTGCTCTGCAGCACGATCCCGACCCGCTTGCGCAGGGCGATCTCGCGCAGCTCAGGGTCAAAGCCGAGCACTTGGACCTCGCCGGCGGTGCGCGCGCGATAGCCCTCGAGGATCTCGACGGTCGTCGTCTTGCCGGCGCCGTTCGGACCGAGCAGCCCGAACACCTCGCCGCGCCCGACTTCGAAATCGATGCCGCCGACGGCTTCGTGCTCGCCGTAGGACTTTCGAAGGCCTTTGACTGAGATCGCGGGGGCGGCTGCCGACATTCAGCTGGGCACTATGTCATTCGGCGGCGTTTTGAGGCTCTGCACCCCGAGGTAGGTGGATGTGAATGTCCTGTGAAAAATTGTCCGCTGCCGCTTGCGGACCGACGCAGGGGTGAGACGATGCGGGCGTGAGTATCGAGCAGGAGCCGATCGTCGAGCAGCAACCGCCGCGCGAGCCGCTCGAGGTTGAGGTCGCGCCGGGTCCGTACGTCAACCGTGAACTGTCGTGGCTCGACTTCAACGATCGCGTGTTGCAGCTCGCCGAGGATCCTTCTGAGCCGCTCTTCGAGCGCGTCAAGTTCGCCGCGATCTTCTCCGGGAACCTCGACGAGTTCTTCATGATCCGGGTCGCGGGGCTGCACGACCAGGTCGACGCCGGCCTGACGGCTCCCAAGCTCTGCGGGCTCACTCCGTCGGAGATCATCGATGCGATCAGAGCTCGCGTGGTCGAGCTACAGGACCGTCAATCACGGATCGTGGACACGGTCCTGCGGCCGGCGCTGGCTGCCGAGGGCATCCACATCGCTTCGGTGGCGTCATTGCCAAGCGCCGACGTCGCCACCGTGGCGGCGCACTTTCGCCGGCAGATCTTCCCCGTCCTGACACCGCTCGCGATCGGCTCAGGGCGCCCGTTCCCGTATATCTCGAACCTCTCTTTGAGCCTGGCTGTCCTGCTGCGCGATCCGGTGACCGAGCAAGAGACGTTCGCGCGTATAAAGGTGCCGACCGAGAACCTGCCGCGTTTCATCACGGTTGATGGCAGCGAGTCGACGTTCGTGGCGCTCGAAGATGTCATCGCGTCGAACCTCGACGCGCTGTTCCCGGGCATGGAAGTGCTCGATCACGGTCTGTTCCGCGTCACCCGCGACGCCGACTTCGAGATCTCCGACGAAGCCGACGATCTTCTGCGCGCGGTCGAGCAGGAGCTGCGTCGCCGGCGCTTCGGCGAAGCCGTTCGGGTTGAGATCGACGCCGACATGTCCTTGCCTCTGCGCGAGCTGCTGATGGACGCGCTGAAGGTCGAGGAGCGGCAGGTGTACGACCTGCGCGGGCTGCTGGGGCTCGAGGACATCAGCCAGATCGCCAAACTCCCGGGCCATCCCGCGCATCGCTACGAGCCCTGGACGCCGGTGACCCAGCATCGACTGCAGACCGAGGGCTCCGACCAGGTCGACATGTTCGCCGCGATCCGTGCCGGCGACATCCTCGTCCACCACCCCTACGACTCGTTTTCGACTTCGGTGGACCGGTTCGTAGAGCAGGCGGTCTCCGATCCCGACGTGCTCGCGATCAAGCTCACGATCTACCGCACGTCCGATGACACGCCGCTCGTCCCGCAGTTGATCCGTGCGACGGAGCGCGGCAAGCAGGCGGTCTGCCTGGTCGAGCTGAAGGCTCGTTTCGACGAGCGCGCCAACATCGAGTGGGCGCGCAAGCTCGAGGAGGCCGGCGTGCACGTCGTGTTCGGCCATCCGGCGCTGAAGACCCACACCAAATGCATCCTGGTTGTGCGGCGCGAGGGCGACGGTGTGCGCAACTACCTTCACATCGGCACCGGCAATTACAACCCCGACACGGCGCGGCTCTACACGGACTTCGGGCTGTTCACGGCCGACCCGGACCTCGGCATCGATGTCGCCGATCTCTTCAACTTCCTGACCGGCTACGCCAGACCGCGGTATTACCGCAAGGCGCTCGTGGCCCCGAATCACATGCGTGACGGGATCATTCGCGAGATCGAGCGCACCGTCGAGGCGAAGCGCCGCGGGGAGGAAGCCCGCATCCAGATGAAGATGAATTCGCTGGTGGATCGGCAGTGCATCGAAGCGCTCTACGCCGCGTCGCGCGCCGGGGTCCCGGTCAGGCTCAACATCCGTGGTATCTGCTCGCTCGTGCCGGGGATCGAGGGCATCTCGGAGAACATCGAGGTCGTTTCGGTCGTCGGCCGTTTCCTCGAGCACTCGCGCATCTATGCATTCCAGCGCGGTCGCGAAGAGCGCGTCATGATCGGATCAGCCGATCTGATGCCGCGCAACCTCGACACTCGAGTCGAACTCGTCGTGCCGGTCGCCGACCCGCAGCTACGGGCGGATCTGCTGGACACGCTGGACCGCGCCTTCGCCGACAACCAGAACGCGTGGGAGTTGCGCGCCGACGGCTCCTGGTTCCGCAAGCCGACCGAGGGCGCTCCGCGCAGCCTGCAGCGCGAGCTGATGATCGGTCACGCGCGCGAGTCGGACCACGAATAGCCCCCTGGGCGACGTTTGTCGCTCCTATAACGACAAACGTCGCCCAAGCTCCGGATCAGGCGGGTCGGCGGCCCATGAAGACGGCGAACGAGTAGTCCTTCATCAGGCATTCGACGCCCTCGTAGCCGATCTCGTGGAGCCACTCGAGTTGCGGCCGCAGCGGCGTGCGGAGGTCATGTTCGAAACGGCCGAGAGCGTCGCGCCAGTGCTGGTCGGTGGCGCCTCTGCGCTTGGCCTCACGTTCGTGCCACGCCAGGAACTCGATGTCCATCTCGGTGGTCGGGGCTGCGATGTGCTCCGCGTTGACGAAGACGCCACCCGGTCGTAGTACAGCCAGGATTCGCTGGTAGAGGTCGCGTTTGAGCGCGTCGGAGACATGGTGAATCGCCAACGACGAGATCACCGCGTCGAACTCGCCGTGGGGGAGCGGATCGGCAAAATCGGACACCACGCTCTCTTCGATGCGCGCACCGAGGAGATCCCGCGCTTGATCGAGCATCGCCGGCGAACCGTCCTGGAGAACGAACCTGGCCACCGGGTACGCGTCCGCGACATGGGCAGACAACAGGCCCGTGCCGGCTCCGAGATCGAGTACCCGGTGGACAGCGCCCCGGGCGAATCCGACCGCCTCGACCGCGGCGCCATAGAAGCGTTCGTAGGGCGGGATCAGGCTGCGCCGCAGGGAGTTGTACTCAGGTGCATGCGCTTCAAATGATTCGACCGCTGATTCAGGCATTACGTACGAGTGTACGCGATAACGGACAGCGGCTACGCTTTGGGCGTTCCTGACGATCCCATGACGGGCCCCGCTGCCTTCTTCAGCAGGCGCCGAAAGTCGGCGTTCTCCTCCGGCGTGAGGTTGCGCAGGATCCATTCCTCGTAGTCCACGATCTCGCGCGCCGTCGCTTCAAACCAGTCGGCTCCGGAATCCGTCAGGTCGATGACGTTGCGGCGGCGATCATCGCTGTCGCGCTCGCGACGCACGACGCCGAGCCGCTGGAGTTCATCCACGTAGGAGACGACCTCGCTCGGATCCTTCCGCAGTGCGTCGGCGATCTGCTTCTGGGACTGCGGGCCGAACTGGTAGATGAGTGCCGCCACTCCGCATTGGAACAGGCGCGGATGGCCGAGCGGATCGTCTGGGGGGCGTGTGGCGTCACGCAACATCCGCCACATCAAAAAGCCGGGCGCGTTGAGGATGAGCTCGACTAGAGGCTTCAGTTCAGACAAAGCGCACCCCGCTACACCTAATGCTTGGACTTCCCTATGATTGCACGGGTCATGGGAATCGTGGCCGCCCTGCCCGGGTGGTCACGGGCGGTTGAGATGCTGGAAGAATGGCTGCTGCTACCAGCCGTTCTTCCAGCGACCGTCGCCGCCGGCTGCCTTTGCCGCGCGCTTACGCGCATCTTTGCGGCGCTCCAGCTTGCCTTGGAGCAGGGAGCAGAGCAGGATGATCACCGGGAACGCGACGATCAGGATGAAGCCTGCGTAGGTGACGACTTTGTCGTCGGTCTCGCCATAGAGGCCTTCACCGCTGTTCTGGGCGATCGCCGCCGGAGCGGTGAGCGCGATAACCGCGATTGAGACGATGAGGGACTTGCCGAAGCTTCGCATCGCCAGCCATCGTATCTGACGCGCGCGTTGGCGCGAAGCTGACCATCGTGGGCGACATTGCCCCCAAATATTGGGGGGGAGAAAGGGAGCGCCTTGAAGTCGGACACGCGCTGTCCACCACGATCGACGATCATCCACCGTGTTGCTTGCTTCCATTCCCAGCCCGTCGTTCGACGGCTTGCAATTAGGCCCGTTCGACCTTCACATCTATGGACTGACCTACATCGCCGCGCTCGTCGCAGCGGTGGCACTCACCACGCGCCGCTGGCAGCGCGAAGGCGGCTCCCGCGACCTTGTCCACGAGGTCGCGCTCTGGGGCTTCGGCGCTGGGTTGGTCGGCGGACGCCTCTACTACCTGGCGACCAGCTGGAACGAGGTACCCGACCGCTGGTGGGGACCACTGGCGATCTGGGAAGGCGGGATGGGCATATGGGGCGGCATCGCGCTCGGCACCATTGCTGGCGTGTGGGTTCTGCACCGCCGCCGCGCTGATATCACGCTTTTCATGGATGCCGCTGCACCCGGCCTACTAGTCGGTATGGCGATCGGGCGAATCGGCAACTACTTCAATCAAGAGCTATTCGGCGGCCCGACTACCTTGCCCTGGGGACTTCAGATCGACCCCGAGCATCGCCCCGACGGTTACGAGCAATACGCGACGTTCCACCCCACATTCCTCTACGAAATCATTTGGAATCTGCTGCTCGCCGCAGCGCTGATATGGCTAGGGAAGCGACGCCAAGTTCGCCCGCCAGGACTGTTCGCGTTGTACGTGGCTGGCTATTCTGGCTTTCGCATTTTCGAAGAACTGCTGCGTACCGATCCTGCCCACCACATTTACGGCCTGCGCCTGAACTTCTATGTAGCGAGCGCGCTATTCGTCGCGGGCCTGACTTGGTTCGTTCGCACACAGCGCCAGGACCTGGCAACGGCAGACGGTGAGTTCTCGTCGTGATGGAACAAGGGAGCGCCTTGAAGTCGGACACGCGCCTGCGCTTCAGCGAGACTTGCCCCGGGAGGCGGATGTTCGCCGCGCACTGCTTCAAACGCCTATTGGGGTCGATGTCGCCCACGAACTGAAGCGGCCGTCGGGCTTGCTTATCCTCAGGCGTTCGTGGCCGTTCTCATCGCATCCGATATCAGCAAGGACATGGTTGGCGAGCCGCTGTTCGAGTCCGTCTCGTTCAAGCTGGAACGGCGTGACCGGATGACGATCGCCGGGCGCAACGGCGCCGGCAAGACGACGCTGCTGAGGATGCTGGCGAACGAGACCTCGGTGGACGGCGGCGATCTGATCTTCGGCCGCGGTGTGCGCGTCGCGCTGCACGACCAGCGTCCACCGCGTGAGCGGGACCTGACGCTGATCGATTACGTGTTGTCGGGTTGCCGCGAGCAGCTGGAGCTCGAGGCGGAGCTGGCGCGCCTCGAGCAGGCGATGGCGGATGGCGACGAGAAGGCGATCGACACTTACTCGACCGTCTCGTCACGCTTCGAAGTCGTCGGTGGCTATGGCTGGCGCGATCGCGCAACCCAGTACCTGCACGGTCTGGGCTTCAGCGACGAGGACCTGGTCCGCCAGCTCACGACCTTCTCCGGAGGTCAGCTGACGCGCGCCTCGCTGGCGCGCGCACTCGCGGTCCAAGCGGACCTGCTGCTGCTCGACGAGCCAACCAACCATCTCGACATCGAGTCGCTCGAATGGCTCGAGCAGACGCTCATCGGGCTCGATTGCGCGATCGTGCTGGTCGCGCACGACCGTTGGTTCCTCGAGGCCGTCGGTACCTCGGTGCTCGAGCTCGAGGCCGGGCGTTCGCGCTTCTTCAAGGGCACGTGGCACGCATGGCGCCGTGAGCAGGCCGCGCGCGAGCTCGCGCTCGGGCGCGCGATCGAGAAGCAGAAAGCCGAGATCGAGCGGATGGAGAAGTTCGTCGAGCGCTTCCGCGCGAAGGCCTCCAAGGCCAAGCAGGCGCAGTCGCGGCTGAAGTCGCTCGACAAGATGGACCGCATCGAGCGCGATCCGCGCGACAAGCGTTCGCTCGGGTTCGATTTCAAGCCGCCCGAACGTACGGGCCGCGTGATCTTTGAGGTCGAGGACGCCACGCTCCTGGTCGGCGAGGGAGAGACACAGAAGACGCTCCTGGACCAGGCTGAGCTGTGGCTCGAGCGCGAGGAACACGTGTCGCTCGTCGGCCCCAACGGCACCGGCAAGACGACGCTGATAGAGGCGCTCGCCGGCCGGCGAGAGTTCGACGACGGTGTGCTGCGCAGCGGCCACAACGTGCAGATCGGCTACCTCAGCCAGCACGACGAGGAGCTCGAGGGCCTGGGCACGGCGCGCACAGTCATCGAGGCCTGCGTGCGCCGGACCGGTCTGAAGCCGGGCGAGGCGCGCGCCCTGCTGGGGCGCTTCCTGTTCTCGGGTGATCAGGCCGAGAAGCCGCTCGACGGTCTCAGTGGCGGTGAGCGCAAGCGGCTCGCCTTGGCGATCCTGGTTTCGAGCGGCGCGAATGTACTGATCCTTGACGAGCCGACGAACCATCTCGACCTCGAGTCGAGGGAGGCGCTCGAGGACGCGCTGCGGGCATTCCCCGGCACATTGCTGCTGGTCACCCACGACAGGGCGCTGCTCGATGCGGTCGGCACGCGCACGATCGCGGTCGAGCATCAGCTGCTGCGTTCCTACATGGGCGGCTGGGCCGAGTACTCACGGGTTCGTGAGGAGCGCGTCGCGGCCGGTCAGGACCCGCTCGGCCCGGTCCCGGTCCGTGGCCCCCGCAAGGCGCGGCCCGTCGTCGCGACGCAGCGGCGGCCCGATGGCTCAGCCGTGAAGGTCGCCCACGAGGCCGAGGAGCTCGCGCCGTCGCCGGCGCCGCGCGAGAAGAGCTCGGTCGCCGTTGTGGATCGAGCGGCGGCAAAGGGCCCCTCCAAGAACGCGTTGAAGAAGCAGACACAGCTCGAGCGCACAGTCGAGCAAGCCGAGCAGGCACTTGCGGATCTGGAGAAGGAACTCGCCGATCCGGATGTTTGGGCCGACAAGTACGAGTCCGCGAAGGCGACCGCGCGCCACACCGCGGCGAAGCGCGCCGTCGAGGTCGCCTACGAAGAACTTGAAGCCCACTCGGAGACGATCGGCGCCTGATCGGCCCCTTGGGCGACGTTGACGTTGTATTTCGATGTCAACGTCGCCCAGGCGGGTGTGCTGCTCATAGTTCGCGCGTGGCGACGACGCGATCCGGCGGCAGCTTCCAGCCGTTGCGCGGGGACCATTTGATGACTGCCCCGTCGGCTGTGCTCGCACTCACCGCCTTTGTCGGACGGCCCCACAACGTCGCCTCCAGTGGGCGCTGGTCATCGGGTGTGTCGCCCAATCCGTCGCTCACGTGTTCAACCGGATAGGTGATCACAATCGACCCGTCACGCACCCAGACCGGAATCGAGTGAAGCGGAGCAGGCGCGACCACCTCTGCGCCGCCGGTCACACGCGCGCCTGACCAGGTCTCGATCCAGTCACCGTGCGGCAGCAGCACCTCACGCTCGCGCGCACCGTCTTCGAGCACCGGTGCGACCCACAGAGAGGGCCCGTAGCCGAAGGCATCTGTGAGCGTCCAGCCGCGATCGTCGTCGGGGTCGATCAGCGGCAGCGGCCGGATCACCGGCGGCCCGCCGCGCGCCGCCTCCGCGGCCGCCGCACGCACATACGGCACGAGCATCTCGTGCAGCACGACGTAGCCGCGGTACAGCTTGAGCGTCTCGCGATCATAGGTCCATGGCTCCTGTTCGAGTCGCCCATGCGCCTGCATCAGGGGCGTGAAGCAGCCGAGTTGAGCCCACCGGATCAGGAGTTCCTTCGGACAGCGATGCAGCCCGCGCGCACCGAGGTAGCCGCCGACATCGTGCGACCAGTTCGAAAAGCCGGAGTGCGCGGCGGAGATCGTGGCTGCGACGAGCACCCTCAGCGACCAGAAGTCAGATGCCTGATCGCCGGCCCAAAGCACACCGACCGCCTGCTGCCCCGTCCAGCCGCAGCGTCCGAAGATCACGCCTTCGCCCTCGCCGTGCACCTCGTCGAGCGCGCGCTGCATCGACCGCCGGTAGTGCAGGCCCATGCGCCACGCGGTCTGGGCGGCGGTCGTCCCGTCCGCAAACGCGACGCGATCAGGGAAGTAGTAGCCCTCGCCGTCATCGGTCTTGATGCCCGCGACGCCGGTCCGCAACACCTTCTTGGCCTGCTCGCGCCACCACTGTTCGGCGGCTTCGCTGCTGAGGTCGACCGGTGAGCCGGTGCCCATCCACCATTGCGTGCTGAACGACTCCTCGCCGTCGCGCACGTAGTGGCCGAGGCGATCGCCCTCCTCGTGGTTGGAGGCGGGCTGCGAATGCAGCGCGCGCGAGCCTGGATCGGGCGGGATCTGCCCCTCGCGAGAGTCGGTGTTGATCCACGGCACCACCCAGACGACGGTTCTCACGCCGCTACGCAGAAACCGCTTGACCATTCCCTCGAAGTCCGGGAACTGGTGCGGGTTCGGGATCCACGTGTTGTATTGCGTCTCCCAGGGTGAATCGAGCACGATCGCGTCGAGCGGGATCCTGTGCCAGCGGCAGCCGTTGTAGTCCTCCTCGGCATCGGACTGGTGCTCGTAGATGTCGCGGCTCTTCCAGAACCCGTAGCCCCATGTCGGGAGCACCGCGGGCAGCGCGTCGGTGTCACGCAGCCAGGAGTGCAGCCGCGACGCTGGCGCGGGCTCCGTGTACAGCCGCAGACGCAGCGGGCCCGCCTCGACGCGGGCCGACACGCGTACGCGTTCATCGAGGTCGAAACGCACGCCGTTTGCGTCGCTACGGCACCAGACGGCGTAGCCACGGCTCGACTGCAGCCACGGAACCGGGGCATAGTCGCCCTGCGGGATCCCGCCAAGCCCCAGCATGTCGGGAGGGCAGTCCGGGCCGGTGTACCTGCGATCCGCTCCCAACTGGATCCGGCGCCCGGCGTGATCGACGGCACCGTGATGCCGTGCACCCAGCCCCGCGAGATGCTCGCCGTCGCGGCGATCCCATTCGGCGTTCAGACGCAGCGCGGAACCACGGCAGCGCAGCGACAGGTCCACGGACCCGCTCTTGCGCAACGCGAGTGAGAGCTGGGCGACGCGCCCCCCTTCGAGCACTAGTGAGAGGCGCGCGCTCGATCGCGAGCGCTTGAGGATCGCCACCGAGACCGGGCGCTCGCGCGTCCCGAGCTCCTCCTTGGCGACGACGCCCTCGGTGAAATGGATGAAGCGGTCGAGCACTTCGCATTCTGCGACCCAGAACTGCATCGACCGCACGAGTCGCCGGTCGTCGCGCCTGAGATCGATGCGCAGCGGGTCTGTCTTGATCTCAGCGCGCACACCGCCACGTTCGAGTACCAGCTGCGCGTCCATCTGCGGCCAAGATCGCACGGCCGGGCGCATTCGCCTGCTTCGTTCACACAACGGTCACAGCCAATGAGCAGCCCGTTCACAAAAACACGCCTTTTGCAGGGAAGTCTTTCGACACATGACACAGAACAAGCAAGGGACAACGATGACCCTCAACTCAAGCCGGGCCGATCTGCACTGTCACTCGACCGCCTCCGAGTTTTCACGACTCGGCGTGCAACGCTCGGTCGGGCTGCCGGAGTGCGCGACGCCGCCCGAGGAGGTGCTCGAGCTCGCTGGGCGTCGCGGGATGGATTTCGTGACGATCACCGACCACGACACGATCGACGGCGTGCTGCAGATCGCCGACGACCCGCGTGTTTTCATCGGCGTCGAGCTCACCGCGGCGTTCAAGGGCGAGGCGCAGGCGGTGCACGTGCTCTGCCTGGGCATCACGCCTGACGACCACGAATGGCTGCAGGCGCACAACGGCGACGTCGAGCGCTGCGCCGAATACCTGCACGAGAACGAGATCACGTGCGCGCTGGCGCATCCGTTCTACGCGGTGCAGGCACCACTGACGCCGCGTCATCGCCGTCGCCTCGCTGAGCTCTTCGGCATCTGGGAGACCCGCAACGGCTCGCGCGCACGTGAGCTGAACGCGCCCGCCGCGGTGTACATCGAGACCCACGGCGGTATCGGCATTGCGGGCTCGGACGATCACGCCGGCGTGGACATCGGCCGCACCTACACGGAGACCCCGGCCGCTCGTACGCCGGAGGAGTTCCTCGCTCACATCAGGGCAGGCGATGCGATCGCGCGCGGGCAGCAGGGGAGTGCCGCGAAGTGGGCCCACGCCGCGATGGCGCTCGCGATTCGCTCGCTCGCCGGTGTCACGGCCGATTGCGCCGTCGAGCCCGGGCAGGTCTTCAAGATGGCCAGCCGGCTGATGAGCGAGGGTGACACGCGCGTAGGCGATGACGCGGGCGATCTGACTCCCGCGGACGGCAAGGCGCTGCTGAACGCCTGGATCGAAGCCGCAGAGCTCGACGTCGATGCCGCCGGCCTCCTCGCTCGGATGCAGGAGGACGACTTCAGCCACGCGGACCTGTTCCGCAAGGCGCGGCGTGTACACGAGCGTAAGCTCGCGGCCGCAACGATCGAGATCATCCAGTCGGTTGAGAACGGCGGCAACCCGCTGGCCGCGGCGGAGCATCTGTTCGGGGCTTCGATCGCCGCGATCCCTTACGCGCCGGCAGCCGCGTTCCTCGGCCGCGAAAAGTCAAAGCTCGTCAATCGTGACGGCGAGCCGCGGCGCGTCGCGCTGGTTGCCGACGGCGTCGGCGGCATGCACGGCGTGACGCACACGCTCGATGAGATCCGCGAGCGCGGGGTACCCGGCTTCGAGGTAGAGGTCGTCGGTACCGACGCCAACGTCGACAGACGACTCAGCGCCGTCGCCGAGGTCGACATTCCCTTCTACGCGGGCCTGCAGATCGGTGTGCCGTCGCTGCCTGCGATCGTCGAGACGCTGGCGGAAGGACGCTACGACCTCGTGCATCTCTGTTCACCGGGTCCCGCCGGAGTGGCCGCCGCGGTTATCGCCCGCGTGATGGGTATTCCGGTGGTCGGCAGCTATCACACCGAGTTGGCCGCGTACGCGGGGCTGCGTAGCGCCGATCCGAAGCTCGAGCTGATGGCGCGGATGGCGATCGCACAGTTCTATGGGCAGTGCGGCGTCGTGTTGTCGCCGAGTGCAGCATCGGATGACGTCCTGCTCGGGATGGGCATCGCAGGCGATCGGATCGGCCGCTGGGACCGCGGAGTTGACATAACCCGCTTTTCGCCGCTGAAGCGCGATCAGGACCGTTTCGGCCGTGCCGGCGGGCGCGTGAACGTGCTCTATGCCGGACGGCTGACGCGCGAGAAGGGCGCTGACCTGCTCGCCGATGCCTTCCTCGACGCCAAGCGTCGCGATCCGCGCCTGCACCTGGTGCTCGCCGGCGGTGGTCCGGAGGAGGAGCACCTCCGCGCGCGCCTGGGCACGAGCGCAACGTTCCTCGGATGGCTCGAGGGTGAGGAGCTCGCGACGGCCTACGCGAGCGCCGATCTGTTCCTGTTCGCGAGCCGGACCGACACGTTCGGACAGGTGCTGCTCGAGGCGCAGGCCTCTGGCCTGCCGGTGATCGCGGTGGCCGAAGGCGGCCCGTGCTCGATCATCGAGGATGGACGCACGGGCGTGCTCTGCCCGCCCGACTACGAGGTGCTGGCCGAAGCCGTCGTGTCGCTGGCGCGCAGCAAGGGCCGCCGCAGCCGCCTCGCCGGCGCCGCGCTGAACGCGGTGTCACAGCGCACGTGGGCGGCTTCGATGATGCGCCTCGCCGATGGCTATTCGCGGACGCTGTCGATCGCGGGGACGGACGCAGTCAGCCGCCGCGTCGCCTAGTTGTCCTTGGCAATCCAGGGCGGCAGGAAGGGATCCTTGACGCCGTCCTGGAAGGCGTCGTAGCTGTCGATCGCCGCCTGCTGGGCTTCCTCAGCGCGCTGCTCGCTTGCATCCTTGAGCTGCCGATGGATGACCTTTAGTGATGCCTTCGACGGCTTGTCGGAGACCGCCGGGTTCTTGATCGTGCCGATGCGCTCGACGAGTGCGTCCCACTGATCAGGCTTCAGAGTCGAGTTCGCGAGCTTCGCCGCCGCGGCGTCGGATCCATCCGCGGGCAGCCCGCCCGTGGGGTAGAAGCCGACGTGGATGTGATCGTCATGGTCGCCCATCGCCACCGTGTTGTCGGTATCCGGGTACTGCATCAGCGTGATGATCTGGTGCGGCTTGATCCCGCCCTGGAGCGCCAGGAGCCTACGGACCGTCTCGTCCGTGATCGATCCCTTCCCTTGGTTGCCCATGATCGGGATGCCATTGATCGCCGAGATGTCGACCGCGTTGCCGGACGAATGTTCGGAGATGTTGCCGCTCGCCGTGAAGAGTGAATGGCCGGTCCGTAGGCAGCTGACGGTTGGATGTAGTCCCGATTCAGCCAGGAACGCCAGCGTCGCGAGCACGCGGCGGTCGATGATGCCGGCTGCGACATCGGCCCGGCCGCCTTCGTAGATCGTGATTCGCGGATCGTGCAGAACGCGGTGCTCGAGGGCGTCCTTGCTCATCAGCAATACCTGGCCCGGATCGCCGGAGGCCTGTCCCTTGACGCTGAACAGCGCCGTGTCCTGAAGCAGTTTCCATCCGCTGACGATCGGCCGCGGGTCGATCGCCTTGGCGCCCGCCGGTTTGATCTCAAAGCGCACCGGTCCGTCGCCCGCGCGACCGATGACCGTGCCTGCGACGATCCGGCGTCCGCGCTTGGGGATCTTCACGATCCCGGCGCCGTCCTCGGTGATCGTCTCCTCTGGGGCCACAGCAGCGGGCATCGCGTCGGCGGCATCGGGCACAAGCGATGTCGCGCCCGTGACCAGCGCCGTGGTGCCGCTGGGCAGCTCCGTCCATGCCCCGATCGTCTGCGCGTCCTGTGGTGATGGCGCATCGGAGTGCGCCTCGCCGATATCCTCAAGTTCAGGTACAGGGTTAGAGTTTGAGGGGAGGCGGCGGGCGTAGCCCTTGCCCTCGCGCTCCAGTCCGACACGCCCGAGGTTGCTGTAGGTGTAGAGCGTGCCCTGCTGGTCGCGGATCTGGATGAAGCGGCCGCGACCCTTTGTCTTGCCCGATTTGACGATCTCGCCGTCCTGGACGGCGATCAAGGCATTCCCCGCGACCGTGGTGAGCTCGATCGCGCTCGATGCCCGGTGGATGCGGGCCTTGCCCGCCACCGGGAAGTAGCCCTGCGCCATCTGCGAGAGCGTGTCGGTGAGGCTCGGAGGGATAGCCGCGATGTGACGCGCGCGCTTTATGACATCGCGTACGTACCAGTCGGCATGGTTGTACGAGAAGATCGCGCGCCGCAGATCTTCGTTGGCTCCTGCTGCCTTCAGATACCGCGCGGCAGCGAAGATCGCGTCAACCGGGTTGTAAGGGTCCTTGACGCCGTCGCGGTTGGCGTCGGTGCCATACATCTCCCAGGTGCTCGGCATGAACTGCATCCAGCCCTGGGCCCCGGCGGACGAGATGTTGAGGTTGCGGCCGTAGTTGGTCTCGATCTCGTTGATGGCGGCCAGGACCTCCCAGCGGATTCCATATTGCGCGCCCGCGGCCTGGTAGATCGGCAGCAGGAACGGCGGGATCTGGAAGCTGTCGATCGCCTTGCCCGGGACCGCAGATCGATTCGGCATCGCGAGGAGATCGGAGAAGTCGCCACCGGGAATCGTCTGACCGGGGCTGCCGAGCGCAGACTGGACCTTCTTGATGGCGCGCTTCTTGGCCCGCTTGGACTCAGATCGCTTCAGCGTCTTGCGCTGAGTCGCGGACAACTCGATCTTGCTGCCGATGCCGGGGTTCGTGTCGGACGGCGGATCGACGGTATTCGTCTCGACTGCCGGGGTGGCGGGCTGAGGCGCGGGAGCGGGGACGACAGGTGCCGGCTCCTCGGCCGGCGGCGCGACCGGGGGTGTGACGGGAGCCGGGTCGTTTTCTGGGACGTCGCGCGAAGTGCCTTCGGGCGGTTCGGTCACAGGCGTCGTGAGCGGAGCGCTGGAAACTTGGTTGGTCAGCGTCGTCGCGGGCGCGACGGTCGGTACCACCTCTTGTGCCAGGCCCGTCGAAATGATGGGGCCCGCGAGGCCGCTGATGAGCACGCCGGGAATGACGTACATGCGTGCGGACGGCCTCCTCTTGGCGGCCTGGAGCAGCGATGCACGCACGGCACGACCGGGCAGGTGGATCATCGGATCAATGGGAGGGGTAGACATTTGGGCATGGCAACGACGCTTTGTGGCGCCGCTTACCAATCGAGATCGCCGGTTGGAGGCGAATCTTGAGCGCCTGACACCAGGCATTCGGGCCGTCACATTTGGCCTCAGCCCGGCGAATCGCAAGGCTAACTGTGAACGTGAGCGTTAGACTACGATGAAATCAGGACCTGGAGTGATAGCGGCGCATCGGTACGGTTAGCAAACCTTTTTCACCGGCATTTCACCGCCTGTTCACGAGGTCGTAACGTGTGGCAGAGCGCCCCGGTGCGAGGCTCGCCCGGTGTCCGCCCCCTCTCTCACCCGAGCAGCACGTAGATGGGGGTAGCCAGTCCGGCCGCGCCGCGGAAACAGCGCGCCGGCTTCCAGCAGTCCTTGCGCGGGCGAATTGCCGATCCGCTCTTCCGGCTGGTCTTGACGGGGCTTGCGGGCCTCGTCCTGGTCATCCTGATCTTCTTCTTCGTCTTCCTGATCTCGAAGGCGCGACCGGCACTGGCGCATGAAGGGGTGATCGATTTCGTGTTCCGCAACGACTGGAGCCCCGGGACGAACGTCTTCCGTGCGTGGCCGCTGCTGGTCGGGACGTTGATAACCGCGGCGACGGCTCTGGTGATCGGCGTGCCGGTGGCGGTGACGACCGCAGTCTTCATCGCCGAGTACGCGCCGCGGCGCCTTGCCGCCGCCCTGACGATTCTCACCGAGCTGCTGGCGGCGGTGCCGTCGATCGTCTACGGCCTTTGGGGGGCGTTGGTGCTGATCCCCGAACTACTGACAACGCAGCAGTCTCTCTCCGATCGGCTCAGCTTCATGCCATTTGTCGGGGGCATGGTTGCCGGCCCGAGCTACTTCCTCGCGGGCCTGATCCTGGCGATCATGATCCTGCCGATCGTGTGCGCGATCTCGCGCGAGGTGATCCAGACCGTCCCCACCGAAAGCAAGGAGGCGGCGATGGCGCTCGGCGCGACGCGCTGGGAGGTCGTGCGTTCGGTGATCCTCCCGTACTCCCGCGCCGGGATCGTCGGTGCCTCGATGTTGGGCATGGGCCGGGCGGTCGGCGAGACGATCGCCGTCGTGCTCGTGATCGGAAACTCACCGATGATCGGCCACTCGATCTTCGATCAGGGATACACGCTCGCATCGGTGATCGTCAACGAGTTCGGCGAGGCGGCGGGGGATGACCTCAAGTCTGGCGCTCTGATCGCTGCCGGCCTCGTGCTCTTCGTCTTGACCCTGCTCATCAACGGCGTGGCCCGCGCGCTGGTGATGCGGGCCGAGAGAAGGCGCTTTCGCGACAACCACGTCGTGGCGAGTGACGGAGTGACGCTATGAGCGGCGCACCTGGGAGGTACGAGTTGCCGTCGCTCTCGTACCGGCGCCGGCTGACGAACGCGGCAGCGGGCGCGATCTTTGCGGTCGCGGCGCTGATCGCGCTGATCCCGCTGGCGCTCGTCATCTACTACCTGATCTCGCGTGGGGCCGGCGCCTGGAGCAAGGACTTCTTCACCACCGATCCGACCGGAAATTTCCTCGGAGATCCCGGTGGCGTGAAGAGCGCCCTGCTCGGCACGATCACCATGGTCGCGCTGGCATCGGCACTGGCAATCCCCGTCGGCATCGGCGTCGCTCTCTATCTGGTGGAGTACGGACGCGGCAGCCGATTTGCGGCGCTGGTGCGCTACTTCGTCGACGTCATGACAGGCGTGCCTTCGATCGTGTTCGGTCTGTTCATCTACGTGACACTCGTGCTCGGCGGTGTGCTGGGGTCGTCGTTCGCAGGGTGGAAGGGATCGGTGGCGCTCGCGCTGCTGATGCTCCCGGTCGTGACGCGGTCCGCGGAGGTCGTGCTGTCACTGGTCCCGGATGCGCTGCGCGAGGCCGCCCTTGCCCTGGGTGCGCCGCGCTGGCGGGTCGTATTGCGTGTCGTGCTGCCGAGCGCGCTGCCGGGGCTCGTGACGGGCTCTCTGCTTGCGGTCGCACGCGGCGCCGGCGAGACGGCGCCGCTGATCTTCACGGCGACCATCGTCAACGCGACAACCTTCAACCTCAACTCGAGGATGAACTCGCTCCCGGCGCAGATCTACAACGACATCGGCCAGCCCAGCGATTTACTCATCGAGCGCGCTTGGGGTGCCGCGCTCGCCCTCGTGAGCCTGATCCTCTTGACGACCCTGGTCGCGCGGCTCGTGTCGGCTCGCAGTCGCCTCGGCGCCTAAACGCCCGTTCACAGCAGTTTCTCAGGCGCTTCACAAGCCCAACACATGAGGGCAACGTGGTGTCGCGATTCTTCGGGGCGTTATGTCCCCGCATGGAAATCCAAGGAGTACCAAGTGAAGACTCGTATGTTCGCGGCCCTCGTGGCGGTGGGCGTCTCTGCCTTCGGCACGTCGGTCGCCACATCCGCGGCCGCGACCACGCTGAACGGCGCAGGCGCAACTTTCTCGCAGCCGCTCTGGCAGCAGGTCGGCTCTAACCTCAAGAGCAAGGGCTTGACGCTCAACTACCAGGGCATCGGCTCGGGTGCAGGCGTCTCGCAGTTCGTTGCAGGCACCGTTGACTTCGCCGCGTCCGATCCGCCGCTCACGCAGACCCAGATCGGCCTGACGGAGAAGAACGGCGGCCCGACGGTCCACATCCCCGTGGCGTTCGGCGCGATCACGGTCTCGTACCACATCCCCGGTGTGAAGTCCGGCCTCCGCCTCAACGGCGGGACGATCGCGAACATCTACCTCGGCAAGATCACGAAGTGGAACGACCCGGCGATCAAGAAGCTGAACCCGAAGGTCAAGCTGCCCGATCTCGCCATCACGGTTTATCGCCGTGCTGAGAGCTCCGGCACCACGGCCGGCTTCACGCTGTTCCTCTCCAAGTACTCCTCGGAGTGGGCCGCAAAGGCTGGTCCTCCCGGTAACACGGCGAAGTGGCCGGTCGGCACGGGCGCGCAGGGCAACGCGGGCGTCGCGGCCGGCGTCAAGCAGCGTGTGGGCGCGATCGGTTACGTCGAGCAGGCGTACGCGGTCCAGAACAAGTTCACCTTCGCAGCGGTCCAGAACCGCAAGAAGGAATGGATCTACCCGTCGCTGAAGTCGGTATCGCTCGCCGGTAAGGGCCTGAAGGTGCAGAAGTCGCTCCGCTTCACGGCGATCGACAACCCGGTCAAGGGCGCGTACCCGATTGTCTCGCAGACGTTCATGATCAACCACCGCAACATCTGCGGTCAGAAGGGCGTCAACGCGGACAAGGCCGCGGCGATCGTCGGAGTGATCAATTACATCTACAGCAAACCGGGCACGAAGACGCTGAACAAGCTCATCTATGCAGCCATTCCTGCCGATCTGAAGAAGAAGGTCGGCAAGCAGATGAAGACGTTCAACTGCAACGGAGCCAAGATCAAGGCCAAGAAGTTCTAGTCAGCAGCACTCTCTCCTGACGCGGCGGTCGTCCCTCGGGGCGGCCGCCGTCGTCGGTTAAGACCGCGTGTTCACATACGTTTTACGCGGGCGCAGCCGCGGACGGATCTAATCCGTCCATGAGCAACGAGATTTCCGTCCCGGCGGCCGGAACGAGACCACCCGCGAGCCTCGGTCCGATTGCATCCGCCGACCGGTCACAGACGCACGCCAACGGTTCGCTGGGTGCGACGAACACCGGGCACCGGCTGTCCGTCGAGAATCTGGTCGCCCATTACGGCGACAACAAGGCGGTCCGCGACATCACGCTCACCTACGAGCCCAATCACGTCACGGCGATGATCGGTCCCTCGGGCTGTGGCAAGTCGACCGTCCTGCGCTGTCTGAACCGGATGCACGAGGCGATCCCGGGCGCACGTGTCGAGGGGCTGGTCAAGCTCGACGACGTCGATATCTATGCGCGCGGCGTCAACCCGGTGGTTGTCCGTCAGGCGATCGGAATGGTCTTCCAGAAGCCGAACCCGTTCCCGACGATGTCGATTTTCGACAACGTCGTTTCCGGGCTCAAGCTCACCCATCGCCGGGGCGTGAATCTTCGTGAGCGCGCCGAGCAGTCGTTGCGCGGCGCCGGCCTGTGGGATGAGGTCAAAGATCGGCTCGGAAAGCCGGGCATGAGCCTCTCGGGCGGTCAGCAGCAGCGCCTTTGCATCGCGCGAACGATCGCCGTGGAGCCCGACATCATCCTCATGGATGAGCCGTGCTCAGCGCTGGATCCTGTCGCCACGATGAAGATCGAGGAGCTCGTCTCCGAGCTCAAGCAGCGCTTCACGATTGTCATCGTCACGCACAACATGCAGCAGGCGGCGCGCGTCGCGGACTCAACGGCCTTCTTCCTGATGGGCGAGCTCGTCGAGCACGCGCCGACCAGGGAGATCTTCTCGAGCCCGGGCGACGAGCGGACCGAGCAGTACGTCACCGGCAAGTTCGGCTGACCGTCGTCAGCGGTTGCCCTGAATCGAGATTCCCTCGAGCACGTGGGCGACCTTCTCGCACGAATCGACGCTCGATTCCAGCGCCTCGAAGATGTCCTTCCAGCGAATCACGACCATTGGGTCGATTCCGTTCGCGAACAATGAGGCGATCGCGTCACGACTGATTCGATCGGCCTCGTTCTCGAGGCGGTGGATCTCGATGAGGTGCGGACGCAGGTCATTGCCGGTACGCAGAGCGCGCAACGCGTCGGCGACGCTTTCGCCCGCCTGCACCAGGACGTCCCCTAGAACCGTGGCGGGTTCCATCGGCGCTTCGACGGCGTAGATCGCGAGCATGTCCGCCGCCTGCTCTGCGAAGTCGACGATGTCGTCGAGCACCGAGGCTAGGTGATGGCCGTCAGCGGCGCTGAACGGCAGGCGCCCGGAGCGCTGCCCATTGAGGCGGAAGATGATGTCGTGGGTGATCCGGTCGCCCTCGTGTTCGCCGAGCTTGATGTCGCGGCCTAGCTCCGCATGGTCTGGGTAGTCGCGCAACAGGTCGCGTAGCAGGACGCTGGTCCGTTGTACGTTGCGGCCCGCCTCCTCGAGCAGCGCGAGGGTCCGTTCGTCCTGTTTGCCGAGCAGCGGGAGTCGCATTGGCCGAGCAGCGTAGAAAGCCGGGACCGATTCACTCCGCCGCTTCACGACTCGTTCACATCGAGTTCACAGAACCGTTACGAGTCGCTCGTGATGAGTCGCCACGCTGATGCGGGATGGAGGCAATGCCAACCGAAGTAAACGACAACGAGGGCGCGTTGCTCGCCTATGGCGACCTCACGATCCACACGCACGACGGCCTCGTGCTGGCCGCCGGACGAGCGGTTCCGCTGTCCGTCCGCGAGTTTCAGCTGTTAGTAGCGCTCGCTCGGAGCGACGGCCAGATCGTCTCACGCGAGCGTCTCTACGAGATCGCGTGGGGCCGGGAGCTGCGCGCCGGCGACCGCTCGGTCGACGTCTACGTCCGCAAGCTGAGGGTCAAGCTCGAAGACGCCTTCCCGGGGCTCGAGTTGATCCACACGCATGTCGGCTTCGGCTACCGGTTCGCGGCCGAGGTGTTAGCGCCGCCTTCACACACTTTTCACAAGTCGGCCACAGGGAAGTAACAGACTTCGGTCGTGGCTGCGCCAGTCTCAGAGCAATGTTCATTACCAAGGAGAAGAAAGTGAAGTCACGTACTTTGCTCGTCGCGCTGTCGACGTGTGCGCTGGCGCTCGGAGCCGCAGCCTGCGGCGACGATGACAAGAGCAGCGGTGGCGGTGGCGGTGGCGGCGGCGGTGGCGGCGCGACCGGCCTTTCCGGCTCCATCAAGATTGACGGTTCCTCGACAGTCGCTCCGTTCGCGACGGCCGCGGCCGAGCTCTTCAACGAGGACAACCCCGACGTCAAGGTGACCGTCGGCGCATCGGGCACCGGCGGCGGATTTGAGAAGTTCTGTGCCGGCGAGACCGACATCTCGGACGCTTCGCGGCCGATCAAGGACGACGAGGAGGTTCCGGTCTGCGAGAAAGCCGGCGTCACGTACTCCGAGGTCCAGGTCGCCAACGACGGCATCGCTGTGGTCAGCAACCCGAACGACAAGGTCGACTGCCTGACGACGGACGAGCTCAAGAAGATCTGGAACAAGGATTCGAAGGTCAAGACGCTCGCCGACGTAAAGAGCGGCGCCCCTGACACCGCTCTCAAGCTCTACGGACCGGGTACCGACTCCGGCACGTTTGACTTCTTCACGAAGGAGATCAACGGCGAAGAGGGCGTCACGCGCGAGGACTACGAGGCATCCGAGGATGACAACGTGCTCGTGACCGGCGTGTCGAACGACGACGGTGGCTTTGGCTACTTCGGCTTCAGCTACTACGAGCAGAACCAGGATAAGCTCAACCTGGTCGGCGTCGACGCCGGCGACGGTTGCGTGAAGCCCTCACAGGCGACGATCCAGGACGGCAGCTACAAGCCGCTGGCGCGCCCGCTGTTCATGTACCCGTCGGCCAAGGCAATCGCCCGGCCCGAGGTCAAGGCGTTCATGGACTTCGTGATCGCCAACCAGGAAGAGATCGCCAAGGTGTCGCAGATCGTGCCGCTCACGGCCGCTCAGGCGACGCAGGCCAAGGCCGACCTGACCAAGGCCGAGTCCTAGACCCATGTCCGGCGCAGGCGCATCGTCGCAGGGGGTCCGAGCCAAGCTGGCTCGGACCCCCACGCTGCGTTCGCGCTATGAGCGCTTTGTCAAGCTGGTGCTGTTCAGCGCCGCTGCGATCTCGGTCCTGACGACGATCGCGATCATCTTCTCGCTGATCCGCGAGACGATCACCTTCTTTGGAGAAGTACCGGTCGCCGACTTCCTGTTCGGCGACAAGTGGACGCCGCTGCTCAACGGCGACCAGCAGTCCTTCGGCGTCCTGCCTCTGATCTGGGGCACGCTGTATCTGTCGTTCATCGGGCTCGCGGTCGCGATTCCGCTCGGACTGCTCAGCGCCATTTACCTCAGTGAGTACGCCAAGCCGCGCGCCCGCAAGACGATCAAGCCTGTGTTGGAACTCCTCGCCGGCGTCCCGACGGTCGTCTTCGGCTTCTTCGCGCTGACCTTCTTTACCCCCGAAGTCCTCAAGAACTTCGTCGGCCTCGACATCGGGACGTTCAACGCGTTGAGCGCCGGCATCGTCCTTGGCTTTCTGGTGATGCCGACGATCGCGTCGGTGGCAGAGGATGCGATGACGGCTGTGCCGCGGTCGCTGCGCGAGGGTGCATTCGGCCTTGGCGCCAATCGCCGCCAGGTCTCTCTGCGCGTCGTGTTCCCGGCGGCGCTGTCGGGCATCGTTGCCGCGCTTGTGCTCGGCGCCTCCCGCGCGATCGGCGAGACCGTGATCATCCTGATCGCGGGCGGCACCGTCGCCCGGCTCGGAGTCGATCCGCAGCAGGGCTACCAGTCGATGGCGGCATACATCGCCTTCGTTTCGCGCGGCGACGCGCCGACCGGATCGGTTGAGTTCCTGACGCTCTTCGCCGTCGGGCTGACGTTGTTTGTCATCACGCTCGCCCTCAATCTGGTCTCGATCAGACTCGTCAATAAGTACAGGCAGGTGTACGACTGATGGCTAACGGAGCAACTATCGCCGCTAAGTCGATCGCGGCAGCCGGTATCGGCAGGCCACCGCGCTCGAGCCGCCGCGCAGACATCATTTTCAAGGCCATCATGTTCGGGGCGCTGGCGATCAGCGTCCTCGCGCTGGGCCTGTTGCTCTACGAGATCGTCAAGGACGGGGCGGGCGCCGTCACCCCCGAGTTCTTCACCAACCAGCCCTCTAAGGTGCGCCCGCAGACGGCCGGCGCGCAGTCGGCGATCTACGGGACGCTCTGGCTGATGGCGATCACCGCGGTGATCGTGATCCCAATCGGCGTCGCCACCGCGGTCTATCTCGAGGAGTACGCCGATCGCACGAAATGGTGGAACCGTCTGATCGAGGTCAACATCCAGAATCTCGCCGCGGTGCCGTCGGTCGTATACGGGATCCTCGGCCTCGCGTTCTTCGTGCGTTCGCCACTGAGCCTCGGCAATGTGATTCTTGCCGGAGGCATGACGCTGGCTCTGCTCGTGCTCCCGGTGGTGATCATCGTCGCGCGTGAGGCGATCCGCTCCGTCCCGCCGTCGATCCGCGAAGGCTCGCTCGCTCTCGGCGCGACGCAGTGGCAGACGATTGCCAAGCAGGTACTGCCGGCGTCGATTCCGGGGATCGCGACCGGCGTGATCTTGGCGCTGTCGCGGGCGATCGGAGAGACCGCGCCGCTGCTGCTGATCGGGGCGGCCACCTCACCGCGTTTCAATCCCGACGGCCTCGATTCGGCCTTCACCGCGCTGCCCGTGCAGATCTACACCTGGTCGACAGATGCCGACCGCGACAACTTCCTCCCGCTCGCATCAGCCGCGATTCTCGTGCTGATGGCGGTGCTACTGATCATGAACTCGATCGCGATCTACCTGCGCAACCGTTACGAGCAGAAATGGTAGATCCAGACCAACCGAGGCCCCAAGGAGCCGACATGCCGCCGAGTGAGTCCGTCAAGGACGCAAACTCAACACCCGCTATGCCGAATTTCGATGCTGCAGCGACCCACCCCGTGGTTGAATCGGCGCCGATGACTGAAACGGCTCGCGAGAGCGTCTTCAAGCTCGAGGGTCTTGGTGTCAGCTACGGCGGAAAGACGGCCGTCGCCGATGTATCGATGGACCTCTACAAAGGCGACATCACCGCCTACATCGGACCGTCAGGATGCGGCAAATCGACGGTTCTGCGCTGTCTGAACCGGATGAACGACCTGATTCCAGGCGCTGCCGTCCAGGGCAAGGTCCTGTACCACGACGTCGATCTCTACGCGAAGGACATCGATGCCGTAAACGTGCGCAAGCGGATCGGGATGGTGTTCCAGAAGCCGAACCCATTCCCGAAGTCGATCTACGAGAACATCGCGTTCGGGCCGCGTGTCAACGGCATGAAGGGGGACATGGACGAGATCGTCGAGAATGCGCTCAAGCGAGCTGCGCTCTGGGACGACGTCAAGGATCGCCTGAAGGACAACGCGTTCGGGATGTCCGGAGGCCAGCAGCAACGACTCTGCATCGCGCGCGCGATCGCCACGAACCCCGACGTGATCTTGATGGACGAGCCGTGCTCGGCTTTGGACCCGATCTCGACCGGCAAGATCGAGGATCTGATGCTGGAGCTCAAGGAGCAGTACTCGATCGTGATCGTGACGCACAACATGCAGCAGGCAGCACGCGTGTCCGACCGCACCGCATTCTTCATCGTCGATCTCGAGGGGGGCGAGGCCAATCGCATCGGCCGCCTCGTCGAGTTGTCGCCGACGGACAAGATCTTCACCAATCCCGACGACGAGCGCACCGAGCAATACGTGACCGGGAAGTTCGGCTGATCATGGCCGAGACGACCAGGCACTCGTTCACGGAAGAGCTGGCGCGAGTCGAAGCTGCCGGCCTCGGCGGTTTGGATCTTGTCGCCGAGCAGATCGACCGCGTGCTCGAGGCGCTCGAGAACCAGGACGTGGAGCTCGCTTCGCAGGTGGTGGCCAACGACGATCTGATCGACGGTCGCTACCTAGAGGTGCATCAATCGGTGCTTTCGCTGTTTGCGTTGCAGGCGCCGGTCGCCACCGATCTGCGGATCGTGGCGGCCCTGTTGCACGTCATCCGGCACGTCGAGCGGATGGGCGATCAGTGCGTGACGATCGCCAAGCTGATCCCGTTGTCGGGACATCAGCCGCCGGTGCAGGCGGAGGTGCTGGCGCGGCTGTTGCGCATGGGCCGGGCGGCGCGTTCGCAGGTGTCGCAGTCAAAGCGCGCGTTCGGTGAGCGCAACATGGAACTTG
>DATMIZ010000054.1:0-3935 GCA_035554055.1 Baekduia sp. | reverse complement strand
GGCGCTTAGGACCATGTCGTCGAGGTCACGCCGCGCGTGCCAGTCGAAATCGGCGGCGATCCGCTCCGTGCTGCCGACGATGCGCGATGGGTCGCCGGGGCGACGGGGGCCGAGGGCCGGCTCGAAATCGATTTCGGTGGCGTGCGCCATCGCGTCCATGATCTGGCGGACGCTGACGCCTTCGCCGCGGCCGACGTTGTAGATCGTCTGGCACGGCAGTCCCTGCTCAAGCCGTGTGGCGGCGACAAGATGCGCATCGGCGAGGTCGGCGACGTGGACGTAATCACGGATGCAGGTGCCGTCGGGCGTGTCGTAGTCCGTGCCGAAGATCTGGGGGGTATCCCCGCCGGTGAGCGCCTTCAGGACGCGCGGGAACAGGTTGTGAGGACTGTGGTCGGCGAGCTGCGGCGCGCCCGAGCCGACGACGTTGAAATAGCGCAGTGCCGTGTAAAGGAAGCGCGGGTCGGCGGCGGCGACGTCGGCCAGCATCCACTCGTTGATGAGCTTCGATTCGCCATAGGGACTCTCCGGGCGCCCGACCACATAGTCCTCGGTCACCAGTTCGACGGTGGGCGTGCCGTAGCACGACGAACTCGACGAGAACACGAAGTGCTCAATGCCGGATTCGGCCACGCCCTCGAGGAGCACGCGCATGCCTTCGACGTTCTGCTCGTAGGTGTGCAGCGGCCGTCTCACCGATTCGCCGGCGTACTTGAAGCCGGCGAGATGCACGACGCCGGTGACGTGGTGCTCGGTGAGCGCGCGCCGCACCGCGTCAGGATCGCCGACGCCACCCTCCACGAATGGCACGTCTTTCGGGACGAACGCGCGATAGCCCGAGGAGAGATCGTCGAGGACGACGACATCCTTGCGTGCCGCCGTGAACGCAAGGACGATGTGCGAGCCGATATAGCCGGCGCCGCCTGTGATCAGCCACGTCATGCCCCGCACTCTAGGACTGGCCGCCCTTGCTAGGAGTGCTCGGCCAGCTCTTGTGGCCCGATGTTCAGTAAGGCCTATTGTCGCGCTTTGAGCGCGACAACAAGGCAAAAGCGCCCGCCCCTAGGGCCAGAACAAAAGCGCCCTTGCGCAGGCGGTGCTTCTTGGCCTTGGGTTTGGCCACGCGCAACAGTGCCTTGCGGCCCGTGCGCGTTGTGACGACGGCACGACCGGCTTTGAATGCAAGAGCGCGACCACGCTTGCTCTTGGCGACTGATTTTCCCGCGCGTAGCGCGATGCGCTTACGCGAAGGCAGGTGTTGTGAGGTGATCGATGACATGTTCACTGACTACCCGTCTCCTTTGAGGCGCATACACCGAGATCTGGGGAGAGGTATCCCTTTTTCCGGCCGTAGGCGTCGTTAGCTTCAAACATCATCATGGTCACAGCCCTGGACGACAAGATCGATACCGCACAATCGCTGATCGACTCCCATCATCATGTGGGAGCGTCGACCGGCTACCTCGAGCCGCGCGGAGACTGGGATCCGCTGATCGCCCGGGCGGCCGCGATCTCGCCGTTCGCTGTCGAATTCGCCGCGCTCGCCGAGCCTGAGCTGGCGCCGCTGGAGGACTGGCTCAGCCAGCGCGCAGCGGTCGGCTTTCGCTACGTATCGGTCCATGCGCCGGTGAAGGAGCGGCAGATGCCGGAGGCCGAGCTGGTCGCACGGCTCGCGGCACTGCCCGCGTACGTCGCGTCGGTCGTGCTGCACCCGGACGTCATCGGTGACGTGTCGCTTTACGCCGCGCTCGGCCGCCGCGCGGTGATCGAGAACATGGACGGGCGCAAGCCCCGCGGGCAGTCGGTCGGGGATCTGCAGCCGCTGTTCGACGCGCTGCCCGCAGCCGGCTTCTGCCTCGATGTCGCGCACGTGTCGGGGGTCGACCCGAGCATGCGACTGGGAGACGAACTGCTCGATGCCTTCGGCTCGCGCCTGCGCCAGGTCCATCTCAGCTCACTCGCGGACGGGCGTCACGCTTCGCTGACGGCCGCGGACGCCGAACGCTTCCGGCCGCTTCTGCGACGCTGCGTCGACGTACCGTGGATTCTCGAAGCCCCTTTGTAGGCGCCGAAAACGGAGCCGCGCGGCTCGCGCAACTCGCCGGAATAGAGATCCCGGCGATCGCTGCTGCGCGGCAGCGGACTGAAGCAGGACTTGCACAGCTGCGTCCGCGCCTTGCGAGCGTCCTTGAGCATGACGACGACTGCGCGCTGGCGTTCGTGGGGTCCTGGGGCCGCGCGGAACTCACCGGGGACTCCGATGACGACTGGCTGATCGTCGTCGGTGGCGATCCGCGCACAGGTGTCCAGCCCGATCCGGCCGCGGTCGCCGCCGCGCTCGACGGCCCGCCGCCCGGCCGCGAGAACCTGTTCGGGCAGGTCGCCTTCGCCGGGCAGCTGGCCGGCGACATCGGATTACAGGCCGATACAAATGCGAATCTCACGCGGCGGTTGCTGCTGCTGCTCGAGTCGTGTCCGGTCACCGGCGCGGACACGTGGCACGCGACCCGCGAGGCGATCCTCGACGGTTATCTGGCGACGCGCTCGCGCGATCACAGGCCGCCGCTGTTCCTGCTCAACGACGTCGTCCGTTACTGGCGCACGATCGCCGTCGACTTCGAAGGCAAGGATCGTGCGCGCGGAGGCACGGGCTGGGGCCTGCGCAACGGCAAGCTGCGCACGTCGCGCAAGCTCCTCTTCGCGTCGGCGCTGTTGCCGATCCTCGAATGTCACCGGCTGACGCGGCCACAGATGCACGAATACCTGCGCGCACAGTTCGCCGCGCCGCCTCTCGATCGGGTCGCCGCCGCCTTCATCGCCTACGAGGCGGTGGATCCGGGCGCTCGGCTGCTGGCGGGATACGACCGCTTCCTCCAGCTGCTCGACGACCCCGACACCCGCGCGGAGCTGAGCGCGCTCGCCGAAGCGGATTCGCATGCGAGCGCTGTGTTCGGTGAGGTGCGGGCGATCGCCGATCAGGTGCAGGCGGCGCTGCTCGCGCTGCTGTTCGACGACACGCGCCTAGCGAAGGTCACGCGCGAGTACGCGGTGTTCTAGAGCGCGGCCATTACATTGAGGTCAATGCATCACCATCTGCGCCCGCTTTTCGATCGCATCGTGATCAAGGAACTGGAGCCGGATCGGATCCGCGATTCCGGCTTGCTGGTGCCGCCCGGATCGCACGAGCCGCCGCCTCAGCACGGCATCGTGCTCGAAGTCGGTCCTGGGCTCGACTGGTGGGGGCAGGCCGGGCTGTCGATGCCGGTGAGCCGTGGCGATCGCGTCGTGTTCCCCGCGAGTGCGGGCACGTGGGTCGAGGTGGACGAGGAACGGCTGCTCGTCTGCCATGTCACGGAGCTGCTCGGGATCCTCGAGGACGAGCGCGAAGTAGCCGATTCCGCCGGCGGCGACCGCGCCGCTAGCAGCTAGCGCCCCCGACGATCCGCTGCATTTACTGGGCCAGGCGCCCTGTAAAGACAGCGGATCGGCCGAAGAACCTAGGAGTGCCGCAGGCGCCAACGCGCGTACTGCCGCGCGAACGTCAGCACGAACAATGGGTTGTACTTCGCGTAGCGCCAGAAGAGCCGCTTGGGCTCTCGCGTCAGCCGGTAAGCCCATTCGAGCCCGCGCTTCTGCACCCATGGGGGCGCTTCATCGACGCGCCCGCCGAGGAAATCGAATGCCGCACCGACCCCGATCAGGACCGGCGTGTCCAGGCGGGCCCGCATGGCGAACATCCACTTCTCCTGCCGGGGGACCCCGAGCCCGACCCAGACGATGTCCGGGCGCGCCGCGTCGATGATCTGAGCTACCTCTTGCTGTTCGGTCTCCGACAACTGCCGGAACACAGGTGAGTAGCTGCCGCAGATCTCAATTCCTGCGTAGTCCGCGCGCAGCTTCGCGACGAACGCCGCGAGCATCGCGTCGTCGTTGCA
>DATMIZ010000053.1:0-2130 GCA_035554055.1 Baekduia sp. | reverse complement strand
AGCCGGCGTCGTGTGCGCGGGCGACACGGTCCTGGGCGGCGCGCCGGTCCTCGCGTACGGGCGAACCTGGAGACGCGGGCCGATCACGTGCCGCTCGCGCATCACGGGGCTCACGTGCACGAACACACTGCGCCACGGCTTCTTCCTCAGCCGAGAGTCGTGGCGTCTGTTCTAGCTCGTTCCGTTCCTGCCTCAGTCGAGGCGCAGGATCGTTTCCTCGATCTCCTCACCGCGACCGCGTGCGAAGCCGCGGTTGACGCCAACGCGTCGGAACCCAGCCTTCTCCAGCACTCGAAGCGAAGCGATGTTGTCCGAGGCCGCGCGGGCGTACACCGGTCGTTCGGCAGTCTCTGCAAGAACAATCTGTAGTGCTGCGCTCGCGATGCCTTTCCCCCAGTGCGCTCGGCCTACCCAGTAGGTCACCTCAAGCTGATCGTCGATTCGGAAGGAACCGATCGTTCCAGCGACTACTCCATCGACCTCGATGACGCGGTGCGAGACGCTTGGATCGGCCCGCAGGCGCGACGTCCGGTTGAGAAACGCGCGGCGATCGGTCTGATCCTCGGCTGTGAAGGCGGCCATTCGGACCGACTCCGGATCCGTCACTTGCTGATAGATCGTGTCGAGATCCCGGTCTTCGAGCGGCCTCAGCGAGACGTTCATCTGGGCGATCCTAAGGGTGTCGTTGCCTGGGCGGTTCCAGGGAGTCGCCTGGGCCAGCGTGCTCACGCGCGATGCCTCGCACCGGCCTCGCCACTTCGGTCCTCGATCCATCTGTTGCGTCCTTGAAGTAGAGCTGCGCCCCCTCGCGCAACGCCCGCGAGAGCGTGACGTCCTCGTTCTTCGCCTCCCTTCGAATCGCGTGCTCCAGTTAGAGAACCCGCGTCGGACGGAGCTATAGATCCCCGCCGATCGAAGCGCGAGGGGGCCGCCGGTACTGGCACCCATCACCAGGAGGACTACAGAGTCGCGATTATCCCCGACTGCGCTCTAGGTGAGAGTACGCTCGGGCACTCCGCGAGGCGAGAAAGGAGATTCGTCATGACGTTCGAAGAGCTGGCACTCGCCGCCGGCGTCGTGTTCGCGGGGCTGTGGTCTGGCCTCTTGGGGATGCTGACGACAATCCTGCACCCGATGCTCGCAGCGATGGACGGCCGGGACTTCCGGAACTTCATGGGAGCGTTCCTTGGATTTGCGAGAAAGGCCTGGTTCAACTACGTCTGCGCGATTGGAATGGCCATTGCGCCGATCGTCGCGCTCGTGGCCCTCTGGGGCGATTGGAGCGCCGCTCCCTTCGTGCTCACCGCGATTGGCCTGGCCATTGTGATCGTCGGTGTGTACGTCGTCTCAAACGTGTGGAAGGAACCGCTCTACGACGTGATCTTGGCTTCGGACCCCGAGGCTATGCCAGCGGGCTGGGAGGCGGGCCGTGGGCGTTACTTCGCGATCAACTGGATCCAAGCCGTGGCCACCTGGACGGTGTTCGGGTTGTTTCTCGCTGCGCTGATTCTGCTTTAGGAAATGGCGGGCAGCGCGCTTACGGCACCGGCGCCTGCTCGCGCTCATGATCTAGCCCCGCGGCGCTGACGGCCGGCACTCGTGGCGAGCCCTGAATGTGACGACTAAAAGATCTCACCGTCGACGGGCTGTGACGAATGAGCCGGTCTAGCTCGCCGGAACGAGGGTGACGTCGACGCACCATTGGTGCGCGTCGGTCGGACGACCGTTGCGTCGCGTGATGCCGAGCGCGCACGCCTGCGCGGTTCCTTGGGCGAATCGCGTCCGGAGCCGGCCGAGTGCCCGCACCTGCCACTGTAGCTCCGCTCCCGTGCACCGCGCTCGCGTGCGCCCCTCCGCATACGCCGCAGTCTGAGGCTGCGTAACCGTCAGGCGGAGGAAGAGCCGCTCGCCGACGGCGCAGGTGAGCGTGCCGGTTGCCCGAATTACGTGGCCGTTCTTGGTGACCTTGGCCGTGGGGTCGGTCCTTCCCGCAAACGGGAGACCGCTTCCGACCAGCACGAGCGCGCCCAGCATCGTGACGAGTACAGCTATTCGTTTCACGGCGGTGGAGTCTGCCACGTTTGAACGGCGTTTGCGAGAACGTCACGTGCCCGAGCGGCCGACACGACG
>DATMIZ010000052.1:0-3267 GCA_035554055.1 Baekduia sp. | reverse complement strand
CACTGACATGTCGACCTTGGTTGCGAGGCTGACCGCTTGGTCCTCGCCCTCGACCTTGGCCGCTACAACGCCGGCTGCCGCGAGGCTTTGCGGCGTTTGCTTCTTGGGCTTCTTCTTCTTGGTGCCCTTTTTTGAGTCATCGACCGTCGTCTTCGCCTTGCCGGTGCCGAGGTCGGCATCCATGAAGCGTCTGACAGCCTTGTCCAGTTCGGTGTCGCTGGCGGTGACGTAGTCCCCGGCCGCCACGCCTGGGAACTGGACCTCGCGCAGTGGCTTCCTCGAGGACTTGAGGACGAGCTTGAGCAGCGTGAGCACCTGCTTGGTGCCGTCGATGTCGGTCTGCGTGTAGCGACCGAAGATCTTCAGCATCTCCTCACGTTCTTCTGCCAGCTTGTCGACGCCGATCTGCAGCTTCGCCTGACGCAGGTACTCCTGCTGGCGCGCGCCGCGCACCAGGTCGGAGTCGAAGTGGCGGTAGCGCACGTAGTCGAGCGAGTCCTGGCCGCAGAGCCTCTGGTAGCCGGCGGGAACGTCGATCGCCGCGTACCCCGGCCCCCCACCCGCGGGCGGGTTGTTGTCGTTGAAGTACTGCTTATCGACATCGATGTACATGCAGTTGAAGTAATTCACCGCGCGCTGGAAGCCGCCGAAATTGATGTTGACGACGTGGCTGATCGGGAACTTGCCGGTCGGCGAGTGCTTCGCCAGCAGCGCCTTGACCGTCTTGAGCGTCAGCTCCTCGCCACCCCGCGCGTACGCGGCGTTGAGCTTGTCCGGAACCGCGCTCCCCGGGATGTTGACCTTGAGGTCGCGTGGCAGCGAGAGGATCGAGGTCGCGCCCTTCTCCGCGTCGAGGCGAATCAGCATCACGGTGTCCGATTGAGATGGGGCTTTGGGGCCGTCGGCTGCGCGGCGGTCTGAGCCGAGGACCATGATCGTCCGCGAGCCCTTGGCCTCGCCGCCAAGGACCCCTTCCGCGACGTCAACCTCATCGCCACTCGTGAGCAGACCGATATCGGTCTTTAGCTCGAGCAGCGCCGCGACGGCCGTGGTCGTGGTCGACAGCAGCACGATCGCCACCGCCGCAAGCGCGAAGCGTTTGAGCATGCCGCGGGAGGCCGACGGCGGCTTGGATGACGGCGGAAAGGCGCTCACTGACTGTCGTGAACCGTTGCAGCTTCGTCGGTCGTGTGCAGCGACGGGAGTCCCCCGCCGGCCGGGACGCGGTCAGGCAGCAGCCGGATGAAATCGCCGAGTGCGCGGCGGTAGCGCGGCAGCGACTGCAGCGAAACCCACTCGTGCGGACCGTGGTGCCCGCCGCCGACGGGCCCGAACTCGACGGCCGGGATCCCCGCGCGCAGGAACGAGATCGCGTCGGAGGCGCCATCGCGCCCGACCGACAGCGGCTCGCCCTCGATCGATTTGCTGACCGCTTCGCTCAGGACGCTTACGAATGGATCCTCGCGCGAGACCACGGCGGGCTCGCGGATGAAGGAGCGGATGATGTCGAGGTCTCCGATCGAGCGGATCTGCGCGAGGATCTGCTCGGGGTCCTGGCCGGGGAGAAAGCGGATGTCGATGTCGATCTGGCAGCGGTCGGGGACCTTGTTGAACGCGTCGCCGCCTTCGATGCGCGCGAGGTTGATCGACGGGCGCACGAACAGGTCCGAGGATTGGCGACTGAAGGGCAGTGTCTCGATCCGGCGGAAGGCGTCGTGGGCTTTGAGGATCGCGTTGTCTCCGAGCCACGGTGTCGATCCGTGGGCAGCGACGCCGCCGAGCGCGACGCGGATCGCGAGGACGCCCTTGGCCTGAACGCCGATGTGGAGATCGGTCGGCTCCCCCGTGATGGCGAAATCGCCGCTGAGTCCGGCGTTGACGAGCTCGTCAGTAGAGCGGCGGCTGACGTCTTCTGACTCCTCGTCGGGCACGCAGATGAAGCTGACGCGGACGTCCTTCTGGGTCGCGCTGTCGGCGAGCGCGAACATCATTGCTGCGAGCGCGCCCTTCATGTCGTAGGCGCCGCGGCCGATCAGCCTGTCGCCGTCGACCACCGGCTGGAACTGGTTGCCGTGCGCGGGGACGACATCGAGGTGCCCGTGAAAGATCACCACGGGCTTGCCGCTGTCGGCGGGCGCGCCCACGTCAACTCGGACCACAGGACGTCCGTCGAAGTCGATCGAGTCGACGTCGAGCTGCTGGGATTCGAGCCAGCCCTTGACGAACCCACTGGCAGCATGGAGCCCGTCCATCGTGGACGTGTCGTAGCTCATCAAGCGCTGCGCAAGACCCGCTTCTTCCATCCGCTGAGGGTAGTCGCAGGGTGTCACCGGTGCCCCAAGCGCCCTCGGACGCCCCCAGCGCCCTGCAGGGCCCTCAAGCCCTGCAGAGGGCAGCGTTGCCGGCAACGAACCGTCGCGCCTCCCAGGGTGGGTCGTATTCACGGCGATATGTCACGTCAAGATGCCCCACCCGTAAGGAGGGCGCGCAACTCTGCGGCGATCGCGCCGGGTTCGTCGCACAATCGCCGCCACGTAACCCGGAGAACTCGCCAGCCTCGCGCCGTGAGTGCTGCGTCGCGTCGACGGTCGGCTTCGAACTCGCGTCTCGTCTTGTGGAACTGCCAGCTATCCAGCTCGACGATCAGCTTCTGCGCGGGCCACTGTGCATCAACCTCATACTCCAGATCATCCTCAACTCCTCGGTTGATCATTGCCGCAGGTAGACGATGTTGGACGAGAAGCGTCAGGAAGCGGTCCTCCAGTTCGCTTCTCGTCGGGGCACGCTCGAGGCCCACGTACTCGATGAGTCGCTTGACTCCTCTCCGCCCGTTGCTTCGCTCGATCACATCCTCGAATTCGCGCATGTCGAACAGGTCGCCGCGATCGACCTCTCTGCAGGCCTTAGCGAGCGATTGTGGTGCCAGCACTCCGGCGAGATCGAGCAGCGTCCGCGAGACACTCGTGACCGGAACGCCATCGTGAAATGTCGTGTCCTGTGGCCTCAGGGTTCGACTGCGATGTATCCGAACGCCGTCGTGACCGGCACGGTGCGTGGTTGCGGTGGTGTGCAAGGTCGCCGAGCCGGCATCTCGAAAACCCCACCACGAAGCTGCTGACTGGTGGCTGAGCACTGCGCCTCGCCCAGACGCGAGGACCGCTGCCATCAGGTGGCCGCCGCGGGTCAGTATCCGGTGTCCCGGCACGTACACGCCTCTGTACAGCACAAAGAGTTGCTTGGAACGAATGCGATGGTCGATCCAATGTT
>DATMIZ010000051.1:0-14476 GCA_035554055.1 Baekduia sp. | reverse complement strand
GATCTGCTCGGTCGCGTAGGCGACCGACGAGAGCGGATCCGAGCAGAAGACCGGAAGCGCAATGCGCTTGGGTATCAGCTGCTCGTCAAGGCGATCACTTCGCAGCCGTTCACCAAGAACCGTCCGCGCGAGTGCGCCAGCCATCGAAGACATGGCCAGGTTCTACGGGCGCAAATGACCTCGCGGCGCGATTTTGACGCGATCTTTACGGTCGATGGCTTGGATGGGGCACGCCGTCGGGCCCTGGTGCCCGATGGCTCCAGACTTGGTGACCCGTTGCCGATACCCGGTTGATGGCAGGGGATGCCTCCATGATTAGAGCTGCGTCCAGTGGCGGTCTCACATGAGCCGCCCTCTGGTGGTGGTGCTCGCGATCGCGGCGATGTTGGTCGCCGTGTGCGTGCTTTGGGTGATTGGTGGAGTCGCGTCGGGCTGTGACTGCGGAAAGGACAGACTGGATCCCGCCTACGTGGTTCTTCTCGCGTCGTGGGTCCCTGCCATCGTCGCTTGCGCAGTTCCGAAGCGAGCGGTGGTTCTTCTAAGCATCGCAGCAGCGCTGATTGTCGCTGGCGCGATCGTGTTTTGGTCCGGTGCCGATACGAACTCCGACGAGCCAACACTCAGCAGCCAGCAAATGGGCCCGGCTGGTTTCGAACCAGCGACCTCTCGCGTGTGAAGCGAGCGCTCTCCCACTGAGCTACGGGCCCGGAGAGGGATCATCGTATCCAGCGGCGGATGTGGGCCGGGCTCCGCGTCACACTGTCGCGGTGCTCTCCAGACTGATCCGCCTTTGCCTGGCCGCGTGCGTCGCGGCACTTGTGTTGCCCGCCACCGGAGTGGCGAGCGCACCACACAAGCCGACGATCGTGTCCAAGCCGATCCCGTTTGGCGCGGAACGCAAGGCGGATATGGCCCAGTACGCGAAGCGCCATTATGGGCTTGACACGTACGCGCTCACGGACCCAAAGGTGATCGTCGAGCACTACACGGTCACGACCACGTTTTCGCCGGTCTTCAACGCCTTCTCATCTAACAACCCCGATCCGGAACTCCATGAGAAGCCCGGCACCTGCGCGCACTTCGTCGTCGACCGCGACGGCAAGATCTACCAACTCGTTCCGCTGACGGTCATGTGCCGCCACACGGTTGGCCTGAACTACACGGCGATCGGGATCGAACACGTCGGCATGAGCGACGACGGCGTTCTGTCCAACAAGCGCCAGATGCGCGCCTCGCTGCGGCTGACCCGGTGGCTGCGTTGCAGCAACCACATCGCCCCGAGGAACGTCATCGGGCACGCCGAGTCGCTTTCGAGCCCGTTCCACATGGAGCGCATCGAGAGCCTCCAGAACCAGACGCACGGTGATTTTCCGCGTCCGAAGATGAAGAAGTACCGCTCGCGCCTGAAGAAGCTCGGCGCTTGTAGCTGAGCGCACCGGATACACTCGTCGCGGACCGTGCTAGGCGGGGAATTAGCGGTGTCCTGTCGCTCGCAATCCGCTCTAGCGAGGCCGAATCCCCTTTCGCGGGATGACGCCGGTGGGACAGCACGCCGTGCGGCGCTGATGGCCCGGGTCTTCATGCGACGTCGGTTCGTGAACCAGGTCAGGTCCGGAAGGAAGCAGCCTTAAGCGGGTCCCGGCGGGCGCAATGGAGATTTCGGTGCCGGAGCCAAGCGACTTCGCTCGGACCATCGGATTCATCACAAGTCAGGGTGCACGGTCCACTTTCTTCAGACGCCGCACAGCCGCGAGTTGAGAGTGGGGTCGCGACGCCCGAATTGGCGTCACGACCCCGTGTGCCTCGCGACTAGTACTCGACGGTGTACTGGTCGACCGTGTCCTTGGTCAGGATCAGCGGCTTATCGACCAGAAGACCGTCGATGCAGCAGTTCGTGATCTCTTTTCCGTTGACGGCTTGGATCAACTTGCTCGCTACGTGCGCGCCGTACTGGCGAGGCCAGTTGCCGTTGGAGCCGTACATCGTGCCGGCCTTGATGGCATCCACGCCCACCTGCTGACCACCATTTCCGACAATCTTCATCTGATCTGCCATGCCGGCTTCCTTGATGGCCCGTATGGCGGCGACGCCCGATGAGTCGGCTGCGGCCCAGTACAGGTTGGCATCGGGATGCGCGGCGAGCAGGTCGGGCATCGCCTTCGCCACGCCCGCCGGGTCGTAGTTAGCGGTGAACGTCGCCACCACATCGATCTGCGGCAGCGCCTTCTTGACTCCGTTGAGGATGTCCTTGCTGTAGGGGTCGTCCGCGCTGCCCGTCTCGTAGATGACCTTGCACGGGTCCTTATCTGCACACGCTCCCTTGACCAGTTCGGCCGACGTCTTGACTTGCGTCTTGAGCGGAATCGTTTCGAGAGCCACCACACCATCCACTTGCGGCTTGAGCTCATACTGTGTTGACAGATCTGACGTGACGGTCTGCTCGAGTGTCGCCACCGGGATGCCTGCCGCCTTGGCGGCCTTCACGCATGGAACACCGGTCGGCGGTGTGACCGGTACGAGCACGATCGCGTTATAGCGGCCGCTGGTGATCGCGTCCTCGCACTGCTTCTGCTGTGCCTGAGGATCGAAGTTGGCGTTGAACACCTTGACGCTGCCGCCGCCGTCGTAGTCGGCGAGCACCTGCTTGATGCCCTTCTCCTCGCCCTGGCTGTAGTCCGTGTAAGCCCAGGACACCATGGCGATGTTGACTCGCTTCGCACCCCCCGAATCGCCCTTGCTACCACCGTTGTCGTCGTCACCACAGCCGGCGGCGATACCGCCAGCGGCGATCAAGCAAACGACCGCTCCCACAAACCAATTTCGTCGCGTAAACATCTCTCTCTCCTCTGAGCTGACCGCGTCGTGCGATCGTTATTTGAACGAGACTTACCCGCGTGTAACGCATGTTGGACATTTCTTAAGCGGAGATCAAGGAGGACCGTCATCTTCCGTGCGCTGTTCTATATGCACGCATACCATTGCGTAGTAAGCTCGCGGCATGAGCGACACGAAGTCTGTCCAGCCGACCATCGTCAAAGCCGGCGCCGTTTTCGATGGGGTCGGCCCCGACCTACGCGGCCCGACGGAAATACTGGTAATCGACGGCCGGATCGCGGAGATCGACGGCACCGTCTCGCGCCCCGATGGCGCCGAGACGATCGACCTCTCCGATCGCACAGTCTCACCCGGTTTCATCGACTGCCACATCCACAGCGAGCTGACCCCAACCCGGCTCCTGGGCACGGTCCACACCGAGTCCTCGGCTATGAAGAGCCTGTTTGCGCTCAAGGGACTCAAGGAGATGCTCGATTCCGGGTTCACGACGGTCCGCGATGCATCGGGCCTGGACGAGTCCAACAGCACGGTCGATCTCAAGCGCGCAATCGACATCGGCCTGATCGACGGGCCCCGGATGCTCGTCGCCCCGCACATGCTCAGCGGCACCGCCGGGCACGGCGAGGCCCCGCCGCTCGATTCGTTCTACCACCGGCCTTGGGGAGGGATCGTCGATGGGGTCGATCCGATCCGCGCCAAGGTCCGGCATGAGGTCCTGATCGGCGCCGACTGGATCAAAGTCTCGCTCTCCGGGTTCTTCGGGTTTCGTCGCGGCGACGGTCCCGAAGAGATTTGCTGGACTCAGGACGAACTCAACGCATGCGTCGAAACGGCCCGCGATTACGGAGTCCACACGATGGTTCACGCGCTCGGCGACGAGAGCGTCAGGCGTTCGGTGAAGTCCGGTGCCCGCTCGATCGAGCATGCGAGCCTCGCCTCCGCCGAGACGGTCAAGATGATCGAAGACGCCGGCACATACGTGGTGCCGACGTGGATCGTCACCGAGCTCTTCCAGTCCGGCGCAGTCACCGACGTGCACAAGATGCCGTCCGGCGAGGGCCCTCCGCCCGAGATGCCCCAGGTCGGCATCTTCCTGATGGGGGACCAGCTGGCAGAGACGCAGAAGCACATCGCCGCCAGCGACGTGAAGATCGCGTTCGGCAGCGACGCCGGCGGATTCCCGCACGGCGAAGCGTGGCGCGAATTCGTGGCGATGGTCAACGGCGGGATCTCGCCGCTGCGTGCCCTACGCGCCGGTATGAGTACGGCGGCCGAGCTGCTCGAACTTCCCGACCACGGCCAGCTCAAGCCCGGCATGGTCGCTGACATCGTCGCGATGCAAGGCGACCCGCTCAAGGACATCGAGGCAACGGGTCGCGTGGACTTCGTCATGAAGCAGGGCGCGATTCACCGCCGTTCAGATGGAGCCTGAGCCCGGCCTCCTGCTGCGCTGCGGCCGGCTGTTTCACCCCCAGCGGCTTGAACTCTGGGGCCGTGCCGATGTCCTGGTCAAGGACGGGACGATCGCGTCGGTTGCGCCGCGGATCGCGACCGGCGATGCCCGCGTTGTCGACCTGCGCGACTGCACGTTGTTACCGGGGCTGATCGATCTCGATGCAGGCCTGCTCTCCGACCAGGTGTCTGGCGACACCGGCATGTGGCTTTACGAGGCGCTCGCCGCCTCGCGGGACTTGTTGCGGCGCGGCATCACGACGGCGCGTGTGCCAGGTGGCGCCGACAAGCGCTGGAGTCTGCTCGACCTGCGGCGGGCGATCGCGGAGGAGCTTGCCCCCGGGGCGGAGCTGCTCGTGGCGCCGCACCTGCTCGATGATGAACTCTCGGCAGCACAGATCGGGCGAGCGGTCGAGCGCGAGCGGCGCAACGGCGCCGACTGGATCGCCGTCGACCGCCGCGGCGTCACGGCGGACGAGCTACGCGCGGTTGTAGACAGCGCTGCGGGCCTGCCCGTAGCGGTCGCGGCGCAGACGGCGGCGGAGATTATGGTTGCGAACGACGCTGCGGTGCGCTCGGCAGAGGTGTCATGCGAGCTCGACGCCGGCACAGCCGCAGCGGTCGCGAAGGGCAGCACCTACCTCGTCCCAAGAGACGGGTTCGGCGCTCCGGACGCGGTAGGTCTCAGGCTCGCGTTTGGCGGGCGGTTGACCGGCGGCCTCGCGCAGCTCGCCGAGCTGACCGGCGCCGCACCGGCGTTGGCCGCCGCGACGGTGACTGCTGCCGCCTGCGCTTCGCTCAGCGATCGCGGCACGATCGAGCCCGGCAAGCGCGCCGACTTGATCGCCGTCGGCGGTGATCCGATCGCGGACATCGCGCTGCTGGGCAATCCGTCGGTCGTGATCAAGCAAGGCAGACTGCAGCGATGACCCAACGGGCACCAGACGACCCTATGCCGGTGACGGTCATCGGGGGTTTCCTCGGCGCGGGCAAAACGACGCTGCTCAATCGGGTCCTGCGCGCGGATCATGGGCTGCGGGTCGGAGTGATCGTCAATGACTTCGGCTCGCTGGCGTTCGACGAGGAGCTGGCCGGTGCCGCGAGCTCCCACCAGCGCCTGCTCGCCAACGGCTGCGTCTGCTGCTCGATTCAGAACGATCTGATCGACACGCTCGCCGAACTGCTGGAGCAGGACCCACCGCTTGACGCCGTGGTCATCGAGGCCAGCGGCATCGCCGATCCGGTCTCGCTCCTCGCCACGCTGGGGAACCCAGGCCTATCCACGGTCGGCGTCCGCGCAGTGGTCTGCGTGGCGGACGCCGATCAGGTGCAGGAGCAGGAGCAGGACTACGGCGGCGAGCTCGTGCTCAAGCAGCTGCGCGCCGCCAGTGTCATCGTGCTCAACAAATGTGATCTCGTCGATCCGGGAGCGCTGCGCGACACGCGTGAGTGGCTCGGCACGATCGGTGCGCAAGCCGATGTGCTGGAGGCGGTGCAGTGCGACGTGCCGCTCGAGGTCGTGCTGGGCGGCGGTGAGCTGACACTCAGAACTGCTGACGCGACATCCCACGCCGGGCAGCCCGAGTTCGAGGAGTGGACGCTGCGGACCGAGAGGGCGTTCGACGCCGAGCAGCTCCAGGACATCTTCGCCCGCCTGCCGGCCGGCGTCATACGGGCGAAGGGAACGGTCGAGCTCCCCGAGGGCGAGGGCCGCGTCCTCGTGCAGTTCGCGGGCGGGCGACTCGAGCTATCCCCGGCAAAGACCGACGCGGATCACGGCGGCACGCGAATCGTCGCGATCGGACGGCCCGGCGGCCTTGACGCTGCGGAGCTCGAACGGCTGTTCACGGAAAGCCGCTAAGGCTCAGTCCGCAGCGGTTGCAGGCCGTGGCGTAACACGGCCTCCAACTGAGCCACCGACAGCGGATCGCCGCTGTCAAGACCGCGTAGGCCCGGAGATCGCGACGCCCGGATTTGGCGTCGCGATCCCATGGGCCTTAGCGGCTTACCACTCTGGTGTGTACTGGTCGACCGTCTCTTTGGTCAGAGCCTGCGGCGACTTGATCTTCAGGCCATCCACGCAACAGTTCGTGACCTTTTCGCCGTTGACGGCCTGAATCACGGCCTTCGTCACCTGCTCGGCGCTCGTAATCGGCCAGTTGCCATTCGATCCGAAGATCTTGCCCTCCTTGATCGCCTTCGCGCCGGTAGCGCTGCCGCCGTTGCCGATCAGCTTGATCTGGGCTGTCTTCCCAGCTTCCTCGATCGGCCCAAGCGCGGCTACAGCGGAGGAATCCGCGGCGGCGATGTACACGTTGACGTCAGAGTTCGCGGCGAGCAGATCTGGCATCACCTTGACCACTTCTGCCGGATCGAAGTTCGCAGTGAACGTCTGCACGACCTCAAGGGCGGGGACCGCCTTCTCGAGCCTCGCGATGATGTCCTTGCTGAACGGATCGTCCGCGCTGGCCGTCTCGTAGAGCGCCTTGCACGGGTTTGCGTCTCCGCACGCCCCCTTGACGAGCTCAGCCTGCGTCGCGATCTGTGTGTCGATCGGGAAGGTGTTGACCGCCACGACACCATCCAACTGTGGCTGGAGGTCGTAGTAGCGCTTAGGGTCGTTCCCGATTGTCTGCTCAAGCGTCCCCACAGGGATGCCCGCCGCGTGGGCTGCCTTGACACAAGGTACGCCGGTCGGCTGCGTGACCGTTGTGATCACGATCGCGTTGTAGCGGCCGCTCGAGATCGCATCCTCGCACTGCTTCTGCTGTGCCTGCGGATCGAAGTTGGCGTTGAACACCTTGACGGAGCCGTTGCCGCCAAGCGCCCGCTTCATGCCCTTCTCCTCCGCCTGCGCGTAGTCGGTGTAAGTCCAGGTGAGGAACGCAACGTTCACCTTCTTGGCGCCACTGTCGCCGTTACCGCCGCCGTCGCTCTTGTCGTCATCACCACAGCCGGCGGCAATGCCGCCAGCGGCGATCAGACCAACCACGGCTCCCATCATCCATTTCCGTCGCGAAAACATATGTCTCTCCTTTGAGCTGACACGCCTCAGCGTGATCGTCAGTTGAGCGGAACGTACCGATATGTAACGGATGATGGGCTTTTCCTAATCCCGGCTAAGCGGGGCTCGGCGCGGCCGCCTCTGCTCGGGCCGCCGACACGTCGGCCCCCTTTGCCGCATGCGCCGCGTCGAGCTTGCGTTTACTCGGGATCAAGAGCCCGATCACGGCACCGGCTGCCAGTACCGCCGCCCCGACAGGCATCGCGGCGTTGACGCCATCGATGAACGACTGCGGCGCCACATAGGAACCGTTGGCCGCAAAGACGCTCGCCAGTACCGCCACGCCGAGGACGCCGCCGACCTCGCGGATGGCGTTCAGCGCGCCAGATGCCTGGCCTTCCTCGTGCGCGCGAACTGACGCCAGCACGCCGTACGCGGCGGGCGCGAACACCAGTGACATGCCGACGCCGGCGACGATGAACGGAAGCACAAGCGACCCGTAACCGACCGTCGGGGTCATGACCTCGGACAACCAATAGAGCGCCACCGACTGCATCGCCAGCCCCCCGGCAATCAATGGGCGCGGCCCGATGCGCTGGGCTGCGAGGCCTGCCAACGGCGCGACGAGCAGCGGCATCATCGTCCACGGCAGCGTCCGAACGCCGGCCTCGACGGGCGTATAGCCCTGAGCCACCTGGAACGTCTGCGCGATCAAGAACGTCGAGCCGAAGAGGCCGAAGTTCAGCGCGAACGACGCGGCATTGGTTGCTGAGAAGCTGCGGCTGCGGAAGAGCCGCATCGGCAGCATCGGGTCGCTGGTGCGCAGCTCCTGGATCACGAACGCGATCAGCAACAGGACACCGGCGGTAATCGAGCCGACGATCACGGGATCGGTCCAGCCGAGCGCGTTGGCGCGCACGATGCCGTGGACGAGCCCCAGCAGGCCGAAGCCGACGAGCGCCACGCCCGGTAGGTCGAGCTTGCGCGAGGGGCCGTAGGACTCCTGGAGCTTGGCGATCGCCAATGGCACGAGCACGATGCCCAGTGGCACGTTGAGCCAGAAGATCCAGTGCCACGAGATTCCTTGGACGACCACGCCACCGACGATCGGACCGAGCGCGATGCCGAGCCCGCTGATCCCGGACCACGCGCCGATCGCGGCGCCGCGGCGCTCTGGTGTCACGGACTCTGAAAGGAGCGTCAGGGTCAGAGGGAGCAGCACGGCGGCGCCGAGGCCCTGGGTCGCGCGCGCGACGACCAGCGTCTCAAGCGAGGGCGCGATGGCTGCGGCCGCGGAGGAGATCGTGAACAGCGATAACCCGCCGATGAACATCCGCCGGCGGCCGAAGCGGTCACCGAGTGCGGCGCCGATCAGCAAGAAGACCGCGAACGCGAGTGTGTAGGCGTTCACCGTCCATTCCAGCGATTCGATCGAGCCGCCGAGGCTCTTTTGGATCGATGGCAGCGCCATCATCACGACCAGGTTGTCGAGCATCGCCATGAAGACGGCGGCCGAGACGATTGCGAAGGTCCAGCGCGAGTTACGTTTGGTCTTGTCGGTCATAGTGTGATCGGTCACTCACTTTCAGGGTCAAAAAAAAACGGCTAGTTATCAATCGAAGGTGGGGGCTTCTCGCACAGCAACTTCGCCCATGATTCGTCGGACTCTCTGACGTCCATCGCGGCGAGGGTGTTGATCAGCATGCCCATTGCGAAGAAGCGCTGGATCTCCTCGTCGGGCGCCTGCGATTCGCGCTGCGCCGTCTCGACCATCTGCTTCCAGCAGGCGCGGTTGGCGGCCGCGATGTCGGGGTCGCAGGCGGCTGCGGAACTCCCGTGGACCAGCATTCGCAGCACCCAGGGCTCGTTCGAAACGAGCTCGACGTAGCCGTTGCCCATCGCATCGAGAACGGGGGTGCCGTCGTTGCGTGCCTGGTGGGCGGCGGTCGAGAATGTCGCGAGGATCCGTTCCCGCACGCGCCCGATCGCGGCGATGAAGAGCTCCTGCTTGGTCGGGAAGAGGCGGAAGAGGTACGCCTGCGAGATGCCGGCCGCCTTCGCGATCTCCGTTGTCGGCGTCGCGGCGTAACCACGGTCGGAGAACGTCCGTAGCGCCGCGACGATCAGCGCTTCGCGGCGCTCGTCGGCGGTCTGCAGGCTGCGGGTCTTTGCGGTGGCTTCCATTGCTAGTAGTGAGTGTGCACTCACTCAATGTATTTGTCAAGTCCGACCGCATCGTGGGCGACATTGCCCCAAATATTGGCGTCGATGTCGCCCAGGGTCAGTGGCAGGCGGGATTGTCCGGGAGGTGGACGCGCCAATAGGCGAACTCGCGCTGGGCGCCGGCGGGAGCCGCCGGGAGACGCTTGTCGAGATCGCTTCTGTCGAGCACGAAGTCCTTGGCGACCTGTGCATCCGCCGGTGCGATGTAGGCGCCTCTGACGCCGTCGTCGATTCCGGAAAAGACCTCTTTGCCAGGCCGCAGTCCTGTCCACAACGAGACCTGTGGAACGGCGCGCCGATTCGGCAGCGTGATCGGCTCGCAGACGGGCGACAACACCGCACCGGCGCTGAAGAAGCCCCGCAGCTCCGTAAGGATCGCGCCCTGTCGGTCGAGCGCGGCATCGAGGCGATCGAGCTTCTTGGCCTGCATCGGAATGAAGAGCAGCAAGGCGAGCGCGGCGACCGCACCGAAGATGGCCCACGGCCTGCGTGCGCTGTCGTCACGGTTCAGCTGCAGCCATCCGAAGACGCCGCCGGCCGCGAAGATCGCAAGCAGCGTGGCCGCCGGCAGGAGGTACCGCGTGATGATCGAGAGTCCAGCCGCAGCGAGTACGGCGAACGCGGCGAGTGCCGCAACCACGGCGACCCCACCCGGGGCGACGCGTCGCGGCAGGCGCCAGATGGAGAACGCGAGCCCGCCCGCGCACGCGAGCAGGACCGGCTCGCGAAGGATCTCTCCGAGTCGCCGGGGCGTGAGTTCGACGAGTTTCGCCAGGCCTGTCTGGCGCCCGAGCTCGCGCGCACCTTCGCGAGTGCCGGTGAGCGAGTACAGCGGGTTGCCCGCGATCGCGAGGTCAGACAGCGCCCACAGGACCGGCGCCGAGACGACGAGCGCCACCTGGTGTGGCTTGAGCGCACCGCCCCGCCACAACCATGCGCCATAAAGGAGCGCGAAGAACCACGCCTCCGGGCGCAGCAAACCGGCGAGAGCAAGCAGCACGAGCACCGGGGTTCCGGCACGCGGGCGGCGCGATTCCAGCAGCAACGCCGCCAGCAGGAGGCAGATGTAGGGAATGTCGACGTACGCCCGCAGGCCGTAGCTCAGGATCGGTTCGCGCGTGAGGACGATCACCGCCGCGAGGACTCCCGCCGCTGTGCCGAACCATTGGCGCCCGAGCGCAAAGACGAGCGCCCCGAGCGCGAGCAGCGAGAGATACGCGAACGTCATCCACACCCATACCGCGCCGTCTGAGGCGGGCACGTCGCCGCGCCCCGGCAGTGCCAGCAGTGCGCCGAACAGCGTCGCCAGCGGGTGGGGCGTCGGAGCGAGGCCGACGCCGTAGTCAGGCAGATGACCGCCGACGATGTCCCGGCCCCAGAGCAGCGCGTAGGCGGTGTCGTAGTTGTTGAGCGCAACGTCGTGCGCGGCCCAGGCACACGCGAAGATCGCCAGCGCGATCGCGACTCCCCAGCGGATCATCGTGCGCGACTCCGGCATCGGCGCAGGACTCTAGAGTGGAAAGCCCGTGACCGCTGGCCCTTCTCTCTACAGACGCCACCGTCCGCGCTCGTTCGCCGACGTGGTCGGTCAGGAGCATGTCGTACGTACGCTCTCCAACGCGGTCGAGCAGGACAAGGTCCACCACGCCTACCTGTTCGTCGGTTCGCGCGGCACCGGCAAGACGTCGATGGCGAAGATCCTCGCGGCCTCGCTGAACTGCCAGACCGGCCCGACACATCCCACGACGACGCCCTGCGGGACGTGCGATTCATGCGTGTCGATCGCGGCCGGCAGCTCGATCGACGTCATCGAGATGGACGCTGCCTCCAACAACTCGGTCGACGACATCCGCGACCTGCGCGAGTCGGTCAATTTCGCGCCTGTATCGGGCGGCTTCAAGGTGTACATCCTCGACGAGGCGCACATGCTTTCTGTCGCGGCCTGGAACGCGTTTCTGAAGACGCTCGAGGAGCCCCCGCCGAACACGGTCTTCGTGCTCGCGACGACCGAGGCCGCGAAGGTGATGGACACCGTCGTCGATCGCTGTCACCGCTTTGACTTCACGCGCCCCACCGTCGAGCAGCTCAGCGCGGTCGTCAGGCGCGTCGCCGCACAGGAGGACATCACGATCGGCGCCGACGCCGTCGCGTTGCTCGCGCGCCACGCGACGGGCTCCTACCGCGACGCGCTCGGCACGCTTGAGCAACTGGTGACGTACTCGGGCACCGAGATCTCGATTGAGGACGTCATCAACGTCCTCGGTGTCGCTGATGACGATCTGCTGTTCGGCGCGCTCGATGCGATCGCCGGTGGCCAGGCACGCGAGGCCTGGAAGGTCGCCGCTGCACTCTCTGACTCAGGTCGCGATGCCGGCCAATTCTTGCGTGATCTCGAGGTCCATGCTCGCGACGTGCTCGTCGTGCAGACGCTCGGCGAGGTTCCGTCGCAGCTGGCGATGACGCCCGATCGCGACGAACGGCTGTCGGCGCAGGCCGAGCGCTGCACCGACACGGGCGTCGTCCGGCTGATCGATCTGCTCGCGACGGCTCAGCGCCTCGCCGGCGACGGCGCGGACGCGCAGACGCAGCTCGAGATCGCGCTCGTGAAGGCCGCGTCGCCGGGCACCGATCCGACCATCAAGGCGCTGCAGGCACGGATCGAGAGGTTGGAGAGCGCGCTCGCAGGCGCTCCGGCGCCGACAGCGTCCGCGCCCACCACACCGGCCCCAGAAACGGCAGCGCCCGAACGGGAAGCGCCCGAACCGGAGGCGCCCGCGCAGCCGCCTGCGCCCGAGCCACGCGCTGCCGACACGGCCGAAGCCGTCGAAGAGCCGTCCCTTCAGGACCTCGAGCATGCCGCAGCGGAGCAGCAGACGCCGGCACCCAAACCGCTCGCCCCAGGCGCGGGTCTCGACCTCGCGCTGGTGCAGGAGCTGTGGCCGGCAGTGCTCGCTGCACTGCATGAGCGGCTCCCAATGGTCGCGTCGTCGTTTGCCGGCGCGACGCCGGTCCATGCCAGCGAGCAGCAGATCACGCTCGGCTTCGCCGCCGGCGCGAGCTTCCAGCGCCGTAAGGCGGAGGCAAAAGAGGCCCGGGAGGCACTCGCCGAGGCGTTCCACGGCCTGACGGGCGTACGGCCGGCGCTCGAATACACCGAGCTTGAACCTGACGCCGAGCGGCCGAGCGCGGCGATACTTACCGACGAGGAACTCGTGGCAACGCTCAAGCGCGAATTCGACGCGCAGGAGATCCAACCCGGAACGCAGGAGAACAACTGATGAGCCCCGCCCAGCCGAACATGAACAAGATGCTGCGTCAGATGCAGAAGATGCAGGCGGATATGGCCAAGGCCCAGGAGGAGCTGAAGTCGGAGATCGTCGAGGCCTCGGCCGGCGGCGGGCTCGTGACCGTGAAGGTCTCTGGGGAGCTGGTCGTCAAGTCGATCGACATCGATCCTGAAGCGATCGATCCCGAGGATCCCGAACTGCTGGCGGACATCCTGCTCGCCGCCGTCAACGAAGCGGTCCGCAAGGCGCAGGAGCTGCAGGCGCAGCGCATGGGCGCCGTGACCGGTGGCCTCGATGCCGGCTCGCTGGGCATTCCAGGTCTCTGAACCTTGTTCGCCCCGCCCGTCCAACGACTGATCACCGAACTCGGCAGGTTGCCGGGGATCGGGCAGCGCACGGCTCAGCGGCTCGCGTTTCACATTCTCCGCACCGACGCGGAGGAAGCGGGCGCACTCGCGGCGGCGATCCGTGAGGTCAAGGAGAAGATCGGCGAATGTGAGCGCTGCTTCAACCTCGCCGAGGGCCCTCTGTGCACGATCTGCCAGGACCAGCGCCGTGACGCGTCGATCATCTGTGTCGTCGAGCAGCCCGGCGACGTCATCCCGATCGAGCGCACGCACGAATATCGCGGGCTCTACCACGTGCTCGGGGGCGCGCTCAGTCCGATCGACGGCGTCGATCCGGAGGATCTGCGCCTCACCCAGCTGTATGCGCGCATGACCACGGCCGATACGCCTGTCACCGAACTGGTGCTGGCGACGAACCCGACCACCACCGGCGAGGCGACTGCGCTGCACATCGCCGCGGAGGTGCGTGAAAGCGCGCCCGCGGTGAGGGTCACACGCCTCGCTTCCGGGTTGCCGGTGGGCGGCGACCTGGAGTACGCGGATGAGGTCACCCTCGGCCGAGCGATGGCCGGTCGGCGCGCGGTCTGATTCTTGAGCTTCTGAAGGACCTTCTGCTCCTCAAGTGTCGCCCCGTTTGGACCGATGATTCGGGGAGCCCTTCGATGACTGACAGAACCGTTCATATTCGACGTGCGATCTTCGCGGTTCTGGCGCTCCTCATCGGCGTCTTCATCGCCCTCCGCGCAGGCGGCATCGACGATTCCCCAGCCGAATGGACGTCCACCGTCGTCGGAACGATCGGCGGGGCGCTCTGTCTGTGGCGTGCCGCGGTGGTGCGCCACGAGCGTGGGGCATGGATGCTTGTCGGCCTCTACCTGGTCACGTGGGCGTTCGCTGACGCGATTTGGACAGAGCAGCCATCCCCCAACCTGAGCGACGCCTTCTACCTCACTGCGTACGCCTTCGGGATCATCGGCCTGGCGATGCTGCTGCGTGCACGAGCGCGTACGAGCGCCACGCGCACATGGGAGTGGCTCGACGCATTGATCGGCGGTCTGACGGTGTGCGCCGTGGCCGCGGCAATCTTCTTCGGGGCGATGCTGGAAGACTCCGGCGCCGACACGCTCGAGGCGTTGACCACCAGCGCGTATCCGGTCCTCGACCTATCGATCCTCTGTCTGATCGTTGTCGCGATCGGGAGTGCCGGATGGGCGGTCGACCGTGTGTGGGCGGCGCTTGCCGTCGGCCTGGGCGTCAACGCCCTCGCGGACGGTCTGTACGGCGCTGCGACGCTGCAAGGACACGATTGGCTCTTCGCCTGGGCCGAG
>DATMIZ010000050.1:0-6557 GCA_035554055.1 Baekduia sp. | reverse complement strand
GACCTTCAGCGACTCGAGATCGACGCCCGAGTCCGCGTTCATCGCATCGACGACCTCCTTGGTCTGAAAGGCGGTCGCCTCGAGCGTCGCGCGCGCGATGTGCCCGGCTGTGACGTAGCGCGTAAGACCGGCGATCACGCCACGGGCGTTGGACTTCCAATACGGGGCGTAGAGGCCCGAGAACGCCGGCACGAAGTACGCGCCGCCGTTGTCCTCGACGGAGGCGGCGAGCTTCTCGATGTCCTCGGACCTCTTGATCAGGCCGAGGTTGTCGCGCAGCCATTGCACGAGCGCGCCTGTGATCGCGATCGACCCCTCCAGGCAGTAGACCGGCTTCTCGTCACCGATCTTGTAGCCGACCGTCGTCAGCAGGCCGTTGTCGGACATCACGGCTTCGTTGCCCGTGTTGAGCAGCAGGAAGTTGCCAGTGCCGTAGGTGTTCTTGGCCTCGCCGACGTCGAAGCAGGTCTGGCCGAACGTCGCCGCTTGTTGGTCGCCGAGGTCGCCCGCGATCGGCAGGCCCTGGAGGGCGTTCTTCTCCTTCACCTCGCCATAGACCTCGCTTGAGGCCTTGATCTCCGGGAGCATGGCCTCTGGTACGCCGATCGCGGCGCAGGTGTCTGCGTCCCACTGCAGCGTGTTGAAATCCATCAGCATCGTCCGGCTGGCGTTCGTCACATCGGTGATGTGCAGTCCGCCGGAGGTGCCGCCGGTCAGGTTCCAGATCAGCCAGGTGTCCATGTTGCCGAACAGCAGGTCGCCGGCTTCGGCGTTCTTGCGCGCGCCCTTGACGTTGTCGAGCAGCCAGGAGACCTTCGGTCCCGAGAAGTAGGTGGCGAGCGGAAGCCCGCAGACACTGCGGAAGCGATCCTGGCCGCCTTTCTCGGACAGCTCGTCGACGAGCTTGTCGGTGCGGGTGTCCTGCCAGACGAGCGCGTTGTGGATCGGCTTGCCGGTCTTGCGCTCCCAGACGACCGTCGTCTCGCGCTGATTGGTGATCCCGACGGCGGCGATATCGCCGTCGCCGGCCTTTGCCTTCTTGACGGCCTTGTCCACGACCTCGTTGGTGTTCTTCCACACCTCCATCGGGTCATGTTCGACCCAACCCGGCTTGGGATAGATCTGCTCGTGCTCCTTCTGATCAACAGAGACGACGAGTCCCTTGTGGTCGAAGAGCATGCATCGAGTGCTGGTGGTGCCTTGGTCGATCGCCGCTACGTACTTGGCCATCTCAATCTCCTAAGTCCTGTGTCGTGAGGCTGTCGTGAGGCTTTCTCTCCCAAAGTTGGGGGCGATCCTGGAGGTGTGGGCTGAGTTGAGGGGGATAGACACCTTCAACTCGGCCCACACCGCTGGGATTTGCGGTCTACACGGGGTAGAACCAGTCGAACGCGAGGGCCCCGAGGATGCCGCCGACGATCGGCGCAACGACGGGGATCCACGCATAACTCCAGTCCGAACCTCCTTTCCCCGGAATTGGCAGGATCGCGTGCATGATCCGCGGGCCGAGGTCACGCGCCGGGTTGATCGCGTAGCCGGTCGGACCACCGAGCGAAAGGCCGATCGCCAGCACGAGCAGGCCGACGAGCAGCGGTGTCAAGCCACCATCGGTGAGCGGCTTGTATGCGCCCAGCGCGAGCACCACAAATACGAGGATGAACGTGCCGATGACCTCGGTCGCGACGTTCGCGACGGTGTTGCGGATTGCCGGGATCGTGCTGAAGCAGGAAAGCTTCGCGTCCGGGTCCTCCGTCTCACCCCAATGGGCGTAATAGGCAAGCCAGACGAGCGTGGCGCCGATGAAGGCACCGATGAACTGGCCGCCCAGATACGCAGGCACGTCCTCCCAGTCGGTGTTCCCGATCACAGCGGTACCGAGGGTGACGGCGGGGTTGATCTGCGCCCCGCTGTAGGTATTGACCGCGTAAACGGCGAGTGCGACCGCCATTCCCCAACCAAAGGTGATGACGATCCAGCCAGAATTCTGCGCCTTGGACCGGGTCAGCAGTACGCCTGCCACGACGCCGTTGCCCATAAGGATGAGGATGGCTGTGCCGATGATCTCGGCGCCGAAGATGCTCACAGATCTCTCCTTAACCTCTGTTGTCCCCGAGGGGTGTGAGCTCTTATCTCTCCAATCGCGGGGCTAAAGAAACCCGGTAGTCCTAGGAATTCTCGGTCTGAGCATCTGAATCGCCGCGCTTGCGATGCAGCAGCGCCTTGGCGCGTTCACGGCGGCTCTCAGATGACTTGCGCGACGACTCGAAAAAGTGCGCGATACGGGCGGTGATCGATACGTGGCTCTCTTCGGGCCGCTCGGGCAGGATCGGCTTGCCGATGTGGATCGTCACGGGGTGACGGCGCAGCGCGCCGCGCCTGCGAAACCAGAACCGGCCCGGTGGGAAGGCACGGGCGGTGCCCTCGAGATAGATCGGCACGATGTATGCGTCGTGCTTGGCCGCGATCGCCGCGGCGCCGCGACGCACGCGGGCGCCCGACTCCTCGGCCCGACGCGTGCCTTCTGGGAACAGCAGCAGGTTGTAGCCCTCCTCGAGCATGCGGTCGATGTGGTCGAGCTTCGTTGAGCCCTTGGCGCCCGGCCGGCGTTCGATCGGCACCGTGTTGAACAGGACGGAGACGAACGTCGCGCGCACCTTGGAGCTATAGAAATAGTCCGCGGCCGCCGCGACCACGGTGCGTTGACGCCACACCTTGGGCAGCGCGCGCAGGATCGCCGGCGTGTCCATGTGACTGGCGTGATTGGCGACGAAGATCACCGGCCCCTCGAGGTCGTCGAGATTCTCTCGCCCCGTGATGTGACGCGCCGTATAGAAGTTCATCAGGGGGCTGAGAACGACGCGGCCGAGGCCTTCGCGCAGCGCTCCACCAAAGGGGCCGTGCGTCCAGCCGACATCCTTCCGCGCAAGCGAGTCATCTTCTGCGCGTTCGATCTCGGCTGTATCCGACACGGTGCTCGCCAAAGATACCCATGCGTGTACGCACGGTTACTGACGCGCGGATAGCCTTGAGCGCCCGATGAAGGTCATCCTCCCCGACGGCAATCAGCTCGAACTCCCGGATGGCGCCACCGGGGCTGACGCGGCAGCGGCCATCGGCCCAGGCCTCGCCAAGGCCGCGCTGGCGATCAAGCAAGAGGGTGAAGTGCGCGACCTATCGCGCCCACTGGTCGACGACGAGCCGATCGAAATCATCACCGAGCGTTCGGGCCACGATGCGCTCGAGCTTGTCCGGCATGACGCGGCCCATGTGCTCGCCGCCGCGGTCATCGAGCTCTATCCGGGCGTCAAGATCTCGATCGGGCCGGCGATCGAAAACGGCTTCTACTACGACTTCGAATTCCCTGAAGGCGTGACCGTCTCGGATGCGGACTTCCCGGCGATCGAGGCCAAGATGGCCGAGCACATCAAGGCCGACGAGCCGTTCGCGCGCGAGGAGATCTCCGCCGCCGACGCGCTCGAACGCTTCCGCGCCGACGGTCAGGACTACAAGGTCGAGCTGATCGAGGATCTGGTCGCCACCGACGCCGATGTCGCGCTGACGCTCTACACGAACGGCCCCTTCACAGACCTCTGTCGCGGACCCCATGCCCCGAGCACAGCCCGCATCGGAGCCTTCAAACTGCAGTCGGTGGCCGGCGCGTACTGGCGCGGCGATGCAGCCAACACGATGCTGACCCGCATCTACGGCACGGCGTTCTTCAAGCAGAAGGAACTCGACGCGCACCTTCAGCTGCTTGAAGAGGCGCGCGCCCGCGACCACCGCAAGCTGGGGGAGGAGCTGGACCTTTTCAAGATCGATCCGATCTCGCCCGGGTCCACCTTCTGGCTGCCGAAGGGCACCGCGCTCTTCAACCAGCTCGTTGCGCTGAACCGGGAGATGCAGGCCGAGCGCGGCTACGTCGAGGTCAAGACGCCGCAGCTGTATGAGTCCCAGCTCTGGGAGACGTCAGGGCATTGGGGCAAATACAAGGAAAACATCTTCGTTGCCGAGTACGAGGGTCGCGAGTTCGGGCTCAAGCCGATGAACTGTCCTGGCCACGCGCATCTGTACTCGCTGCAGCGCTGGTCCTACCGCGATCTTCCGTATCGCTGCGCCGAACCTGGGCTGCTGCATCGCCGCGAGCCGTCCGGCACGCTGCATGGGCTGATGCGCGTCCGCAACTTCGTGCAGGACGACGCGCACATCTTCTGCACCGAGGAACAGGTCGGCGAAGAGATCGGCAAAGCGCTCGACTTCGCCTTTGACCTCTACCGGCTGTTCGATCTGCCGCTCGAGCTCGAGCTGTCGACACGGCCGGAGAACCGCATCGGCTCCGATGAGTTCTGGGATCAGGCCGAGGGCCTGCTCTCCGATGTCATTACCGAGCGCGGCCTGGAGTTCACCGTCAACGCGGGCGATGGCGCCTTCTACGCGCCGAAGATCGACCTGCAGATGACCGATTCGCTCGGTCGCTCCTGGCAGATGGGCACGATCCAGCTCGACTACAACCTGCCCGAGCGATTCGACCTCAAATACACAGGCGCCGATAACGCCGAGCATCGCCCGGTGATGATCCATCGCGCGATGTTCGGGTCTTTCGAACGCTTCATCGGCGTCCTGATCGAGCACTACGCCGGCAATCTGCCGCTTTGGCTGGCGCCGGTGCAGGCGGCTGTGCTGCCGATCGCCGATCGTCACAACGATGCCGCCGAGGATGCCGTTGCGCGCCTGCGTGCCGCGGGAATGCGCGCGCAGGCCGACCTGCGCGGTGAATCGGTCGGGCGCAAGATTCGCGACGCCGAGACACAGAAGGTGCCGTACATGTTGATCGTCGGCGACAAGGAGGCCGAGACGGAGACCGTCTCGGTACGCAGGCATGGCGAGGGTGACGAGGGCAGCATCGCCCTCGACGATTTCGTCGCGCGTCTGCACGATGAGGTCGCGGCGCGCACTCCCTGAGGGGGCGAATTGTGCGACGTGTTCCCCTCATTGGTGTGTGCTCGTAAGAACCGCATCAAATCCCTGGCAGCGACTTCGCGGCTTGATCGGTCGCCATCCTGCGCCCGGTCATGCGCTGTTGCTGCCGCGGACGCGCAGCGTCCACACTTTCGGCGTGCGCGGGGCGCTGGATTTGATCTGGCTCGACGCCGCGCGAACGGTGGTCAGAGTTGATCAGGCGGTACCGCCAAGGCGGATCCGCAGCTGCCGAAAGGCGCGGTCGGTGTTGGAATGTCGCGCCGGCGAGTGGCAGCAGGCCGTCGCGTGGCTATAGTGCTCCGTGTTGATCACACACGCCATACAAGCGTCGCCGGTTTCTTGAGCGCGCGCCAAAGCATCTAAGTGCCGGTCCCTCGTAGATTCGACCGGCGCCTGCCGGAACGGGACAGCACCCGGATCAACGATCGCATCCGCGTGCCCGAGGTGCGCGTCATCGGCGACGACGGCCAGCAGGTCGGCGTCATGAAGACCGACGACGCTCTCCGCCTCGCACAGGAGCGCGATCTCGACCTCGTCGAGGTCGCACCCGAGTCGCGCCCGCCGGTCTGCCGCATCCTCGACTACTCGAAGTACAAGTACGAGCAGGCGCAGAAGGTCAAGGCCGCCAAGAAGCATCAGCAGCAGGTGACGATCCGCGAGATCAAGTTCCGGCCGAAGATCGGACAGCACGACTACGACACCAAGAAGGGTCACGTCGAGCGCTTCCTGCGCCAGAAGAACAAGGTCAAGATCACGATCATGTTCCGCGGTCGCGAGGTCACGCACCCGGAACTCGGCAAGCGGATCCTCGATCGCCTCGCCGAAGAGCTTTCGCTCATCGGCCAGATCGAGCAGCGCCCCAATCTCGACGGTCGCAACATGACGATGGTGCTCGGGCCGTCAAAGGACGTCATCTCGGGCAAGATCACCAAGGACGATCCCGCCGGCCCAGTCGCCGAGCCCGAGGCGGCCGCCGACCAGGAGATCACGACCGCTGCCGCGTTTGCTGCCGCCGATGCCAAACCGCGGCCTGAGCCTGTTGCCGCCGAGCTTGCCGCTGACCCCGAGCCCGCCGCTGAGGCCGCGCCGGTAGCTGAAGCAGAGACCGAGCCTGAGGCGAAGTTCGCCGAGGAGCCTGCTGCCAAGAAGCCAGCGGCAAAGAAGCCTGCAGCCAAGAAGCCGGCGGCAAAGAAGCCGGCTGCGAAGAAGGCGGCAGCCAAGAAGCCCGCTGCCAAAAAGCCAGCCGTCACCAGCTAATCGGTCCGGCGCGCCGGCCGGCGATGCGACTTTGCTTTACTGCTTGTTCGCCATGCCGAAGATGAAGTCACATTCCGGAGCCAAAAAGCGCTTCAAGACCACCGGGACCGGGAAGGTCCGCGGGCGGCACTCTCATTCGAGCCACATCCTCGAGAAGAAGTCCCCCAAGCGTAAGCGTGGCTTCAAGCTCGCGCGCATCCTCGATGCGCACGACGAGCCGCGGGTCCGGAAGCTGATCGGCGCAAAGCCCAAGAAGAAGAAGGGCAGTCGCTAGATGCCTCGCGTAAAGCGCTCAGTTCACGCCAAGAAGAAGCGTCGCGAGA
>DATMIZ010000049.1:0-2058 GCA_035554055.1 Baekduia sp. | reverse complement strand
TCTTGATCGAGGACGCTGTCGCCAGCGGATCTACAGCAGAGTGGGGCGCGCACGTGATCTCGGTCGACCCGACGCGGGGACTCACGGACGTGGATCCCGACGATGTGATTGCTCGGGCAGCTGCGATGCCTACGCCCGCCTGAACGCGGGGCTTTCGCAGATGCCGGAGGAGGGACTCGAACCCCCGACACGCGGATTATGATTCCGCTGCTCTAACCGACTGAGCTACTCCGGCGGGGGGACGAGCAGTCTAGAACCTGAGCCCGCGACGCGGCGTCCGGGCGCCATCCTGGGCGACATTACCCCCCAAATATTGGGGTCGATGTCGCCCACGACGGGCATTTAGCGCGCGTCTTCGTCGTCCTCGTCTTCTTCGCCGTCGATCTCGACTTCGAGATTGCCGACGAGCATCAGCGCCATGATCTGCGCGCGTGTGCCGCGGACCTCGTTCTCGTCGAGCTCCTCGAGCTGCGGGAAGAACGCTGTGTGCACCGTGACGTCCTCGTCGCCGGCATCCTCAAACACGACGACCGCGCGGCCCGGGATCTCCTCGGAGGAGGGGACGTCGCTGTCGGCTTCGATCGTCGTGCGCGCGGCGATGAGCACGTCGGTTGCGAGCTGGCGGTAGTGGTCGAGCGCATGGCCGCGCTCGTCATCGGTCATCTCCGCGAGGTGGTGCTCGTTGCGGCTGGCAAGGGCGGCGACTCCTGCGGTCAGCGCTGCTTCGCCCAGGAGGTCATCGGGATCGATCGGCACCCGGCCAGGTTACCCCGGCTGCCGGGATCGGGCGCAGTTACCTGACGTCCAGCGCCTCGTTGGCGATGAACTGGCAAGGTGCTGGCTCGATGACCGTCCTCATGTCAGTCCCCAACATCTCCGAAGGCCGCGATCAGGCCGTGATCGACACGATCGGCGCCGCTTACGCCGAGGCAGGCGCCCGGTTGCTCGACACGCATCTCGACCCCGACCACCACCGCGCGGTCCACACGCTTGCGGGCGCACCGGGGCAGCTCGCGGCGGCCGTCCGGGCAGGTGCCGAACGAGCGATCGAGCTGATCGACATCAATCAGCCGCGCGGTCTGCACCCTCATCTCGGCGTGCTCGACATCGCGCCGATCGTTTTCCTCGACGAGGCACGCGAAGAGGCGGCGAAGGCCGAGGCGCTCGCCCTGGGCGCGCTGCTTGGCGAACTCGGTCTGCCCGTTCATCTGTATGGCCTGCTGGCCGGGGGCACCAAACGAGCCGACATCCGCAAGGCGCCGAACAACTACGCCCCGGATTTCGGGCCGCACGAGCCGCACCCGACGGCCGGCCGCGTGCTGGTCGGCGCCCGTCCGCCGCTGATCGCCTTCAACGCGGAGCTCGCGCCGCCGGCGACGGTTGACGACGCCAAGGCGATCGCGGCGATGATCCGCGAGGGCGGGACGCAGGGTCTGCCCGGTGTGCGCGCGCTTGGGCTGGAACTGGCCGCGCGTGGCGGTGTTGCGCAGGTGACGATGAACATCGAAGACCACCGCGCGGTGCGGCTCGCCGAGGTGCTCAGCGTCATCCAGCGGCACGCGACGGTCTCTGAATGCGAGCTCGTGGGTCTTGCGCCGCGGGCCGCATTTGACGGGTGGCCGAGCGCCGTCACGGTGCGTAACCGCCGCACGATCGAGGACGCGCTCGCGCTCTGATCGTCCTCGTTGTCTGCGAGCACTTAACATCGGTCATTCAAATGGCCCAAACCAAGCGCAAACGTCGATCGACCAAGCATCGCGGCAACGCCGCCGGGATCATCGAGGCGCGCGGGCGCACGAGTCACTCCCAGGCGAGTCAGCCAGGCCGCAAGGGCAAGCCCGGCGAGCGCTTCGACAAGCCGCCGTCCTGGCAGTCATCGGCGCAGCGTGCGGCATTCGCGGCCGTCATCTTCGGCCTGATGCTGGTCTTTCTGTTCAAGCAGGAGCCGCTGCCGGCCGCCGGACTGACCGCCGGAGTGTTTTTGTTCTACGTGCCGTTGGGTTACTACACCGACTCGATCATCTACAAGCGACGCGTGCGCAAGAAGGCGGCCGGCTG
>DATMIZ010000048.1:0-13699 GCA_035554055.1 Baekduia sp. | reverse complement strand
CTGCGGCTGGTAGCTGAGCGTCAGCTCCTCTCTGAGCAGCGCGGTATGCAGCGAATGCTCGATCTTCAGGCGCTGTACCGCGTGCTGGTGCAGCGGCCGCTCGAACACCTCGTGCGTGCCGCCGCCACGTTCCTTCGCGCGATTCATCGCCGCGTCGGCGTCGCGCAGCACCGCGTCGGTATCGGTGTCCGTACCGGCGAGCACGATGCCGGTGCTCATACGGAGGAACACAGCCTCCTCGCCGAGCAGCAACGGGGTTGCAAAGGCGCGTTCGATACGCTCCGCCGCCGCCACGGCGCCAGCGTGATCGGTCAGGGCCTCACAGAGAACGGCGAACTCGTCACCGCCGAAACGCGCCGCGCGCTGCCCATCGGTGAGCGCGGCGCTGATCCGCTCGGCGACCATCAGCAGGAGGCGATCGCCGAGGTCGTGGCCAAGTGAGTCGTTGATCACGCGGAAGCGATCGATGTCGAGCAGCAGCACCGCCAGGCGGCGACCGGGCTCGAGGTGTGCCAGCGCACTACCCAGGCGGTCTGTGAAGAGAGCGCGATTGGGCAGGCCTGTGAGCCCGTCGTGCAGAGCCTGGTGGGCAAGCTCGAACTCAACCCAGCGACGCTCCATCGCGTATTCGATGCAGCGGCCCAGAAGGCGTTCGTCGAACTGTCCCTTGAGCAGTAGGTCCTGTGCGCCTGCTCCCAGCGCGCGGTCGACGCTCGAGCGGTCTGTCTTGGTCGCCAGGATGATCACCGGCGTCTCGATCCCGGCCGCGCGCAGGCGCGACAGCGCGGCCAACGCCTCGGGGTCCTCGGCAGTCGCGCCGAGCAGGATGCAGTCGGCTTTTCCGGCGGTGAGTTCCCGGAGCGCCGTGTCGACGGTCTCGCACTCGGTGAGCCGCAGCCGCTCGAAAGTGTTTGTGAGGACCGATCGCACCCGTGCGGCGGGCGCGATGTCGCCTTCGATCGCGAGCACGCGGATCGTCGTCGTCTGCGTCTGCTCGGGGGTAACGATGGAAGCCACGAACTCAAGCGTTCGACGCCCGCGACGGTATTCCTCAGCGCTGAACGGCCCGTTGCTAGCGTCGCTCGCGATGACAGACGACCCGCTCGACCTCGTTGCGTCCGTCGGCGACCTGGACCCCGTCGTCGAGACGCTGCGCGTCTTCCTGCACGATTCGGGTGCGCTGCGGGCAGTCGCGGTCGTCGCCGGGGAGCCGCCGGCCGTCGTCGACGTCGGTCGCCTCGCCCCGATCGAGGTCACCACTCAGCAGACGATCGTGCACATGCCCCATGCGATCGAGCTCGACGCCGAGCCGCTCACGCGACCGCGCGTCCATCAGATCCCGCCGTTCGAGGTCAGCGGCGAGGACGCGACCGTGATCGGCACGATGGGCGGCCTCGACATGATCGGCGATGCGCTGCTGGAGCTAGCGCGCGCATTCGGAGACGGAGCGGTCGCGCTCGCCGAGTTCGCGACTACTAACAGCCAACTGCCGATGACCGTCAGCGCCCGCGTAGGCGAAGCCGTGCTCGTGAGCATCGGCGAGGAGCAGTTCGAGATACCGGACTGAACGTGGCGACGCTCCGGGTGTTCGCTCGTAAGGACGCACTGAGCGTGGCGTGCTCTGCACGCGAGCGAGGGAGGACGCCGCGAGCGGACGCCCGGATTTACTTCATGCGAAAAACGATGCGGCCGCGGTCTAGATCGTAAGCCGAGACCTCGACGCGAACGCGGTCGCCCGGGAGCACGCGGATACGGTGCCGGCGCATTTTGCCGGCGAGATGCGCCAGAACTTCGTGTCCGTTGTCGAGCTTCACACGGAACATCAGGTTCTTGAGCGCTTCCGTTACTTCGCCCTCGAGGGCGATCTTTTCCTCGACTGCCATTAGAGGCAGTGTAGCCGCCTCAATTTCTTGGCCTTCACAAGCGGCTACACTCGTGAAATGAGTGCGCGCACAACTACTTTGGATGGAACGCTCCCGGCGACGGCACTAGTCGGGGGTGTCGCGCTGACTGTGCTCGACCTCCGGCGCGCGATCAGGTTCTACGAGAACGTGATCGGCCTGACCGTGCGGCAACAGGCCTCCGGCTCGGCGTCGCTGGGCACTGCCGATCGGGAGCTCGTGCGCCTCGTCGAAGAGCCTGCGGCGCGCCGAGCAACACGGCACCACGCCGGCATGTACCACTTCTGTCTGCTGTTCGAGTCCCGCGAGGACCTTGCAAACGTCGTGGCACGCGTCATCCGTGCGCGCGTGCCTGTCGACGGCGCGTCCGATCATCACACCCATGAGGCCCTGTACCTGCCCGATCCGGACGGCAACGGGATCGAGCTCGCCTGGGACCGACCCCGTCAGGATTGGCCTGGAGAATCCGCAGCGGAATGGTTCGGGCTCGGGATCGCACCGCTCGATGCCGATGGTCTTCTTGCACTGGTCCGTGACGGCAATCCAACCGCGCGAGCAGGCGACGGGCTGCGCATCGGGCACGTGCATCTGCATGTCAGCTCGCTCGAGGAATCGATCGCCTTCTACGTCGATGCACTCGGCTTTGACCTCCAGGTCGAACTTGGTGGCACAGCGGTGTTCGTCTCCGCCGGCGGCTACCACCACCATGTCGGTTTCAACATCTGGCGTGGCAATGGCGTTGCGCCCGCCCCCGCTCCTGAGAGCGTCGCGGGGCTACGTGAGTGGACGCTGAGGGTCGGCGACTCTCAACAGCTGGACGCCGTGCGCGAGCGGCTGTCCGCCGGTGGCTACAGCTACAAGGATCAAGGCACGTCTCTGATCGCGGCTGATCCTGCCGGCATCCGCGTACGTGTTGCAGCGGACTGAGAAGGTCCGGGCGGTCACCGTGGAGGACCGATCTGACAGCGTTGTTCGCTAGGTTCAACGCTCGGGTTTACCTCCACGGAAGCGACCATGGCTAACGACGAACTGAGCGACACATTCGCCGCCCTGGCGGACCCGACACGGCGCGCCATGCTCGCGCGCCTGGCCAGAGGTGAGGCGTCGGTCAACGAACTCGCCGAGCCGTTTGACATGAGTCTGCAGGCCGTCTCCAAACACCTGAAGGTGCTTGAGAACGCCGGTCTCGTTACGCGCACGGCGAACGGTCAGACACGGCCTGCCCGGATCGAAGGCGCACCGATGAAGGACGCCGCCGAGTGGCTCGACGGCTACAGCCAGTTTTTCGAGGGCAGCTTCGACAAGCTCGCCAAACGACTCCAGGAGATGCAGGAGCGCAGCAAGCCAAAGCCGCGCGCACGTAAGAAGTGATCGAGACGTCGCCATGAGCCATGAAGCCGAGGATTCCAACCGCCGGCTATTGCGGGCCCGCGACGCCATGGACCGGGAGTACGCGCGGCCGCTCGATGTTCCCGCTCTGGCGAAGATCGCGATGGTCTCCCCCGCTCACTTCAGCCGCACGTTTCGCGACACCTTCGGCGAGACGCCTCATCGCTACCTGCAACGGCGTCGTGTCGAACGCGCGATGTTCATGCTCGTGCAGTCGTCCTCCAGCGTGACCGACATCTGCTTCGACGTCGGTTTCAACAGCCTCGGCACTTTCTCCCGCACGTTCTCGCAGATCGTCGGTGAGACACCGACTGAGTTCCGGCAGAGTCACCCCGCGATGCCAGTTCCCAACTGCTTCGTCGCCAAGTGGACGAGACCGAGCAGTTTTGGAGAAGACAGAACGAAAGAGCGCGCGTAGCTTGCCGTCCATGCTCAACAAAACATTTCTCTCAAACATCTTTGTTCTCGACCAGGAGGAGGCGCTCGACTTCTACGTCGGCACGCTCGGCCTGGAGAAGCGCCAGGACGTGGACCTCGGATTCATGCGCTGGCTGACCGTCGGTGCGCCCGGCGATGACCGCGAGTTGCTGCTGGAGGTGCCGGCATCCCCGCCGTACGACGCCGATTCGGCGGCGAAGTTGCGCGAGCTCGTCAGCAAGGGCGCGGCAGGCGGAACCTTCTTCCAAACGGACGACGCCGCGGGCACCTATGAGGCGCTGAAGGCCAAGAACGTGGAATTCACCGACGAGCTCACCGAGCACTTCTACGGCACGGATATGGGCATCCGCGATCCATTCGGCAATTCGCTGCGGATCTCGCAGCTGAAGTCGCCCGAGGAGATCGCTGCCGGCCCGGCGCCCGGCGAGTTCGGCGGCCCTGAGTAGCAGCGGAGTCACAGCCTGCCCACGCCTGGGCGACGTTGACGTCGGTTCTCGTGTCAGCGTCGCCCAGGGACGGGTGCGGTGTCAGACGACGACCTTGTTCCACTCCTGCTTGTGGATGCGCTTGGCCGCCTGGTAATCGGCGAGGTCGTTCGCCGACTTGACGTCGCCCAGCGTCGGATGATTCGGGACCAGCGGCTCGGCCGCCTTCACCCCGTACTGCTTGGCCAGTACGGCGGCCAGCGACTTCACCTTCATGTCACCGAACCCCGGCAGCGCCGCGAGATTCGCGCGTAGTTCGCCCGCATCGGCCGCATCGCGCCAGACGCGCTCGGCGTCGCCGTCGTACTCCTCGAGCAGGTGTGCGGCTAGCTCCTTGACCCGCTTGGCCATCGCGCCGGGGTATCGGTGGACCGCCGGCTTCTGGCGGAAGACCGCATCGAGATCGGCGTCGGCGAGCGTTTGGGCATCGAGCGCGCCGATGCGCTCCTGGATCGCCAGCGGTCCGACGAAGGCTTTCTGGACTGTGACCTGCTGGTCGAGCGCGAACCCGACCAGAAGCGCCATTGGATCGCGCGCGATCAGTTCGTTTGCTTCCTCGGAGTCGGTGAAATGCAGTTGCTCGGGCATGATCCCGATGCTATCCCTCGATCGCTGACGTGAAGCCACAATTGGGTGCCGCGGTGCAGTCGTTGCGCAGATTCTCAGCTGCCTGTGAGTGGGTCTTTGCAAAGGCGCGCTTCTAACGTGGATCGAGCATGCCGGGCTCGCTCCCCTATCTCCTCACATTCCCGAATCCGATCAACGAAAAGGCGGCCCGAACGGTCGCTGGGGTCGTGGCTGGGCTCGCGATCCTGGCGCTCGCCACGGGCTTGCATTGGCTGCTGCTCGTGATCGCCTACGGCTTCCTCGCGCGTGCTGCAACAGGGCCGAAGCTGTCTCCACTCGGCCGTTTCGCGATGTGGTTCGCTCGCCGATACCTGGGTGAGCCGCGATACGTTGCCGGGCCGCCGAAGCGCTTCGCGCAGGGCATCGGCGCCGTAGTCACGACAGGTGGCTCGGTCTGCCTGGTCGCCGGATGGTCGACAGGCGCCATCATCGCGCTGTCGGTGATCATCGTGGCCGCGACGCTGGAGTCGGTCTTCGGCCTCTGCGTGGGGTGCATCGTGTTTGCCGGGCTCATGCGGGCGGGACTCATCCCCGACGAGATCTGCGAGGCATGTGCCGACATCACGCGCGGATCCGCGAAGCACTCTGCTCACAGCGTCTGATCTGATTCGTTGTCACAAACGCGGCGCTCGCCGCAATTAAGGGACTAGTGGCGGGGGCCGAGTCGACAGACGCAGAGTTACTGGGTGGGGGCATCGACTCGTTCGCGGCGTTCTACCGGCGTCAGGAAGATCCGATTCTCGGATTCTTCCTGCGCCGGACCGGACAACCCGAGGTCGCCGCCGATCTCACAGCGGAGTGTTTCGCGCGTGCGCTCGAGGGCCGGGGGAACTTCGACCCGGCCCTCGGAGACGCGCGCGGGTGGCTGTTCGGGATCGCGCGCCACGTCCTTGCCCGCAGCCTCGACCGCGGACGCGTCGAGAACGAGACGCGTCTGCGCCTCGGGATGGAGCCGCTGGTGCTGGACGACGCGGACATCACACGGATCAACGAGCTGAATGGAGCGCCGGCGATGGCCGCGCTGAACAACCTTCCGCAGGAGCAGATCGCCGCCGTAACCGGACGTGTGATCGAAGACCGCGATTACGCCGAGCTCGCCGCGCGGCTGCAGTGCTCCGAGAGCGTCGTCAGACAGCGTGTTAGCCGCGGACTGAAGACGCTGCGTTCGGCGTTGGAGGGATCAGGATGAGTCGCTTGCCGGCATTGGAACAGGCGCTGATCGCGGCCGCGACCCGGCTTGAAGCACCGCCGCTGCTGCAGGCGCACGGCCGGCCATCTCGCCGGATGCCTCTGCGCTCGTTGATGCTCGCGGCCGCGCTGCTGATCCTTGTATCCGGGACCGCCGCCGCGGGGACGCTGTTGGCGCTGCGGGGCAGCGTGATTCCAGGTCCGGCCCAGCGCGACCTCCCGCCCGAGCAGACGCCCGTGCCCGATACGGCAACGATTGCCCCCGAGCGCGCAAAGGACCCGGTCTCCGGTCCGCCATGGGCGCTGCGAATCGCGCGCAGCCGCACCGGATTCATCTGCAGCACTGTCGGCCAGGTCGCCCAAGACCGATTCGGCATCGTCGGACTCGATGGGAAGTTCCGGGAGCTGGCCATCGGCAACGTCGACGGCTGCGGCATCGAGCGCAAGAACGCTGCCTCGCTGGTCGGCGCAAGGGTCTTTGACGCGCCACGCCTCGCGGATGTACGTACGGTCGTAAACGGGATCGGCGGTCCGGAGCTGCGCCGAGTATTCGTTGACGCGGGCGGACGTAACCGCGAGATCCACGTCGGCCAACAGGGAGTCTTTATCGCCACGTTCCGTGGCTACCCAGAGGATCTGGGAATCAGCGTGTCCCTTGCGTTCGCAGACGGGCACATCGAACGGCATCCGTTTGGAGCAAGCCCGTTCGTCACACCAGATCCCGCGGGCGGCCGCGCTTGGAGACTCGAAATGTCTGGGATGGGCCAACCTCTACCTGCGGGCTGCGCTGGCAAGGATTTCCGGAAGAAGCGTTGCCGCCCCGCGCCGCAGAAGACGCGGGTGAGCTGTGCCCAGTTCCGGCCTGCACGAGAGGGACTCAACCTCCCGTTTAGTGAACTTGTTTGCGGCCGGATGGCGGTAACGAGCTCAGGTCGGTTGCGCACCAACGGCTACTTCTTTGGGGTTCGGCGCGAGAAGCCAGGAAAACGCCGAACGTCCGACCCCTTCGAGGCGGGCCTGTGGCACAAACATCCGCCACGTACCGCTGTATTCGGGGGCATCGGCGATGACATAAAAGCGATTGACGTTCTAGGACCAGGTGCACCCGTTCACGCCCGGCTCATGATCAACGGTGGCTTCCTCGTGATGTACGGCCCGACCGTTCTGCCATCCGACCTGACGGTGCGGGTCACCTTCCGCGACGGTCGCATCGAGACCAGGCGTGGCGACGCCAACCTTGTACCCCCGGGGAGCACCAAATGAGCTCTCGCCTCAGAAACCTATTGCTGGTTGGCGCGCTTGCGGGTCTTGGGATCGGTGCGGTTGGCGCGCTGGTCATCCCCCGCACCCACGACAACAGACGAACCGAAGCGATGCGGTTCTCTGTGCCACCGGTACAACCCAAGCGCGAACGTCCGGCGACGCATCCTCCTCGCGGGTCCGGCTATCTGCAGCTGCGCGTGAACAAGCGCTCGGTGGCCATCGAAGCCGTAACTAAGGACAATCGCGGCGGACCTGATTGGGCATTACGCACATTCCGTGCCACCCGCTTCAGCCAACGGGATGGTGTCGAAAGAATTGCGGGCCGTTCGCGATGCGTTCAGCTCGGGCGCATCTATCGCGGACGGTTCGGTTGGATCGATGCGAAGGCGACCTTCAGGCCTGTTGGTTTCAGCTTTGCCGGCGCCCCAATCAGATGCGGCTCCCGGACCGCCGACATGCGCCGCGAGCCGATCGTCGTGTTCGAGAATCTAATTACCGATCCACATCATCTTCTTCCCCGGGTGTACCAGACAGTCTTCTGGGGGATCGGTGGACGAGCCGCAGAAATGGCCCAAATAAACCTGGCAGGGCGCAAATCGAGACAACAGCCATCGAAGTCAGGAGGGTTCCTGATTTTAGGTTCGGAAAAGCTGCACGCCAAGCAGGTATCCGTGGAATTCACCTACGCCGATGGCACTCACAAGCATGCCGCGCTCGGCCAGGATGGATTGCCGCGATGGTTTCGTCCTCGCATCAAGGACAAAGCCGTCGGCCCGACCTACATTGCTGCGCGGGCGGCCGATCCAAGCGGCGACGTGCCTTGGGGCATCCCCATCGCCCGCTCGAGCCGAGGCGGGTGGTGTGTGGCTAGCGCCGGCCGCGTATTCGGAGACCGGATTGGCACGGCCACGCCCCGCCTGGGGACGATGGACGAAGTGCAACCATCGGCGGCCGACTGTCCGGGCGTCAACGGACAGCTAACGCGAAAGATGCCGGTGATCCTTGGCTGGTCATCAGGCGGCCCAAGTGGTTCGGAGACCAGCCGCCGCCGCAGCGCAATCAGGCGCACACTCCCGGGACGCACGGTGTATAGCGGCTACACGCTGCCCGACGTCAAGTACGTCACGATCGCCACCCCGAGAGACGTCCGTACGATCCGGCCCTCGGCCATGGGCCATGCATTCGTGCTCGTGTATGACGGAACGTTTCCCACGGGCGAAGTCACTGTCACCGCCACTTTCAAGGACGGTAAGACGCACGTTCAGAGTCTGGGGCCAAGCGCTTTCTAGACAGCCCCGAGCGCGCGTCTGCACCACCACCGAGCATTGGCGCGTATCGTCGGCTTGGACCCAAAAGGGAGACGCAGATGCGCATCGCAATCGCAGGAGCGACGGGGTTGGTCGGCACGCGACTCACAGCGGCAGCCAAGGCGGCGGGGCACGACGTCCTTGAGATCTCTCGATCCAAAGGAGTCGACCTGACAACCGGGTGGGGCCTCGATCTCGCCGGTGTCGATGCGGTTATCGATGTGACCAACTCACCGGAGCAAACCGAGGCCGAGGCGACGGCCTACTTCGCAACGGTCGCCCGACTACTGGGCAGGGCCGCGACTGCGGCAGATGTTCCACGAACGGTCCTTTTGTCCATCGTCGGCATCGACCAGACGCCCGAGGATGGCTACAACGTCGCGAAGCTCGCACACGAGCGCGTGACACTCGAGTCGGCCCCGGGTGTACGGATACTGCGCGCCACACAGTTCCACGAGTTCCCCGGTCAGATGCTCGGCTGGACCCGCGACGGCGACAAGGCTGAGATCCCCGCAATGCCCGTGCAGCCTGTCGATCTCGACGGGGTAGTCGCGCGCCTTCTAGAACTTGCAACGGCAGCCGACGCGCCTGCACTCGTCGAGATCGCCGGCCCACGCCGTGAGCTGCTGCCCGACCTCGTTGAGCGCCTGGATCCGACGGTCGACGTCACCGCCGGGCCGGTCACCGACGCCGTGCGCGACGGAGCGCTGCTGCCGGGCCCGGAGGCCGAGATCGTGGGTCGCGAGTTCAGCGGCTGGCTTGCGGACCGAGCTGGATCTTGAGAATGACGTGACCTAGGTACCCCATGGGGGTATAGTCCGAAGCATGGCGTCAAACAGCAAGCCTTCGCTCGGCACTCCGGCACGATTGGCCGTCTTCGCCGCCGCTCTCGCTTTTGTCTTCCTCGGAGCACTCAGCATCGGAAAGGCAATCGGCCCGGATCGAGAGCCGACCACCGGCAGTCACGGCACCGAAGAGCCGGAGCACGGCGACGCTGAAGCCGGCGCAGAGCACGAGGCGAAGGCCCAGCCGGTCCGGGGGCTGGCGGTCAGCGACGACGGACTGACGCTCGATCTCGCACGCAAGGCCGCGCCGCAGGGCGAGCAGTTCACGCTGGCGTTCCGCATCGTCGGGCGCGACGGCCGCGTCGTGCGGGACTTCGACGTCGAGCACACGAAGCGCATGCACCTGATCGTCGTGCGCCGCGACGCAACCGGCTTTCAGCACCTTCATCCGACCGCAAGCGCCGACGGCACTTGGAGCGTTCGGGCCACGCTCCCCGATGCGGGCGTCTACCGCGTGTTCGCCGACTTCTCGGTCGACGACACGCCGCGTACGCTGGCCGCCGATTTCACGGTCGATGGCGACGTGCAATCTCGGCCACTGCCCGCCCCGGCCGCAGAGGTCACCGTCGACGGCCTGCGTGTCGCACTCAAGGACAGCGCCGACCGGGCAGGCGCCGAAGCCGATCTGCCTTTCACGGTCACCCGAGCTGGACGCGAAGTACCGGTCGACGACTACCTCGGCGCCAAGGGCCATCTCGTCGCGCTGCGGGACGGCGATCTTGCGTTCCTGCACGTGCACCCCGACGCGAACAGCCTGCGATTCATGGCAACGTTCCCGACCGCCGGTCGCTACCGCCTGTTCCTGCAGTTCAAGACCGAAGGCCGCCTCCACACCGCGGCGTTCACGCGCGAGGTGTCCCGATGACCACCGCGCTCGAACATCTGGAGCTCCCGATCGAGGGCATGACCTGCGCCTCGTGCGCGAATCGCGTCGAGCGGGGCCTGAACCAGCTCGACGGCGTCAACGCGAGCGTCAACTACGCGACCGAGAAGGCCACGGTCGAGTTCGACCCGAAGACGGTTGCGCCGGGCGAGCTGATCGATGCAGTCAAGGCCACCGGCTACTCGGCGACCCTCCCGGTCGCCGAGACGCGCGACGTCCCAGAGGTCGGTGAGACATCGCCGCTCAGGCAACGACTGATCCTCTCGGCGCTGCTTTCGGTACCGACCCTGCTGCTGTCGATGGTGCCCGCGTTCCAGTTCGACAACTGGCAATGGCTGACACTGAACCTCGCGACGCCCGTCGTGCTGTGGGGCGCCTGGCCGTTCCACAAGGCGGCGTGGGCCAACCTTCGCCACGGCGCGGCGACGATGGACACGCTGATCTCTGTCGGCACTCTCGCCGCCTGGGTCTGGTCGCTGTACGCGCTGTTCATCGGCGACGCGGGCATGAACGGCATGCGCATGGGCTTCGATCTGATCCCGGAGTCGGGCGAGGGCGCCAATCACATCTATCTCGAGACCGCGGCGATCGTTACGACGTTCCTCCTCGCCGGGCGCTACTTCGAGGCGCGCGCCAAGCGCCGCGCCGGCGCTGCCCTGACGGCGCTGCTGGAACTCGGAGCCAAGGATGTCGCCGTCGTCGACGCGAATGGCAGCGAACGCCGAGTCCCGGTCGAGCAGCTGGCGATCGGCGACCGCTTCGTGGTCCGTCCGGGCGAGAAGATCGCCACCGACGGCATCGTCGAGGAGGGCGTCAGCGCGGTCGACATGAGCATGCTCACGGGCGAGTCCGTCCCGGTCGAGGTCTCCCCTGGCTCGGAGGTCGCGGGCGCGACTGTCAACTCCGGCGGGCGGCTCGTGGTTCGCGCCACGCGGATCGGCTCTGACACCGCGCTCGCCCAGATCGCGCGCCTGGTGCAAGACGCTCAGACCGGCAAGGCTCCGGTGCAGCGGCTCGCCGACCGCATCTCGGCTGTGTTCGTTCCGATCGTCCTCGGTCTGGCGATCGCAACGCTCGGCTTCTGGCTCGGCACCGGCGAGAGCACGACGTTCGCGTTCACGGCTGCGGTCGCCGTGTTGATCATCGCCTGCCCATGCGCGCTCGGGCTCGCGACGCCGACCGCGTTGCTCGTGGGAACCGGTCGCGGCGCCCAGCTCGGGCTGCTGATCAAGGGACCGGAGGTGCTCGAGGCGACGCGGCTCGTGGACACGATCGTGCTCGACAAGACCGGCACGGTGACATCCGGCAGGATGAGCCTCGTAGGCGTCGTCGTGGCCGACGGCGTCGAACGTGACCAGGCGTTGCGACTGGTCGGAGCGCTCGAACACGCGTCCGAGCATCCGATCGCAAACGCGATCGCCCAGGCGGCCGCGGGTGAAACGCCGTTGCCGACGGTCGAGCGGTTCTTGAGCCACGACGGCCTCGGGGTTGAGGGCGTGGTCGAAGGGCACGCGGTAATCGCTGGACGGCCTGCGCTGTTGGCGTCATCCGGGATCGATCTCGAGGCAAGGCTTGAGCGCGCGCTCAGGCACGTGGAGGAGAACGGGCAGACGGCGATCGTGGCTGGTTGGGATGGTCGAGCGACTGCCGTGTTTGCAGTCGCCGACACCGTCAAGGACACGAGCGCCGCAGCGATCGCTGCGCTCCGAGGGCTGGGGCTGCATCCCGTTCTGTTGACCGGGGACAACGAGGCGACCGCGCGCGCCGTCGCCGCAGAGGTCGGCATCGGCGAGGTGATCGCGGAGGTGATGCCCGCGGACAAGGCCGTGGTCATCCGTCGCCTGCGCGACGACGGTAAGACCGTCGCGATGGTGGGCGACGGCGTCAACGACGCGCCCGCCCTCGCGCAGGCGGATCTCGGACTCAGCGTCGGTACCGGAACCGATGTCGCGATCGAGGCTTCGGACATCACGCTGATCTCCGGTGATCTGCGTGCGGCGGTCGATGCCATCCGTCTGAGCCGCGCGACTCTGCGCACGATCAAGCAGAACCTCGGCTGGGCATTCGGCTACAACCTCGCCGCAATCCCGCTCGCTGCGGTCGGCCTGCTCAATCCGATCCTCGCCGGCGCCGCAATGGCGCTCTCGAGTGTGAGCGTCGTTGCCAACGCGCTCAGGCTGCGCGGGTTCAAGCGGGCGGGCTGAGCGACTCAGAAGGCATGTCCGCGTAATCTTGGCGGCGAAGCGAAGCCCTTCTACCGATCGAGGTTTCATGTTGCCCGCGTCACTGCCACTTCCCGAATCCCTGTCAGGTCAGTCGGTCCTTGTCATCGGTGGCACGTCGGGAATCGGTGAGGCGGCCGCGAAGCTGCTCATGCACGTTGGCGCGGACGTCACCGTGGCATCGCGTTCGATCGACGCCGATGCCGACGGCGGCCCTGACACACCCCGGCGTCTTCGGATCGACGTGACCGACGAAGAGCAGCTAGAAGCAGCGCTCGCTCGCCTCGACACGATCCATCACGTCTACGTCACGGCGGGCGGTTTCGTTCCCGGAGGACTCAGCGAAATGGACCCTCAGGCCGCACGCGAGCTACTCCTGAGTCGCGCGGACGACGTCTTGCGCGTGGCGCGCGTAGCCGTGCCGCGTATGGCGCCCAATGGATCACTCACGTTCACTTCCGCCAACAGCGCAGAGTTTCCAACGCTCGGTGGGACGGGTTCCGGGGCAGCTGTGGCGGCGTTGGAAGGCGTCGTGAGGGCGCTTGCGCTCGAACTCGCGCCAAAGATCCGCGTCAACGCGATCAGGGTCGGGCTCGCCGATACCCAGATGATGCGCCGAGCGTTCCCGACCGATGAAGCCATGGCTGAACTTGGCGCCCCGGTGCCGCTCAAGCGTGTCGGTCAGCCGGAAGAGATCGCCAGCGCAGCATTGTTCCTGATGGCCAACGCCTACATGACCGCCGCGGTGATCACTGTGGACGGCGGTGGCTGGCTGGCGTAATCCGGCCCAGCCACACATACAGAAAGACCGCCTTTCGGCGGCCTTTCTTAGTGGAGACGGTGGGAATCGAACCCACGTCCGCAGTCGCGTTGTGGAGGTGTCTACGAGCGTAGCTGGCACTCTGATCTCGCCTCGGGGGTGCCTTGCCAGCAGGGTGACCCGAGACCAGCCCGTCTTAGAATTTCCCCGCTTTGGCGAAGGCGCTCCTCCGCGGGTAAGCCGGCAGTTATGTCCACAGTCTCAGCGGCCGGCAGGCCGAGAGGTGGAGCTGCATCACCTAGTAACTAGGCAGCGAGCTGGAACTCGTGAGAGTCCGCACTTAATTGTTTCCGGTGTTTTACGAGGCCGCCGGACACCTCGGCTCGCAACC
>DATMIZ010000047.1:0-6203 GCA_035554055.1 Baekduia sp. | reverse complement strand
GCGTGCGACTCCGCGGTGTGGGCGCAGGAGTTGGATCTGCTCTCGGTGCACGTCGTCGACCGCCTGAATGCGGAGCTCGGCCGGCCGGCGATCGCGGGCCTTCGGCCACAGGCTCGACCCGCTCGCTGACGACGCCGGGTTTGCACTATTTGCAGCACTTTCCTGAGGCTCACCACCCCCGTTCCGGGGTGCCGATGTGCTAGAGTTATGACTCGTTGAGCGCCACGCCCCGGCACCGGAGGGCACTCCTCCCGCTGGGGCGTCGCGTGTGCATGACACGGAGGCATCTTTGGCAGACGACCGCGACAAGACCGGCCAGGCCCGCACGGGCTATGACGCCCAGGACATCACCGTCCTGGAAGGCCTCGAGGCCGTGCGCAAGCGCCCCGGGATGTACATCGGGTCCACGGGAACGCGCGGCCTGCACCACCTCGTCTACGAGGTGGTCGACAACTCGGTCGACGAGGCGCTCGCCGGCCGGGCCTCGCGCGTCGACGTCACCATCCACCCCGACAACTCGGTCACGGTCGTCGACGACGGCGCCGGTATCCCGGTCGGGATCATGGAGAAGGAGGGGCGGCCGGCCGTCGAGGTCGTGCTGACCGTCCTGCACGCGGGCGGCAAGTTCGGCGACGGCGGCGGCTACAAGGTCTCCGGCGGCCTGCACGGCGTCGGTGTCTCGGTGGTCAACGCGCTGTCGGAGTGGGTCAAGGTCGACGTCCGCGTCGAGGGCCACCACTGGGTGCAGGAGTACGACCGCGGCAAGCCGCGCTACGACCTCAAGAAGTCCGAGCCGATGGCCAAGGGCGAGCCGACCGGCACGACGATCACCTACCTGCCGGACGCCGAGGTCTTCGAGACGCTCGACCACGAGTTCTCCGTGCTCGAGCAGCGCCTGCGCGAGACCGCCTACCTCACCCGCGGCCTGCGGATCACCCTCACTGACGAGCGCGGCGAGGGCCACCGCGCCGAGTTTCACTTTGAGGGCGGGATCGAGGACTTCGTCTCCTACCTCAACGAGAACAAGGAGCCGATCGGCCGCAAGGTCGTGTACTTCGAGGGCGAGTCCGACGAGGGCATGGTCGAGATCGCGATGCAGTGGAACGGCTCCTACCAGGAGTCCGTGTTCTCGTTCGCCAACAACATCAACACGCATGAGGGTGGATCGCACCTCTCCGGCTTCCGCTCAGCCCTGACGCGCACGGTCAACAACTGGGCTCGTAATCGCGGCGAACTCAAGGAGAAGGACGACAATCTCTCGGGTGAGGATGTGCGCGAAGGCCTCACTGCGGTGATCTCGGCGAAGCTTGCCGACCCGCAGTTCGAAGGCCAGACCAAGACGAAGCTCGGCAACCCCGGAATGGAGGGCTTCGTCGCGAAGGTCGTCAACGACAAGCTCGCCGAGTTCCTCGAGGAGAACCCACAGGACGCGCGCGCCATCGTCCGCAAGGCGGTGCAGGCCGCCCAAGCGCGCTCCGCCGCACGCAAGGCGCGCGACCTCACGCGACGCAAGTCCGCGCTCGAGAACTCGACGCTCCCCGGCAAGCTCGCCGACTGCTCGGTCAAGGACCCCTCGCTGGCCGAGATCTTCATCGTCGAGGGCGACTCCGCCGGCGGCTCGGCCAAGCAGGGTCGTGACCGCAACACGCAGGCTGTGTTGCCCTTGCGGGGAAAGATCCTCAACGTCGAGAAGTCACGGATCGACAAGGTCCTGCAGAACAACGAGATCCAGGCGCTGATCACAGCCCTGGGCACCGGCATCCGTGAGGAGTTCGACATCGGGAGGGCCCGGTACCACAAGGTCATCCTGATGACGGACGCCGACGTCGACGGCGCGCACATCCGCACGCTGGCGCTGACGCTGCTGTTCCGCGAGATGCCGGAGCTGATCGAAGCCGGCTACGTCTACATCGCAAAGCCGCCGCTGTACAAGCTCAAGCAGGGGCGCAACGAGCGTTACATCGAGAGCGAGACCGAGCTCGAAGAGGTGCTGCTGTCAGACAAGTTCGAGCAGCTGAATGTGTTGGACACCAACGGCAACCAGTTCAAGCTCACCGAGGCACGCTGGCAGAAGTACACGCGCCTGCTCAAGCAGTACGAGGGTTGGTCAAGCGCGCTGCGCGCTGCCCACGGGCATGAGCAGATCCGCTTCCTCGAGGAGTCGTCGATCCTCGACGAGGCGGCCGCGACGGTCGAGGATGCGTTGAAGCTCCTCAACCGCGAGCGCGTCGGCGCAGACATCCACGAGACGCGCGTCGTGTCCGACGCCGATGGCGTCATCGAGGTGCTCGCGATCGAGGACCAGACGGGCCTCGCGCAGACGCACCGCATCCTCCATGCGCTATTTGATTCGACCGAATACAAGTCGTTCATCAAGGTGCACGGCCAGCTCTCAGAGCTCGCCGGCACGCCGCCCTTCTCGGTCGGCTTCAACGATCGCTCGGCCGATGCGAACTCGTTCGAGGCGCTGCGCACCACGGTGCTCGAGGTCGCGCGCCGCGGCATCAACGTCCAGCGCTTCAAGGGCCTGGGCGAGATGAACGCCGAACAGCTCCGCGAGACGACGATGGATCCCGCCTCGCGGACTCTGCAGCGTGTCAATGTCGAAGACGCGGCCGCCGCCGACCGTCTCTTCTCGATGCTCATGGGCGACGTCGTCGAGCCGCGCCGCGAGTTCATCGAACAGAACGCCCGCGCCGTCGCCAACCTGGATGTCTAGGAGGACCTGCTCATGTCATCAGTAGACATTCTGGACGGGGGCAACATCGAGCCCCGCGCACTCGAAGATGAGATGCGCACCGCATACCTCGACTACGCGATGTCCGTCATCGTCGGTCGTGCGCTGCCAGACGTGCGCGACGGTCTCAAGCCGGTGCATCGCCGCGTCCTGTTCGCGATGAACGAAGCTGGGCTCGCGCCGAACCGCCCCTACGTCAAGTGCGCCCAGGTCGTCGGCGCGGTGATGGGCAACTACCACCCGCACGGCGACTCCGCCATCTACGACACGCTCGTGCGGATGGCGCAGGACTTCTCGCTGCGGTACCCGCTCGTCGACGGGCAGGGGAACTTCGGTTCGACCGACGATGACCCCGCCGCCGCGATGCGTTACACCGAGGCGCGCCTGACCAGGCTGGCGATGGAGATGCTGCGCGATCTCGACATGGACACCGTCGATTTCACGCCGAACTACGACGGTTCCAAGCAAGAGCCGCTGGTGTTGCCGGCGCGGTTCCCGAACCTGCTGGTCAACGGCGGCTCGGGGATCGCCGTCGGGATGGCCACCAACATCCCGCCGCACAACCTCAAGGAGGTCGTCGACGCGACGATCGCCTACATCGACAACCCTTCGATCACCGTCGAAGAGCTGATGACGCACGTCAAGGGCCCGGACTTCCCGACCGGCGGGATCATCACTGGCCTCACGGGTATCCGCGATGCGTACGAGACCGGCCGCGGCAAGATCCGCCTGCGCGCGCGTGCGCACACCGAGCCGCTGGCGCAGGGCAAGGAGGCGATCGTCGTCACCGAGCTGCCGTTCATGGTCAAGAAGGGCGGCGAGGGCAACCTGATCACGAAGATCGCCGATCTCGTCCGTGACAAGAAGATCTCCGAGATCTCCGACCTGCGTGACGAGTCCGACGGCCGCGGGATGCGGCTCGTGATCGAGCTCAAGCGCGACGCGATGCCGAGCGTCGTGCTCAACAAGCTCTACAAGCACACGTCGATGCAGGTCACCTTCGGGGTCAACTGCGTGGCGCTGGTGGATGGCGTGCCGCGCACGCTGTCGCTGCGCGAGGTCATCGGTGCCTACGTCGCGCATCAGCGCGAGGTCGTGGTCCGCCGCTCCAAGTACGAGCTCGGCGAGCTCGAGCGCCGCGTCCACATCCTCGACGGGCTGCTGATCGCGCTCGACAACCTCGACGCGATCATCGACCTGATCCGCGCATCGCCGGACCGTGAGGCAGCGCGCGAGAAGCTGGTCGCAAACTTCGAGCTCTCAGTAGTGCAGGCGACCGCGATCCTCGATCTGCGGCTCTCGCAGCTGACCGCGCTCGAAGCCGATTCGATCAAGGCCGAGCACTCCGACAAGACAGAGCGCATCCGCGAGCTGCGTGAGCTGCTCGGCGACGAGTCGAAGGTGAACGCGCTGATCAAGGAGGAGCTGGCGGAGATCTCCGAACGCTTCGAGGACGTGCGCAAGACCGAGATCACCGCCTCGGAGGACGACCTCGACATCGAGGACCTGATCGCCGACCAGCAGATGGTGATCGCGATCACGCAGACCGGCTACATCAAGCGGCTGCCGCTCGACACCTACCGCAAGCAGCGTCGCGGCGGCGTCGGCGTGACCGGCATGGACATGAAGGACGGCGACTACATCGAGCATCTGTTCGTCTGCTCGTCGCACGACTTCCTGCTCTTCTTCTCAAACCGCGGCAAGGTCTACCGCTCCAAGGTCTATGAGCTGCCGGAGGCCTCGCGCACGGCGAAGGGGCGAGCGCTCGTGAACTTCCTGCCGCTGCGTGAGGGCGAGCGCATCCAGACGGTGCTCGCGACTCGCGACTTCTCCGAAGGTCAGTACCTGGCGTTCGCGACCAAGAAGGGCATCATCAAGAAGACCGAGTTCCAGGCGTACAACACGCCGATCAAGGCAGACGGAATCATCGCGATCAAGATCCGCGACGACGACGAGCTCGTGGCCGTGCGGCAGACGTCGGGTGACGACGAGATCCTCATGATCTCCAAGGAGGGGCTGGCCGTCCGCTTCCACGAATCCGATGCGCGCCCGATGGGCCGTGGCACCAGCGGTGTGCGCGGGATGAACGTGGACAGCAAGGGCAATGAGGTCCTCGAGATGGACATCGCGCGCGACGAGCAGGAGGTGCTCGTGGTGACTGAGAACGGGTTCGGCAAGCGCACGGCGGTCTCCGAATACCGCAAGACGTCACGCGGTGCCAAGGGCGTCAAGACGATCGTCTTCTCCGAGAAGCGCGGCGGGCTCGCCGCGGCGCTGATCGTGCGGTCGCACGAGGAGCTCGTGTTCATCTCGGAGTCCGGGATGGTCCAGCGCACGAGCGCCGGCGAGATCCGCCAGACGGGTCGTGCCGCCCAGGGGGTCACCGTCATGAACATCAAGGACGAAGATCGCGTGCGCGCCGTCGCGCTTGTGGTCGAGTCCGACGAGGCTCCCGCGCGGATGGAAGGCCCGGTCACCGAGCATGGCGCTCCGCTTGAGACCCTGGAGGCTTCGCAGTCCGTCAACGGTGATGGTGGCGCCAATGGCGATGGTGTCGCGCCGGAAGACGAGGAGATTTAGCGCGCGGATCCGGCGCGTTTCGGACATACCTCTGGTCAGTGTCATCCGGCGTTGCTACTTTGGGCGATACCAGAGAAAGGAGGTGGTCCAAATCGACTTATCTAGTTCTTGCGGGACCCTGGAGGTGACCGGCCGCTATTAGGTCGGTAGTGCTGGAGCCGATCCAGCGAATCCACACCGGGCCACCCTCAACTGGCGTGCCGGAACTAGTCCCGCCGGCGTAGTGAATGACGCTCGTTGAGCATCATCCAGTGAAGTGTGCGAAGGGCGTCCGAAAGGGCGCCCTTCGTCGTTGTGGGGCGGCAGGTCGATGCCGGCGTTCGTCCACGTCGAGGGCCGTGTATCTGCACACTATGTTCGGTTAGACAGCCCTCGACGGGAATCGTCGCAGCTGGTTCTGGAATGGCGCGGTTAGACCTGCAGAACCGTCACGTCCTCGAAGGACGAGAAGTCGGCATCCTGCGTCAACACTGCGGCGCCATGGCGCATCGCGGTGGCCGCGATCCACGTGTCGTGACGACGAATGCGACGGCCCCGGGCGAGCGCAGCCGCCGCAATCCGTGCGAAGCAGCTGGCGACCTCCGGGTCAACCGGGAGCAGTGGATAGGTGGCCTGAACCCTTGACAGCGTTGAGAGCCGGATCGCCCGCGCCGCCGCATCGGTGGCCCGGAGAACTCCGAGTTCAAGCTCGGCGGCGGTTATCACCGACACGGCGATCTCCTCGGGGAGCTCACCAAGCTCGCGGCTGGTCTCCTGGGCGATGAAGACCGAGGTATCCGCTATCGCCCGGCTCACGCGTCGTCTATCTCATCGCCGCGGATCGCTGCCAGGTCCTCGAGTAGGCCGGGATCCGCAGGTGCCTCGCGAACGATCCGGCGCAGCTCAG
>DATMIZ010000046.1:0-40432 GCA_035554055.1 Baekduia sp. | reverse complement strand
GACGACGACACGACTAAAGCTCCTGCGCCAGCGACAGCCGTGGCCACGGCCGCCGATTTCCCGGCCGCTGCAGGCAAGAACCTCGAGCAACTCGTTGCCAAATACGCGCCAGGGCCTGTACTCGCACCAAGCGTGAGTGCGATCGAGCCGGGCCGCACGAACAGGATCGCCTTCGCCGCCTTTGACATCGAGCACCGACAGGTCCGCGGCGCGCAGATCGCCGTCTATCTCCTCGATGGCAAGCTCCGCAACGCCAAGGGGCCTTTTGTCGCAAAGCCGGTGTCACTTGACGTAGATGCCCAGTACCGCAGCCGCCAGACCGCCTCCGATCTCAACGCAAACGACGCCATCTACGTTGCCGAGATCCCGGTGCCCAAGGCCGGCAAGTACGCGATCGCCGGCATCGCAAAGCTGCAGGGCAAGACCTTGGCCACGTCACAGTTTGCGATCGTCGCCGGCAAGCGTGGGGGTCCGCCGGATATCGGCGACCCGGCACCCGCCGTGGATACGCCAACCGTCACGGACGCCAGCGGCGATCTCTCGAAGATCGACACACGCGTGCCGCCGCTGCCAGAACTGCATCGCCAATCGGCTGCTGACGTCATCGGCAAAAAGCCGCTCGTGCTGCTCTTCGCGACGCCGCAGCTCTGCTCCTCTCGCGTCTGCGGCCCGGTCAACGACACCACTTTCCAGGTCTCCGCGCAGCCTCAGAACAAGGGCGTCGTGTTCATTCATCAGGAGATTTACAACGACAACGAGATCGACCATGGCTTCCGACCCCAGGTGCGCCGCTACGCGCTGCCCACGGAACCCTGGGCCTTCATCATCGACCGTCGCGGCATTATTCGCGACCGGCTCGAGGGTCCCTTCGGCGCGGCCGAGCTACAAGCCGCGGTCGACAAGATCCGCTGAGCTAGGCTCGGTTGGGATTTGGTGGATCGCGGGACGTTGGCCGGGAGCTACGCCCGGCCAACGGAGGCCCGCTCACCGTCCTGGGGCGGTAGCTCAATCGGTTAGAGCAGCAAACTCATAATTTGTCAGATCCTGGTTCGAGTCCAGGCCGCCCTATATGTTCGCTTTCATGGGGCGCGAGTACGACGGTGAGGAGAAGGTTGCCGACTACCTCGGTCGCGTGAGCTGGATCCCGCTCCGTGAAGCGGGAGAGACGATGCTTTTCGAGCGGCTGCCACCGGGCCCGCTTCGAGTCCTAGATCTCGGCTGCGGTGATGGCCGCCTTCTGGACCTGGTGCTCCAGCACCGCCCGGGTAGTCACGGAATGGCCGTCGATGTCTCGCTGCCGATGCTCGAGCGGGCGCGAGCACGCTTCGCCGAGACAGACCGGATCGAGGTGGTGGAGCACGATCTTGCGCGTTCCCTGCCGACGACCTGGGGGCGGTTCGACGCAGTGGTGTCGAGCTTTGCGATCCATCACCTCGAGGATGACCGCAAGCGTGAGCTCTACCGCGAGGTGCGGGGCGTGCTGGAAGATGGAGGCGCGTTCTGCAATCTGGAGCACGTCTCCTCGGCGACGCCGGCGCTGCACAGACGATGCGTCGACGCGTTCGGGGGCATCGAGGACGACAGCAACATCCTGCTTGATGTCGAGACCCAGCTGCGATGGCTGCGCGAGCTTGGCTTCCATGACGTGGATTGCGACTGGAAGTGGCTCGAACTTGCCTTGCTCGCCGGCGCGACGGCCTGATCACTCTGGACGCAGGCAGCCAACCCAGACATTTGTCCAGGTTTGCGTTTCGGATGCCAATCGCCAGGGGAGAATCCACCTACATCCCCTGTGAGATCAGATCACGGCGTCAGATCCCCCGCCGCTGATCTCGCTCAGGCGGGTCCTCGTCGGGCGGAAAAACAGCGCGTGGGGCTCGCTCTCTCTAGCGAAGCGTCCGGCTCCCCAGCCGGGCGCTTTGTCGTCTTGGCGGCATTCCCGCGTACAGCTCGCCCAGGGTGAGTGCAGGCCGTCGGCCGGCGCCCGGAAGGAACGACGCGACCGAAGTCGAAACACGGGTTCGCCCATGAAGACCTCCGCAACCTCCACTCTCGAGCGCTCTACGACGTCAGGCGCCACCGGCCATCAGTCGCTCTCGGACTACATCCAGGCGAGTTTCGACGACTTCTCTCGCAGCCAGAAGGACGTGGCGCAGTACATCGTCGATCACCTCGAAGAGGTCGCCTTCCAGACAGCGGAGGAGCTCGCGCGTCGCGCGAACACGTCGTCTTCGACGGTCGTGCGCTTCTCACAGGCACTCGGCTTCGAGGGCTTCCCCGAACTTCAGTCCTCGGCGCGTGAGGAGTACCGCCGCCGCGTCGCCAACGGCGAGGGTGGAGGCGCCGCTGCGCCCGAGCCGCTGTTCTCACTCGACCAGAACGAATACGAGACGGCGATCGCTGCCGACTACGCGAACGTCGAGGAAACGGCGCGCAAGGTCAGCCGCTCCGAGGTCGAGTCAGCCATCGACGCGATCATCGATTGCGAGCGCATCCTGATCGCCGGCACGGACCAGATGGCCTTCTTCGCGTCCTACCTCCGCCACCTCCTGATGCTGCTCGACCTGCGAGCCGAGATCGTCGCCTCGCCGTCACAGGAGGCGTTGTCGCGGCTCAGCAAGGTCGACGACCGCACGCTGGTCATCGGTTTGAGCGCGGGGCGCCCGCATCCACTCGTCGTGCGCGCGATGAAGCTTGCCCGTCACCGTCGCGCGACCACGATGGCGATCACCGACGCCACGTTGTCCGAGGTCGCAAAGCTCGCCCAGGTGCGGCTCTACTACTCCAGTAACTCGCCGGCATACGTGCGCTCGCACACGGCACTGCTGTCGACGATCCAGGCACTGGCCTATGGCGTGTACAGCCGCAACGAGGACCAGTACGCCGACCGCATCAAAGCCTTCAAGCTGAAGTAGTCGGCCGGCCCGACGGGCCGCTCACTTTTGTTCCCGCCTTGCCGCGCAGCCGGATAGGTTTGCTCCAATAGTCACAATCCCTCTCGACCGGGACTGGAGCGAAAATGAGCAAGGCAACTTGGTACACGGCCCTCACGGGCCTCGTCTTCGTGATCATTGTGATCATCGGGGTGCTGATCGCGGGCAATGAGGTGGATGCCACCAAGGACTCGGCGGCGAAGATCATCGAGACCTATCAGGACGACAGGGACACGCTCCTGGCTGGCACCGTGCTCGAGGCAATCGCCGCCGCGATGCTCGTCTATTACGGCCTTCATCTACGCGTGGCGATGGCGGCTTCGAGGGTCGCGCCGATGATCCTCATCGGAACAGCGGTCATAGCGACCGGACTCGCCATCGACGCATCGCTCACGTTCGCTGTGATCTCAGCGACGGACGACCCTGATGTGGCGATCGACCCGTCAGCGATTCAGGCGATGCAGCTGATCTACAACGCGGACTTCGTCCCGTTCATCCTCGGAGCAGGGCTCTTCGGCACTGCAGCCGGGATCGCGACGATCCAGACGGGCGTGTTCCCGAAATGGCTGGGCTGGATCGCCGTCGTCCTGGGCGTGGTGGCGTTTGCGGGTCCCGTCGGCTTCTTCGGACTCATCGGCCTGGTCCTTTGGATCGGGGCGACCAGCGTGATGCTCGCGATCAATACGAAGAACGCGTCGGCGCAGGGGACCGCATCCGCGGACGAGCTCCCCTTACACTCGCCGTATGAAGGATGAAGCCACATTTCGTGTGAAAGCCGGCCTGGCAGAGATGCTCAAGGGCGGCGTCATCATGGACGTTGTCGACGTGCAACAGGCGAAGATCGCCGAGGATGCTGGAGCGGCCGCCGTGATGGCGCTCGAGCGTGTGCCGTCGGACATCAGGCGCGACGGTGGCGTGGCGCGCATGAGCGATCCGGCCATGATCAAGGACATCCAGGCCGCCGTCACGATCCCTGTGATGGCGAAGGCAAGGATCGGCCATTTCGCCGAGGCGCAGATCCTCGAATCGCTCGAAGTCGATTACATCGACGAGTCGGAGGTCCTGACGCCGGCCGACGAGGCCAATCACATCGACAAGTGGGCATTCAAGATCCCGTTCGTCTGCGGTGCAACCAATCTCGGCGAGGCGCTGCGGCGCATCGGCGAGGGTGCCGCGCTGATTCGTTCCAAGGGCGAGGCGGGCACTGGCGACATCGTTGAGGCCGTACGTCATCTGCGCACGATCACAGGCGCAATCAAGCAGCTAGGCACGTTGTCTGAGATGGAGCTCATGAGCGCTGCGAAGGAACATCGCGCGCCGTATGACCTCATCGTCGCCGTCGCGCGCGAGGGCAAGCTCCCGGTCCCGCTCTTCTGTGCCGGTGGCATCGCCACCCCGGCTGACGCATCGCTCGTGATGCAGCTCGGGGCGGAGTCCGTGTTCGTCGGCTCGGGCATCTTCAAGTCCGAGGATCCCGCTCGCCGCGCGCGTGCGATCGTCGAAGCGACGACGCACTTCGCGGATCCGGCGCGTGTCGCTGCTGCATCGGAGGGCCTGGGCAAGACGATGGAGTCGCTCGAGGTGAGCAAGCTCACTGAAGATCAGGTTCTCGCCAAACGAGGCTGGTAGCGACATGCCGGCTGTCGGCATCCTGGCCCTGCAGGGAGGCTTTGACGCACACGCCCAGATCGTGCGTGAGCTGGGCGCCGAGGCACGCGAGGTTCGCGTCCCTGAAGACCTCGACGGTCTCGACGCGCTTGTGCTGCCTGGTGGCGAATCGACGACGATCGCGCTGGGAATCGAGCGTGAGCAGCTCGCCGATCCTCTGCGGGACTTCTGCGCATCCGGCCGTCCGGTGCTCGGCACCTGCGCGGGACTGATCCTGCTGGCGCGAGAGCACCTGGGCGTGCTCGATGTGTCGGCGCGCCGCAACGCCTTCGGGCGGCAGCTCAGCTCGTTTGAAACGGATCTGGAGGTCGCGGGCGTAGACGGCGGGCCGATCCGCGCGGTGTTCATCCGTGCGCCGTGGGTCGATGACGCAGGTGCCGGCGTCGAGGCGCTGGCCAGCGTCGATGGGCACACGATCGCCGTTCGTCAGGAGAACGTGACCGCTGTCGCGTTTCATCCCGAGCTGAGCGGCGAGACGCGGCTACACGAGGCGCTGCTCGCGGCGGCGGCGTTGCGTTAGCCCGAGCCTGGCATCCCGTCGAATGCATAAGTGACCGCGAGCACCGCGATGACGGCGCCCATCGCGAGCAGGGAGAACGCCAGCGTCGCGGAGCGGCCCGGTACGAAGTCCTCGCTGTCGTCGTCTGCGTCGCCTTCTTGGTCCGCTTCGTAGTCGACCGATACCGGCGCGACGAGCGCGGTGTCAACGAGCACCGGCTCTGAGTCCGGCACGTCGAGGATCACCGTCGGCCGGTCGCGTGGGTCCATCCGCGCGTCGTCGAGGAACCCGGACGGCTCGACCTCGCCGAGGATGTCCTGCATCGGCTCGCCCGAGGCACGTGCGTCGATGCGCGGCGGCTGGGGCTTGCTGACGATGGGCGTGGCCGCGGGAGCGGGCGTTGCCACCATCAGCGTGTCGAGCATCAGTTGTGCCTCGTCGGCGTCTGGGTCGACCTGGGGCGCGCGATACGCCTGCTCAGCGCGCGCGAACGCCGCCTCGACGAGACGACAGCCCTCGCAGCGCCACAGATGCTTCGCGACGCGTTCCAGGTCGGGTGCGCTCAGTTGCCCGAGCGCACGCGCTGCGAGCATCGCCGGAATCCGCTCGCAGTGTGCGTCGCGGTGCTGGATTCGCGCCGGCTTCCATAGTGTGTCGAGATCGGCGAAGGCTGCCGCGGCGTGGCGTGTCGCGGCGAGCAGCAGCACGTCGGTCTGGACCCGTGATTCCGTCCCGAGCACGGCGATCGCCGCTCGAAACCGTGCCATCGCCTCGGCGGCGGCATGTCCGGCGCGTTGCGATCCGGCGAGCTCGAGGCAGTACGCAATGACTGAGTCGCCACGGGCGCCGATGAGCTGCTGCAGAGCTTCCGGATCGCCCGCGCCGATGCCTTCATGATCGATGCCCGAGGGACTCAGCGCCATTGCTATCAGCGTAACCAGGCGATCGGCTGGCGAAAGCCCGTCACAGGGTTTCATCGCGCTAACACCGCGCTAACAGCGAAGAAGTCCTCAGACGAGTTCGAACCGCACCACGTCGCCGTCGCGCTCCACGACGCTGCCACGCTCAACCAGGACATCGAGATGCCCGAGCGTCTCGGACAAGGTCAAGAACCCCTGCTTGACGGCGATCTCGCCCCAGAGCGCGCGGGCGATCTCGTGTGCGTTCATCGGTCCCCTCGCCAGCACGGCGCCGATCTTGGCGGCGCGTCGGTCAAATGCGCCGAGCCGTTCGCTGATCAGCTCGCGATGGTCCTCTACGGCCGCTCCGTGCCCGCCGTGGATGCGTGACACATGCATCTCGGCGGTCTGCTTGAGCGACGAGATGTACGTGAGCAGTGCGCGCGGTCGTATCCGCGAGCGGTCGAGCGGCAGGTGGATGATCGGATTCGAAGAGATCCGCGCAAGCAGATGGTCGCCGGCGATCAGCTCCGCGCTGTCGCTGTCGTAAAACACGATGTCCGAGGGGGAGTGCCCGGGACGGTGGTGCACCGTCCAGCTGCGCCCGGCGAACTCGAGCACGTCGCCGTCGCGCAGCCCGGTGGCGCCACCCAGGTCGAGCCCATACGCATGCGCCGCCTTGGTCTCTGAGCGCAGCGCGGCGGCCATCGCCTGCGGAATCCCGTGTTTGAGCATCACCTCGACCGCGAAGGCGTCATCCTCCTCCATGGCCTCTCGGTAGCGGGCCAGTAGCGGCACAAGAGCATCGAAACAGAGCACCTCGGCGCCCGAGCGGTCCTGCAACCACGCGGCGAGACCTGCGTGATCGAGGTGCTGGTGGGTGATGACGATCCGCTCGAGATCCTCCACTCTGAGATCGGACGCAGCGAGTTGGGCATCGATCGCTGCGCGTGCCGCGGGCGTGTCGGGCCCTGAGTCGACGAGCGTGAGCGGATCGTCGTGGATCAAGAAGCAGTTGACGTCGCCAACGTTGAACGGAGTCGGGACGGCGAGCGTCGTGATCGCGCCCGTCAGCACGGTTCTAGGCCCGGATCAGGGCGAGCACTTCGTCACGCTTGGCTTCCATGTCGGCGACCGACACCAGCGATTCCAGCGTCAGCCGCAGCAGCGGCTCCGTGTTCGACGCGCGCACGTTGAAATGCCAGTCGTCGAAGTCGATCGAGACTCCGTCCACGTGCGTGACGGTTGCGCCGTCGCGCCCGCCATACACAGACTCAATTTCAGCAAGCCTGGCCTTGGCATCGTCAACCTCCGAGTTGATCTCACCGGAGATGAAGTACCGGCTGCGGTAGGGCGCGAGCAGCTCGCTCATCGTCTTGCCCTCGACCGAGAGCTTCTCGAGGATCAGGAGCGCCGGGATCGTGCCTGAATCGGCGTTGTAGAAGTCGTGGAAGTAGTAGTGCCCGGACACTTCGCCGCCAAAGATCGCGCCCTCGTCGCGCATCCGCGTCTTGAAGAAGGCATGTCCGACGCGATTGACGTGCGCCTGGCCGCCGGCGGCCCGCACCACGTCGGCGACGGCGCGTGACGCGCGCGCGTCGTAGAGGATGTCCGCGCCGGGCTTCTTGGCCAGCAGATGCTCCGCAAGGATCGCGGTCAAAAAGTCGCCGTCGACGAACGCGCCGGTGTCATCGACGAAGAAGCAGCGATCGGCGTCTCCGTCCCAGGCGATACCGAGATCGGCTTTCTCCTCGAGCACCTTGTCGATGATGAACTGGCGGTTTTCCGGTAGCAGCGGGTTGGGCTCGTGACCTGGGAACGTGCCGTCCGGGACCCAGTACGTCTCGATCAGCTCGAGCGGCAGCTCGCGCAGGATCGGCCCCACCATCTCGCCGGCCATGCCGTTACCGCCGTCGACGACCACCTTCAGCGGCTTGATGTTCTCCGGCGCGATGAACGTCAGCGCCTCGCGCCGGAACGCTTCGGCGATGTCGACCTCACGGATGGTGCCGCGGACGGCGGGGTCCGGCGCAGCGAAGCCGCTCATGACCTTGTCACGGATGTCGCCGATGCCTTCGTCCCCGGAGAGCGCGATCGAACCCTGTTTGACGAGCTTGGCGCCCGTGTAGGCGGCGGGGTTGTGCGATGCCGTGCACATCAGGCCACCATCGAGCTTGTGCGAGCCGACGAGGTAATAGAGCATCTCGGTGCCGACCTGGCCCGCATCGAGCAGATCCGCGCCCTCATCGGTCATTCCCTGCGCGTAGTGGCGCGCGAGCGTCGGCGCCGTGAGGCGCATGTCGCGACCGAGTCCGAGCCGGAGCTCGCGCGTCGGCTTGCCGGCCAGCTCGCCGATCACCTGTGCGAATGCACGGCCGATCTTGTGCGCCGTGATCTCGTCGATCTGCTCGCCGTAGATACCCCGGATGTCGTACGCCTTGAAGATCGCTGGATCGGTGTTCATCGCCGCGAACTCTATGCCAGTGCGCTTTCGCCTGACTACGACGCGTATTCATCAACAGGCTCATAAACTCGGTGCATGGCCGGTCATTCCAAGTGGGCATCGATCAAGCACAAGAAGGCGATCGTCGACTCTCGCCGTGGGCAGGCGTTCACCAAGCTCACGCGCGCGATCACCGTCGCGGCCAAAGCCGGCGGCGGCGATCCTGAGACCAATGCCGCGCTCGGCCTCGCGGTACAGAAGGCCAAAGACGCGTCGATGCCCAAGGACAACATCGAGCGCGCGATTGCCAAAGGCACGGGGGAGGGCGCCGATGCCGATGCGCTCGAGAACGTCACCTACGAGGGCTACGGCCCCGGCGGGATCGCGCTGCTGATCGAGACGGTCACCGAGAATCGCAATCGCACCGGCTCCGATGTCCGCCATATCTTGACCAAGCACGGCGGCTCACTCGGGGAGCCTGGCTCGGTTGCCTACAACTTCGATAAGCAGGGCATCGTGCTCGTCGATGCCGAGAAGTACACCGAGGACGACCTCATGGTCGCGATCGAGGCCGGCGCAGAGGACATAACTGTCGAAGAGGGCGTCTACGAGATCGTCGCCCAGCCCGGCGAGCTGAGCGCCGTCCGCAAGGCGCTCGACGAGGCGGGTGTCGATGTCCAGTCGTCAGACGTCGTGCAGAACCCGAAGGCGCGCGTCGCAATCGACGAAGAGGCGGCCGCGAAGCTGCTGCGCCTGATCGATGCACTCGAGGACAACGACGATGTCGACTCCGTGCACGCGAACTTCGACATCGACGCGGAGACCCTCGATCGTCTGATGGCCTAGCGAGCGGATTTCATTCGAGAGCTGGAGGCTCCAGTTGCCGCACGGGGGTGGCATTGCTTAGGCCCGGTATGCGGGCATAAGTTCGGCCAGGTTGGTCTGTGGGTTGCGCCGGTCGCGCTTTCGTCCGTCCGGCACCGATCCCACCCGCCCGCCGATCGTGCCGGCCGGACGAACGCGCGCCGGGCGCTCACCAGGCGCATGCGGCGGACGCAATTGCCCACCAGGCGCTCACACCAGGCCCGAGGCGGACGAACTGCCCACCACGCGCCGGGTGGCATTGATTGTGTGCCTGAATGGCACCAAATGTCAGTCAGCCCTGACGCTCAAAGCGACGAGCGCGTTCCAGGCCAGCATCACTGCCTCCGGCTCACTGACTCCGACCCGCCAGAAGCAACGGGTCGAGCGGCGCTACCGGGGCTTCGATTCGTGGGACCGCCTAGGACGGAGTCTTGTCGCGCGCCTCGGTGCGCGCGCCGTCTTTGTTGAAGCGGGCGGCTTCGTCTTCGAGCGGACCGGTGGTGAGGCCGGGCGAGCCCCAGCGCGGTGAGATGTCGGACTCGGTCTTCCAGGCCGGTTCGACCTGGCCTTCGATGGCGCGCATGTTTGGCAGCAGTAGCGCCGCCATTGTGACGATGCCACCGAGCACGCCGGCGAAGATCATCGTCGTCTGAGCGCCGAACGCGGCGGCTGCCGGGCCTGTGAGCGCGAACGAAACCGGCAACAAGCCGATCGATATCAGCCAGTCGAGCGACGACACGCGTCCCAGCAGATGTGGCGGCACGTGGCGCTGCTTGGCGGTCGCCCAGATGATCTGGCCGACGGTTTCAAGGCCGTTGAAGACCACGCTCGCGAGCACCAGCACCCAGATGTTTGCGAGGATCCCGTAGCCGGCGATCGCGAAAGTCGCGATCGTCCAGGTGACATACATCCATGTGATGTCACGGCGGGGAAGGCCCGTCTGACCGATCGCCATCGCGGCCAACACCGACGCGACGCCGCCCGCGGCGAATATCAGCCCCAGCTGGCCGGCGCCGGCGTTAAGATCGTTCTTGACGATGTAGGGAAGCAGGACCTCTGTCGGGCCCATGAAGAGCAGGTAGGCGAACGCCGCTGCCGCAAAGGTCGCCCATAGCCAGTTGCGCTTACGGATGTAGTCAAAGCCGATCTTGATGTCGCCGATGATCGATGTGGATCCTTCGCTGCGCGCGCGCCCGCTGGAACGCATCACAAGCACCGCGATCGCCGAGATCACAAACGTGCCTGCATCGAACGCGAACGCGTAACCGACGCCGAAGACCTCGATCAGGAGACCGCCGAGCGCCGGCCCGGTGAGGCGATGGGCCACGGGGCGGACCACCTGATCCAACGAGTTGGCCTGTGGGAGCTCGTCGGACGGCACGAGGTCCGGCACGATCGCGTCAAACGAAGGCCCGAAGAACGCTTGTCCGGCTCCGTACACCCCGACGAGCGCGACCATGTGCCAGAGCTCGAGCAGGCCGCTGATGGAGAGCGCCGCGATCGTCGCCACCGCCAGACCGCGCGTGACGTCGGAGACGAAGATGACCTTGCGGCGGTTGAAACGATCGGCGACCACGCCGCCGAACACGAGGCAGACGATCCACGGCACCGCCAGGGCGATCGAGACGATCGACAGCGCCGTCGGCACGTTCGACAGCTCGTACACCTGCCAGGCCATCGCGACCGCAAAGATGCCGTCGCCGAGCAGCGAAACACACATCCCCGTCCACAGCAGGCGGAAGTCACGGTGCCGAAGTGGAGCGAAGAGCTTGACCCGGCTGAAACCGCCGGGGCGGTCCAGCGCCTCGTGACTATGTTGCATTCAGATCGGCCGAATCGAGCTCCAATTCCGCCGCGCGGTTTGTTCGCGCCTGGAGGAATTCGATGGCCGATTCTGCATTCATGGGACGTGCGAAATAGAAGCCCTGGCCGAGCTGGCAGCCGAGATCGCGCAGCGTCATCCACTGCTCGCGGTGCTCGATGCCTTCCGCGACCACCGTCAGGTTGAGTGATTGTCCCAGGGCCAACACTGCCGCCGTGAGACTAGACGTTTTGGGCGACGCCCCCTCGCGCAGGAACGAACGATCCATCTTCAGCTCGTCCACGGGGAACCGGCTCAGGTAGCTGAGCGACGAGTAGCCGGTACCGAAGTCGTCCATTGCAAGTGAGACGCCGATGGCCTTGAGGTCGGCCAGACGCTCGATCGCCAGGTCGGGATCGGTCATCATCAGCGTCTCGGTGATCTCGAGCGTGAGGTCGGCCGGCGCCAGCCCGCAACCATCCAGCGCGGCCTGCACCTGTCCGATGCAATCGGGGTGCTGAAGCTGCTTGAGCGACAGATTGACGCTCATGGAGAGCGGTGCCTCGCCGTGGTGGTGGGCCTGCATCTGAACGGCCTTCGAGCACGCCTCCTCGAGGACCCAGTTGCCGAGCGGGACGATCAGCCCGGTCTCTTCCGCCAGGGGGATGAACCAGTCAGGCGCGAGCAGACCGCGCTGCGGATGGCGCCAGCGGACAAGCGCCTCGAAGCCAGTGATCGATCCGTCGGAAAGCCGCACGATCGGCTGATAGTCGAGTTCGAACTGATCGAGCGAAAGCGCGCGCTGCAGATCGCCACGCAGCTCGAGACGATCGAGTACACCGGCATGCATCTCGGGCTCGAACAGGCGATACGTGCCCTTGCCGTCGCGCTTGGCCTTGTACATCGCGACGTCCGCGTCACGGATCAGCTCCTGCGCGTCAGCTGCGCGGCCCGCTTCCATGACTGCGATCCCGATGCTTGCTCGGATGAAGATTTCCTTGTCGTCGACCTGCAGCGGCGCGGCGAGCGTCTCGAGCATGCGCTCGGCGGCGTCCGCTGCCTCTTGCGGGCTCTCGAGATCCTCGAGCAGGATCGCAAACTCGTCGCCGCCGAAGCGTGCCGCGGTGTCGCTTGCGCGGATGCTGGCGGACAGCCGCTGACCGACCTGGATCAGCACCTGATCGCCCGCGGAATGGCCCAACGAGTCGTTGACGGTCTTGAAGTCATCGAGATCGACGAACACGACGCCGAGGGCGTTACGGCCGCGGCGTGTGCGTGCCACGGCGTGGCGGACGCGTTCTGAGAACAGCGCCCGGTTGGCGAGGTTTGTGACCGGATCGTGGAAAGCCTGGTGTGCGAGCTGCTCCTCGAACGCCTTGCGTTCAGAGACATCGCGGCAGTTGAGGACGATGCCCTGGACATGTTCGTCGGCGAGCAGGTTGGTATGGAGGATCTCGAATTGCCGCGTGGTGCCGTCGGCGTGGTCCAGGCCGCATTCAATCACCTGCGTCTCGCCGTTGCCGGCCGCTGCGTCGTCGGCGAGCAGGTGCCCGAGCCGGGCCTTGTCGTGCGTCGGCAAGAGCCTGTCGAACCTGGTGCCGACGATCTGATCAGGCGTGTATCCGAGTACGTTCTCGATCGAGGGGCTCTGGTAGACGACATTGAAGTCAGAGTCGAGCACGGTGATGAGGTCGCTTGAATGACGCACCAGCGAGCCGAAGCGGGCCTCGCTCGTGCGGCGGTGCATTTCCTCCGTGAGAGCCGCGGTGTCGAGCGCGAGCGACACCTGCGTGGCGAGCGCGCTGAGGGAGCCCTGGATGGCGCGTGGGATCGGTTCCGAGCTGGCGATCACGATCAGGCTCGTGGTGCCTGTCCGGAGCGTCAGCACCAGTGCCTCGGAGTGGTCGGAGTCTGTTCCGAGGTCCTCGCGCATCGATTCGTCGAGGTGCAGCACAGGTAGCTGTTCACTGATGGCGCGCAGCAGAGCGGCGCTTGTTTTGGCCTTCAGTCGCCGCGGATCCTGGCCGGTCAATTCCTCCTCGCCGACCGCCATCACGAGGACCGAGCGGTCCTCGATGTCGCAGATGAACGTGGTCGGTTTGTCGCCCACAAAGGCGTGGATCGCGTTCAGGGCCGCTTCGTGGATCTCTGTGCGATCGGTCGCGCTCACCAGCTCCGCACCGGCGGAATTGAGCACGCGCTCGCGGTCGGCCGAGCGCTCCTGCTCGTGGACGAGGCCTGACATCCGCGCGACCACGAGGCCGACCAGGATGACCGAGGTGGCGACGACGACGACCATGTCGAAGTTGTCGCTGCCTGCCTCGTGCACGATCAGCACACCTGGCGCGATCAGCGACGCCACCGTCAGAGCGAACAGACGCAGGCGCGTGAGGCGCGGCGGCCTCCCGACGGCTGGCGCGTCGAGTTCGCGCATCGACGGGTGGAGCGCCCCGGCGCCCCAGAGCAGGTAGCAAGTGATCCAGCCCCAGTCGAGCCACCACTGGAAGTCGAACGTGCCCGCGAGCACCATCAGTCCGTATACGAAGTCGGTCACCAGCAGCGTGACGATGCTGCCGGTGATCAGGTAGAACGCCATGTTCTTGGCGCCCGACCCGACCATCAGCCGGATCGCGGCGGCGAGCAGCAGCACGTCGCCCATCGGGTAGGAGATCGAGACGCCCTTGCCGATGACGTCGAGCGTGTCGTCATGGACGTAGGGCGCGATCAGCGCGACCCAGGCGAGCAGCGCGAAGCCCGCGGTGATGATCAGCGAATCGATCACGCCGGATTGGTCGGTGCCGGGGTTTCGGCGGCGGACGAGGATCAGCAGTCCCGCCATCAGGGCGGGGTAGACGGCGACGTAGAACGCATCGCCCGGCGACGGGAAGGGAACGTCGCCGCCGAACACCCGCGGGTAGGTGTACGTATAGATGTCGCCCAGCCAGAAGAAGAAGAAGCCCAGCGCAAAGAAGAGCCAGGGTTTACGGTTTTCGGGCTTGAACCAACGCTGACCGATGAGGATGCCCGCAACAGGCGAGAAGCTCAGAATGTTCATCCACGGCCCGCTCCCCTTGAACGGAGGAACGACGGCGTACAGAACCATCGCGGCAAAGCCGACGGCCAGCCATATCTGCCAGATCTGGGGACGGCTCAGCCGCATGCCTAACCAGTGGGCCCAGAACCATCAGCAGTCGTGAGTTCGCCGCGGGCGGCGAGTTCCTCGATTGCGGAGATCAACATGTCAACCTCTTCATCGGTATTGGCCGACGTGAGTTGAGCGCGAAATCCAACTTCTGGTTTGGGAACGAGTGGGAAGGCCGCGAGCGTGACGTACACGCCACGGTCGAACAGATACTGCCCGACCTCGGAAATACGCTCGTGGTGGCGTAGCGGGATCTCGACGATCGGGAAGCCGGAGCGGTTCGGCGTGCCGACGTTGTTGCGCCTGAGGCAGTCCAGAACGCGGGCGGTGTGGCGGTGCAATTCTCCGCGTAGCTGGTCACCGCGCGTCTCGTTGACCTTGAGCCCCTCGAGCACCGTCGCGAGCGATGCGACCGGAGACGGACCTGAGTAGAGGTAGGGAGGAGCGGCGACCTTGAGCAGGTTCTTGACTTCGGTCGGGCAGGCGATGAAGGCCAGCAGCGACGAGTACGCCTTTGAGAAGCCGCCTACGAGGATCAGATTCTCGTAGGTCTCGTCGAAGTGCCTGATGACGCTGTTGCCGCGTGAGCCGTACGGGGAGGTCTCGTCGTCCGTGCGCTCGCCGACAACCCCGAAACCATGCGCGTCGTCGACGTACAGCAGCGCGTCGTGCTTGCGCGCGACGGCCGCGAACGCGCGGATATCGGGCGCGTTGCCGGTCATGCTGTTGACGCCGTCCATGCAGATCAGGCGGCCCGGCGCGGGGCGGCCCTGGCGCGTGAAGCGCCCGGAACGATGGTCGTTGGAAAGCAGCTCGTCGAGATGCTCGGGATCCTCGAAGCGGAAGCGCTCGACCTTGGCGCCGTGCGAGCGCGCGACCTGGCAGCCGTCATAGATCGTCTTGTGTGCGCGCGAGTCCAGGTAGACGGTGCCGGACGATGCCAGCAGCGGGATCACCGACATGTGAATGTGGGTGATCGTCGGGAACACGATCGTGTCCTCGGCGCCGAGCAGCGGTGTCAGCTGGTCCTCGATGTCCTCGTACAGCCGCGGGCTGCCCAATAGGCGCGACCAGCTCGGATGCGTCCCCCATCGATCCAGGTACTCGGGTACCGCGTCGATGATCTCGCGATCGAGATCGAAGCCGAGGTAGTTGCAGGACGCGAAGTCGGCGAGCCAGTGATCGCCGACGCGGATCATGCGGCCATCGATCTCCTCGATGACCGCATCCATCATCGGATGCGTCTTGGTCAGCGCTGAGAGATCCTTGACGGTGTTGAGCCAATGTTCGAGCCAGAGGCGTTCTGATCTCGGGGCGGCTGTGGGAGTGACGGTCGGTGGCATCAGGGCGTCTCCAGATTGATCTGAGCGGGTGCTCGCGGGGTGATCGGTGAACCGGTTGGGCCACTCGGCGTCAGAACGGCCGGGAGTTTCATACCTGCGCAAAGGACTTCTTCTCGCACATTTCCTTGCACTTGCAGGAAAGTTCGCGGGCTTTTAACAAAGCCGCAGGTCTCAGCCACGCCGGGGCTGGGTCGGAAGGCATCCGACCCAGCGCGTAGAAACCCGAACACATGATCGTGTTGGGAATCGACCCCGGGCTTGCAAACACGGGCTTCGGAGTGATCACGCGGCGCGCCGGGCGCTACGTGGCGCTGGACGGCGGCGTGATCGAGACGGCAGCCCGGCTCACGCCGGAGCAGCGGCTGGCCGAGCTGCACGACCGTCTCGATGAGGTCTTCGAGCGTCATGACATCGGCGCCGTGGCGTTGGAGGATCTGTTCTTCGGCCAGAACGCGTCGAGTGCGCTGGCGGTCGGCCAGGCGCGCGGAGTCGTACTGCTTGCCGCGGGTCGGCGCGGCATCCCGTGTGGCTCCTACACGCCGCAGCAGGTCAAGCAGGCGGTCTGTGGCACCGGACGTGCGCCGAAGGATCAGGTCGCGACGATGGTCAAGGCGCTGCTCGGCCTTCCAGATGACTCACTTCCCGATCACGCCACAGACGCGCTCGCGGTCGGCGTGTGTCACGCGAACCACGCACCCTTGGCGACGGCGCTGGCGGTGGCCGGATGATCGCGCTGATCGCCGGCGACGTGGCAGTTCGGCGGATCGATCACGTCGTGATCGAAACGGCCTCGGGGGTCGGGTACAAGCTCCAGGTGTCGGCTGAGACGCTCAAGCACATCCCGGCCGTCGGCGCGGCGGTCTCGCTGCACACTCACCTGGCCGTCCGCGACGACGCTCTCGTCCTGTATGGCTTTGCCACGGAGGAGGAGCGCGATCTCTTCATGTTGTTGATCGGCGTGCAGTCGGTCGGCCCAAAGGTCGCCCTGGCCGTCCTTTCGGGTGGATCGCCGCGCGAGCTGGCTTCGACCCTCGCCGCCGGCGACGTCGCGCGGCTCACCGCTGTTCCGGGCGTCGGCAAGCGCACCGCCGAACGGATCGTCGTGGACCTCCGCGAGAAGGTCGGAGCCTTCGGAGGCGGCGACGAGCCGATCGTCATCCGTCGCTCAGACGATCCCCGGAGCCTTGCTCGCGACGGCTTGATCGAGCTCGGTTTTGCGCCGCAAGAGGCCGAAGAGCTGATCGCGGGTGCCGACGGCGACACCGCGGAGCAGCTGTTGCAGACGGCTCTACAGGCGGCACGACGATGACCGAGATGCGGATCCAGACCCCGGACGACGTCTTCGAAGAGGATCTCGATGTGACGTTGCGTCCGCGCAGGCTCACGGACTTCGTAGGGCAGCCCGCGCTGAAGGAGCAGCTCGCTGTCTCGCTTGAGGCTGCTGCCGCGCGCGGGGACGCGCTGGACCATGTTCTGCTGGCCGGTCCACCAGGGCTCGGCAAGACTTCGCTCGCACAGATCCTTGCCAACGAGCTCGACGTGCCGTTTGTCCAGACCGCGGGCCCCGCGCTAGAGCGTAAAGGGGACATCGCGGCGTTCCTCACGGCACTCGAACCACGCTCGATCTTCTTTGTCGACGAGCTGCACCGGCTGCCGCGCGCACTGGAGGAGACGTTCTACCCGGCGATGGAGGATCGCCAGCTCCCGATCACGGTCGGTCAAGGGGCGGGGGCGCGCGTCGTGACGCTCGATCTCCCACAGTTCACGCTCGTTGGCGCGACGACACGCGCGGGGCTGTTGACGACGCCGCTGCGCGATCGTTTCGGCATCCAGCATCGGCTCGACCACTACGAGCCCGGCGACCTCGCCGCGATCGTCCAACGGTCAGCACGGATCCTGGGTTGTGAGATCGACGGCGGCGGTGCCACCGCGATCGCCACGCGCGCACGTGGGACACCACGGGTCGCCAATCGCCTTCTCAAGCGTGTCCGCGACTACGCAGAGGTCCGCGCAAATGGCGTCGTGGACTCCGCTGCGGCCGATGCGGCGTTGACGATGCTCGAAGTCGACGAACTCGGGCTCGATCGCCTGGATCGCGAGTTATTGCGCGCGATCTGCGAGAAGTTCGGTGGCGGGCCCGTGGGACTCTCGACTCTGGCGGTCACCGTCGCGGAGGAGCAGGACACGATCGAGGACGTCTACGAGCCGTACCTGTTGCAGTGCGGCTTCATCAAGCGCACGCCACGAGGCCGGGTGGCGACTGCGCGCGCGTTCTCGCACCTAGGGCTCGAAGCTCGCGATGAGCAGCTCTTTTAGAGTGCGTCGTACCCATGTCAGAACGTCACAACGAAATGAGGACGAAGATCCTCGCTGCTGCCCTCAAGATCGCCGACGAGGAGGGGTTCGCCGCGGTTTCGATGCGTCGGGTCGCGGGCGAGCTTGGCGTCGGCACGATGAGCCTCTATCACTATGTGGCAGGCAAGGATGAGCTCGTCTTTCTTGCGAGCGACGAACTCTGGCAGGAGATACTGCTCGACGAGGTGCCGGGTGATTGGCGCGACGCGCTGACCGCGATCGCCGAGAGGTCACGCGAGTTGTTGATGAAGCGGCCATGGTTGCTGCGCCAGCCGGCCGACGATAACTGGCGCGTGGGGCCGAACTTCGTCCGACATTTCGACCAGGTGCTGCAGGCGGTCGAGCCGCTTGCCGTCGCGCCTGCGACGGCAACGAAGATCTATCAGGCGGTCGAGGCGCTCGTCACGGGCAACGTGCTCAGGGAGCTGTACACCGAAACCGACGAGGGCGCAGAGCAGGACGTCATCGCCGTCTTTACCGCTCGGACGGCGGAGATCGCCGCTGACCTCGAGCTCCCTCGCGTACAGGCGGCGATGCAGGTAGAGCTTCCTTTCCAGAGCGGCTTCGAAGAGGCACTCACGTGGCTGCTCGACGGGATCGCGGCGGAATACGAGCCTGGGGATTAAATCGCCGTTTATCGGCGAAGTCCTAGCCTTCGGGACTCGAATGGCCTACCTGTTCATCTGCCCTAATTGTGGAAACCGGACCGCTGGCGACCGCCACGCCGGCTTCCGTCGCCAGGCCCGTGCTTGCCAGAAGTGCGGCTTCGCTTTCCTTTTTGAGCTGCTCGACGACTACTACCCAGCTCCCGATGCAGCATTCTTTGCCTGCGATCAGCAGGGCAACGTGATCGCCTGCGGCCGCGGTTCCTTCGAGCTGACCGGGCTCGCGGACGAGAAAGTCATTGGCCGGAAGATCGACGACGTGCTCGCGTTGCGCTTCGACGATGGCGCCAAGCACGTGGACACGGTGCTCGAATGGGGCGTTCGCAAGCTGGGCGCGCAGGTCGAGATCAATGCCGAAGGCGATCTACCGGCGAAGGCCACCGCCGATCTGTTCCCTGCCTATGACGATGATGGTGGTCTGCTTCTCGTGCTCACCCCGGCGCGCTGACCACAAGCCTGATCGACGAAAGGGAACGTTAGTCTCAACCCGGTTCGATGTCCGATCGCACGCGAAATCTCGTAGTTCTCCTCGTCGTCGCCATTCTGGCGGCGCTGTCTGTCGTTGCGATCACGGCGCGCCCGACGAAGGAGGGTCTCGACCTCAAGGGCGGCGTCTCGCTCGTCTACGAGGCCAGGCCGTCGGCGTTCGCAAAGGTCGATTCTGAGTCAATCGGGCGCGCGATCGAGATCATGCGCGACCGGGTCGACCGCCTCGGCGTCGCTGAGCCGGAGATCGCGAAGGCCGGCAACAACCAGATCGAAGTCCAGCTCCCGGGCGCCGACAACGTCGAGCAGGCGATCCGCCAGGTCGGCACCACGGCCCAGCTGTTCTTCTACGACTGGGAACCGAACGTCGTCAACGAGAACTGTGTCTCGGCGCCGACCGACAGCAGCGTCACAGGCGGTCCGCAGGCCGGCAATCCCGGCAGCGGCACGATCAGCTACTACGACGCGGTCCTGCGCGCTTCGAAGTGCAAGGCGACCAACGAGCCCGACGACCTCAGTCACAGCGGTCCGATCTTCTACGGCGTCGACACGCTCGCAAAGAAGGTCCTCTGCGGTCCCCAGGACACCGAAGCCGAGTTGCGCGCGGAATGCGCGAGCAACAAGAGGCGCATCGACAAGGTGGTCACGGTCCCGCGTGGCTACGTCGTCGTGCAGTCCCAGGCGCCCGACGGCGATACCGACCAGGACAAACGGGCGCGCGTGCTCGCCAGCGACGCGTACTACGTCCTGAAGGACGATGTCTCGCTCAAGGGCACGGACATCAAGGACCCGCAACAGGGCCGCTCGAACGGCACCAGCGGCGATGTCAACGTCAACTTCCAGTTCACGGACTCCGCGCGCAAGACCTGGGAGAAGGTCACGCGCGAGATCGCCGAGCGCGGGCAGGACCAGTGGGTCCCCGGAACCGATGCCCAAGCCGCCGCCCAGCATTTCGCGATCGCGCTCGACAACAAGCTGATCTCGGTCCCGTTCATCGACTTCAAGCGGAACCCGGAAGGCATTGACGGTCGCAACGGCTCCGAGATATCAGGCGGCTTCACGATCGACTCGGCACAGGAGCTCGCCGGGCTGCTCAAGACCGGCGCGTTGCCGCTGAAACTCAAGCTGATTTCCCAGTCGCAGGTGTCGGCGACGCTCGGCCAGCAGGCGCTCAATCAGGGTCTCACCGCCGCGATCGCCGGTTTCGTGATCGTCGCGCTGTTCCTGCTGATCTTCTATCGCGCGCTCGGCGTGATCGCCGTCGCCGGACTGGCTGTCTACGCGCTCTATCTCTTCGCGCTGATCAAGCTGATCCCGATCACGTTGACGCTGCCTGGAATCGCGGGACTGATCCTCACGATCGGGGTCGCCGCAGACGCGAACATCGTGATCTTCGAACGTGTCAAGGAAGAGATCCGCGCGGGTAGATCGACGCAGCAGGGGATCATCCAGGGCTACAAGAAAGGCCTGGCCGCGATCATCGACGCGAACGTCGTGACGATCCTCGTCGCTTTCGTGCTGTTCATGCTGGCTACGGCAGGGGTCAAGGGCTTCGCGCTGACGCTCGGTCTCGGCACGATCACGTCGCTGTTCACGGCGGTGCTCGCCACCCAGGCCGCACTCGGCTCTATGCAGAAGACGAAGCTGCTGCAGAGCAAGGGCGCCCTCGGAGCAAGCAAGGAATCGCACAGCTGGCGGATCGACTTCATGGGCAAGTCGAAATGGTTCTTCTCGTTCTCCGGGCTGATCCTGGTGATCTGTGCCTTCGCGCTCTCCTCGAACGGGCTGAACCTCGGCATCGACTTCGAGTCCGGGACCCGAGTCAAGACCTCGCTGACCCAGAAGCCGACCGAGAACCAGATCCGCGACGCGCTCGCCGCCGAAGGTCTGGACGCTCCGAAGATTCAGCGTGTCACGGACGACAAGGAACTCGGCGGCGACGGCTACCAGATCTCGCTCAACGAGACCGGCGCCAAGGTTGGTGGCGTCAAGCGGATCCTCGAGCAGAAATTCGGTACCGCTGCCAACTATCAGTCGCAGTCGATCGGGCCGACGTTCGGAAACACGATCGCCAAGTCGGCGATCACCGCGATCATCGCGTCGCTGATCATCATCAGCGTCTACCTCGCGCTCAGATTCGACTGGAAGTTCGCCGTTCCGGTGCTGATCGCGCTCGCGCACGACCTCTTGATCACGGCAGGCGTCTACGCGCTCACCGACCGGGAGGTGACAACGTCGACGGTCGCGGCGCTCCTGACGGTCCTGGGCTTCTCGCTGTACGACACGATCATCGTGTTCGACCGAGTGCGAGAGAACGTGCCGCGGATGCCGCAGGCAGCCTTCTCGCAGATCGTCAACCGCTCGCTGAGCGAAGTGCTGACTCGTTCACTGGCGACCTCGTTCTGTGCGTTGTTGCCACTGCTGGCGCTCTACTTCTTCGGCGGCGCGACGCTCCAGGACTTTGCCTTCGCGCTCATCATCGGCACGGCGTCGGGCACGTATTCGTCCGTCTTCATCGCCACTCCGGTGCTGACGCACTGGAAGGAGACCGAGACGCTCTATCGCCGGCGCCGCTCGCGCGTAGCCGCCGAGGGTGGGGGCACCGTGCCGCCGTACGCGACTGGGATCGCCGCGACCGAGGTTGAGGTGCGGGGCAAGCCACGGCCGTCCCGCCGCCTCACCGCGCCCGAGACACCCGAAAAGGGCGTGTCGTCCGAGGAGTTCAAGGAGCTTGTGCGCGACATTCAGCCCGAGGTCGCGGTGCAGGATCCGGAAGTCGATCCGAACGCCGACGTCCTACCCGAGAATCTCGTTTTGAAGGACACGCCGAAGCGGGCGAACATGAAGGGCAAGAAGCCACGTAATAGGAGGCACGGTCGCTGATGAGCGCGCTCGTCTGGGTGATGATGGGCATCGCCGTGTGGCACTTCACGGTCTTTCTGCCCGACCGCTTCTGGGGCGGGATCGTCGGCGCGTTCCTAGCGGCCTCTGTCGGCGCCGTCATCGTCGGGATCATCGCGAACGGTCTGACGGTGCCCGGGCGCCATGACACAGAACTGATCCAGGCCTTCCTCGCGATTCCCGGCGCGCTGATCGGCATCGGAGTCGTTTACGCGATCGGTGTGTCGCGTGGCAACGAGGTCGTGGACCTCTAGATCAGTGTTCCCGGGACATTCGCGGGAGCCTACGGCCGGGAATGGAGGCCCGGTGATTAAGTGCTCCCGGGACATTCGCCGGGGGCTGCGCCCGGCGAATGGAAGCCCGGTCGCAGGGCGTCCGGTCGCACCCGTAATTTGAGCGTGTGGAGCCGCGCCTACAAATAGATCCGGTAGCCAGCGCCGATGTCTTTGCGCTCGAGCGCGACCTGGGCTGCAGTTCAGTGCTGGCGCAGGTGCTCGCCCGCCGGGGTCTGACTGACGCGCAGGCGGCGACGGAGTTCCTGGATGGCGCCGAGCGCCACTCGGCAGCCGCTTTCGCCGGGATTGACGACGCTGTGTCGCTCGTCCGGACCCATATCGCGGACGGCGCGCGGATCACGATCCACGGCGACTACGACGTCGACGGCGTGTCGGCCACCGCGATCATGGTCGGTGCCCTGCGTGAGCTCGGCGCTGACGTGGACTGGTTCATCCCGGGGCGCCAGGAGGACGGCTACGGCCTGTCGGCGGGCACGGTCGAGCGACTGCACGAGCGCGGCACACGACTTCTGATCACCGTCGACTGCGGGATCGCCTCGGTCGATGAGGTGGCGCGGGCGACCGAGCTGGGGATGCATGTCGTCGTCACCGACCACCACAGGCCGGCGAACGACGGACGCTTGCCCTCCGCGCCGATTCTGCACCCGGAAGTCTCCGGCTACCCGTGCGGCGACCTATGCGGCGCCGGCGTCGCACACAAGTTCGTCGAGGCGCTGACCAACCCGGCAAGAGCCGATCAGGACCTCGATCTCGTGGCGCTGGCGACGGTGGCCGACTGCGTGCCGCTGATCGGTGAGAACCGGCGCCTGGTCCGCAGTGGTCTGAGGTCGATCGCCAATACGGTGCGGCCCGGCCTGCGCGCCTTGATGAAGGTCGCCGACGTCGATCCGTCGCGGCTCGACGCGACATCGATCGCGTTTCGCCTCGCGCCGCGGATCAACGCCGCCGGTCGGATGCACCGCGCCGACGCGGGCGTTGAGTTGATGCTGACGGACTCCGCCACACGTGGCCTTGAGATCGCCGAACAGCTCGATGCTCGCAACGGCGAGCGTCGCCACGCTGAGCAGCGGATGCGTTTCGAGGCTGAGGCTCAGGTGGCCGAACAGGGCGACAGGATGGCGTACGTCCTTGCGGGCGACGACTGGCATCCGGGGATCATCGGGATCGTTGCCGCGCGCGTCGCCGAGCGCTTTAACCGCCCGGCGGTGCTGATCGCCTTCGACGGCGATACCGGGACCGCTTCGGGCCGCTCGATCCCTGGATTTGACCTGCTCGCCGGCCTGCAGGCGTCGGCCGACCATCTGCTGCGTTACGGCGGCCATCGCGCAGCCGCCGGCGCTGGCATCGAGCGCGCTCGGCTGGACGCGTTTCGTGCAGCGTTCGAAGCACACGCCGCCACGACGCTGAAGCCTGAGGATCTCGTGCCGGTGCAGCGTGCCGACGCGGTCGTGTCCGGCGATGAGCTCGGGACCGACCTCGCGGAGGAGCTGGGGCGGCTCGCGCCGTTTGGGATCGGCAATCCGCCCGTATCGCTGCTCGTGCCGGCAGCTCGGCTGACCGACAGGCAGACGATGGGCGACGGCAAACATCTTCGTTTCAATGTCGAATCAGGCGGAGTGAGGGCCCGCGCTGTCGCTTTCGGGACGACCAAACTGCCCGAGGCAGAGCTCGTCGACGCCACCTTCTCACTGGAGCTCAACGAGTTTCGTGGCGCCGTCGAGCCGCGCCTGATTCTCAAAGGCGCACGGCCGACGCAGCCTGCCGCGATCACGATCGTTGGCGAGCCTGCTCCTGGTACTCCGGAGTGGACCGCAGCCGTCACCACGCCGAATCAAGGATTCGCTGCAGTTTCAGGGCCGGACGCCCAGAAAATGCAGCCGATCGACGCTGGGGAGCCCAGGGATCGCCGGGGCAGTGGGATCGCCGGCACGATCACATCGCTTGTCTTGACGGGGGAGAGCGTGCTCGTCGTGGCTGGCGACGCCGCCACGCGCGCTCGTCACCTCGACGGCAGGCTCGGTGGCTTTGATCTGATCAGCTGGGCTGCGCTCGAGCACGATCCGGGCCTGGCGTCTCGCTATCAGCACGCCGTCGCGCTTGACCCGCCGCTGCATCCCGACCAGCTTGCGGTGATTTCAGGACCGGTTGTCCATCTGGCCTGGGGTGACGACGAACTACACTTCGTGCATGGCCTTCTGGGCGATCGTGCGGCTCTTCGAGGGGCGCTTGCCGCGCTCTACCGGTCGCTGCGCGCCGATGGTCTCGGCGCCGTCAACGGTCCCGCGTGGCAGGTCCGCCGTCTACTGGCGATCCTCGTCGAACTCGGCCTGGCCGAAACTGATGGCAGCATCGCCGGCGCGGCTGAAAAGCGCGATCTTGAGCAGTCGCACAGTTTCAGGCAGCTTGCGGCACGGCATGAGGAAGGCCTGAAGTGGCTCAGCGCAGCAATGCCACGCGCGGCGTAGGCGCCGGAGGCAACGGCCATGGCGTCGCCGATCACACACCGGCGCGACCCGGCGCGACACAGATTCCAGCCGACGACCTGAGCGCCTCCGAACGCCGTCTGCTCGGTGATCTGTTCGCAATCGTCGAGGAACACGCGGACGACAGCGCGGTCGAGATCGACCGTGGCAAGGTCGAACAGGCATTTCGCTTCGCGTGCGAGCACCACGCCGACCAGCGGCGCAAGTCGGGCGAAGAGTTCATCGTCCACCCAGTCAATGTCGCGAAGATCTGCGCCGGTCTGCGGCTGGATACGGAAACCCTCTGCGCCGCGCTCCTGCACGACACGGTCGAGGACACGACGGCATCCCTGGACGAGGTCCGCGAGCGCTTCGGCGACGAGGTCGCCACGCTCGTCGACGGCGTTACGAAGCTGACCGGCATCACGTTCACGTCACGCGATGAGGCGCAGGCCGAGAACTACCGCAAGATGGTCGTCGCGATGGCCTCAGACGTCCGGGTCATCCTGATCAAGCTCGCCGATCGCCTGCACAACATGCGCACGATCGAAGCGATGCCGAAGCAGAAGCAGATCGAGAAGGCCAAGGAGACGCTTGAGATCTTCGGCCCGATCGCTCATCGCCTCGGGATCCACGCGATCAAATGGGAGCTCGAGGACCTCGCCTTCGCCGCTCTGCACCCGCGCAAGTACCAGGAGATCAAGGGCCTCGTTAATCAGCAGCGAGCCGAGCGCGAGTCCTACGTCGAGCGATCCGGCAAGGAGCTCATCGGCGAGCTCGCCGCGCTGGGCATCTCAGCTGAGATCTCAGGTCGCGCCAAGCACTTCTATTCGATCTACTCGAAGATGACCAAGAAGGGTCGCGAGTTCAACGAGATCTACGACCTGACGGCGATGCGCGTCATCGTCGGTTCGGTCAAGGACTGTTACGGGGCGGTCGGCGTGATCCATTCGCTGTGGAAGCCGCTGCCTGGGCGTTTCAAGGACTTCGTGGCGATGCCCAAGTTCAACATGTACCAGTCGCTGCACACGACGGTGATCGGGCCCGAAGGCCAGCCGCTCGAGATCCAGATTCGTACGCAACAGATGCACGAGCTCGCCGAGCTCGGCGTTGCCGCGCACTGGATCTACAAGGAGGGCGGGAAGCCGGGCGGCCCGAACCGCGACGAGAACCTGAAGTGGCTGTCGTCGATCAGCGACATCCAGTCAGATCTCCACGACCCACGCGAGTTCATGGACTCGCTGAAGGTCGACCTCTTCGATGAAGAGGTGTTCGTCTTCACGCCGAAGGGTGAGGTCAAGTCGCTCGCCGCGGGCGCGACGCCACTGGACTTCGCCTACGAGGTCCACACCGAGGTCGGGCATCGTTGTGTCGGCGCGAAGGTCAACGGCAAGATGGTGCCGCTCAACTACGGGCTCAAAAGCGGCGAGATCGTCGAGATCCTTACCTCCAAGCGTGAGCGAGCGCCGTCGCGCGATTGGCTGGCGGTCGTCAAGACCACCCGCGCGCGCAACAAGATCAAGCAGTTCTTCAAGGCCGAATCGCGCGAGGACACCGAGCATTCCGGCCGCGAACTGCTGCAGGAGCACCTCCGCAAGCAAGGGCTCCCGCCGCAGAAGATCGTCGCATCGCCGCTGCTCGCCGACGTGATCCGCGAGCTCGGCTACCGCAAGGCCGACGACTTCTACATCGCGCTCGGTTCGGCCAAGCTCGCCCCGAAGACCGTCGTCACGAAGGTGATGCAGCGGCTCAAGGAGGGCGAAGCCGCCGAGAAGGAAGCCGATTTCGCCGTCGAGTCGCTCGTCACGACTCGCCGTCAGCGTCGTCAGCCGACCGGGACGAGCGCGTCCTACGGCATCCGCGTGGAGGGCGTCGACGACGTGATGCTGCGGCTGGCCAAGTGCTGTCGCCCGGTTCCGGGCGATCCGGTCGTCGGCTACGTATCGCTCGGACGTGGGATCACCATCCACCGTGATGACTGCCCGAACGCGGCCGCGCTGCGAAAGGACCCCGAGCGGTTCGTCCGCGTTTCATGGGAGGGCGATCACGAGCAGGCCTTCAAAGTCGAGCTGCAGATCAATGCCTGGGATCGCCACGCGCTGCTCGAAGACCTTTCGAGGACCTTCTCCGAGGCCGGGATCAACATCGTCGAGGCGCGCTGCACCGTTGCCAGCCCGATGGTCCAGAACCGGTTCGTGGTCGAGGTTCCCGACACGCAGGCGCTCAAGGGCGCGATCACGCGCCTGCGCAACATCGAGTCCGTTTTCGACGCCTACCGCGTCACGCCCGGCGCGGCTTGATCGTTATCGGGCCGGAGCGGGGCGCTTTGCCGGCTCCTGGCGAGCGAGCACACGCAGGTTCTTCACAGCGCGGCACGCCAGACCCAGAATCATCACCGCGGCGCCGCCCAGGCCGATGATGTCGAGCACGCCGAAGCCGATGCCGAACGCATCGAAGTGCAGTGTCAGGCCCAGCGCCATGATCGCGTTGAGTCCGATCAGGCCGATGCGGGCCTCGGTCGGTCCGAGCCGTCCGTAGCCCAGGGAGAAGACGCCGAACGTCTGCGTCTCCAGGTAGGTGTTGATCGACATCATCAGGTAGGCGACCACGACGACCAGCCCCGTGATCATCAACATGTCACCCGAAAGCCCGAGCCCGAGCCCGATGATGGCGGTTGCCAGTGCGTCGACGATGTGATCCAGGTAGTAGCCGTACTTCGGGCGTTCGGACTTGCGGACGCGTGCGAGCGTACCGTCGAGCGAATCACCCAGCCAGTGCACAACCAGCAGCGCGCTCGCCGCCCACAGCCAGGTCGCGTCGTGTGCGGAAAGGGCGTACGCGACGGCGATGCCGAGTGCGGCAAGGACTCCGAGCGCGGTCAGGTGGTCGGGCATCACGTGTCGCGGCAGGCGCGGAGCGATCCAGTTGAGCGCCTTCGTCTCGGGAGCGGCCAGTAGAAACGTCTTCTCGCGGGGTGAGTCTGATGCCGTCGGCACTATGGCTCCTTGCGTTGGGTGACCTTCGGCGCCATCAACACTCCGGAACCTGGCGCGTTACAGCGCGCCCTCAGTTCTCAACGCTGCGCTAACAGACTCCAACCTGTTTCCCGCAGCGCGTCAGCTGACGACGAGCAACGCGCCAGGCGCAATGGAGTAGCGCGCCCTGCGCACCGAGCCGATGTGATCGCCGTCGACGTGGAGCGGCACTTCGCGATCGGCCTCGACGATGATCTCGTGAGCGTCCGAGAATGCGCTGACGCTCGCATGATCGATCACCTCAGCCTTACGGCTGAGCACGCGCCTGGCGATTCCGGGAACCACCGTAGGCCGGGACGACGTCAGCACGGTGCCGGCAAGCGAGCCTGTCTGCAGACCCGCATCGACCGCGACCCGTAGTGGCTTGTCGCGAAAGTAGGTGTACGTCTCCGCGTTCTGGATCATCACGGTGACGCCGTCCGCGACACGGGTTCCGTCGACCGTCGTCTGGATCTTCGGCGGACCGGCCGCGTACTGGGTCGCTGCGATCTTCAGGCCGGCGTACGCGCCGTACCAATGCCCGACCTGGGCCTTCATTCGGGGGTGCGCGTCGATCTGGGCGACGACGCTCGCGTCAAAGCCGTAGCCGGAGGTGAAGGTGAAGTAGCGGTCGTCGACCTTGCCGAGATCGACGCGCCGCGGCTCGAAACGGTCGGCGACCTGCAGCAGCTGCTCCGTGGCGTCGACGACATCGTTGGGGTAGCCCAAAAGGCGCGCGAACACGCTCGTCGACCCGCCTGGGAGGGCCGTCATCGGGACGTCTGTGCCGGCGAGTCCGTTCGCGATCTCGTTGACGGTGCCATCACCGCCGAAAGCGACAACGAGGTCGTGATCGGAGGCCAGTTCGCTGACTATCTGCGTCGCGTGTCCACGCGCCTCGGTGTCGGTAACGACCACGTCGAAGCGGCTTCCAAGCGCGTGCACCACCAGGCCGCGCAGGCGCTCCGAGACGGTTGTGGCGTACGGATTGACGACTACGAGCATGCGCAGCCGGCGCTTGTCAGCGAGGGCTCTGGAGCTGACTTCCGGAATCGGCCGGCCGGCGAAGAGGGATGCCATCGGGCCTGAGCGTATCGGTGCGGCAATTTCCCTTTGCCGATGCGACATCTTTCGTCAAGCTGGGGCCGCGACACGCCGATACACCCAGGACGGATGACCGACGAGTTCGACATATCCGACGACGAGTTGGGGGCGATCACTGACGAGCAGCTGTTCGCGCTGCTCGATCGTATGCCCCAGCCGATGGATCTGTTCGCTCCGGACGGCCGGCTCGTCTACTCCAACACGACATCACGGGAATTCTTCGATCAGGTCGACTGGGAGGAGACCTACGAGACGCCGATGGGCGAGATCGATTGGGACATGATCGATCAGAATGGCGAGCGATTCGACTATTCGAAGCATCCGATTGAGATCGCGCGTCTCACCGGGGCACACGTAGGCGATGTCGACCTTGGCTTCAAGGGCAGAGACGGAGGGCGCGTCTGGATCCGCACGCGTGCCCGTCCGCTTGGCAAGGACGGCCCGCCTTACGCGGTGATCGAATCGTTCACCGACGTGAGTGCCGAGCGTGAGGCTGAGATGGGGCTGCGCCAGGCGAACAAGCTGTTTGCGCAGGCTTTCGAGCACGCGCCGCTCGGGATGGCGATCGTAGACCTGGACGGCCGGATCCTGCGTGTCAACCCCGCGCTGTGCGCCCTGCTCGGCTACAGCGAAGAGCAACTACTCCAGTCCGAGATTGCCGACCTGACGCATGAGGATGACTCCGCCGCAGACGAGATCTTCTTTGAGCGGCAGCGGGTCGGGGACGTTTCAAGCTCTCAGCTTCATAAGCGGTATATCCACGCTGACGGGCACGTGATCGAGTGCCAGCTGTCGGTCGCCTTGATCACGGACGAGGCGGGCCGCCCGAGCTACAGCATTGGCCAGGTGCAGGACGTCACGGCGCAGCGGCGGCTTGAGGCGCGGTTGCAGGAGCTGGCCGATCACGATCACCTCACCGGTCTGTTGAACCGGCGCCGTTTCGAGCGTGAGTTGGCGACGCAGATAGATCGCTGCAACCGCCACGGTGAGCGTGCTGCCGTGTTGCTGTTGGACATCGACCGCTTCAAGGAGGTCAACGACTCCCGAGGGCATGCTGCCGGTGACCAGGTGCTCAAGGACGCTGCTCTGGCCTTCGAACAGCGCGTGCGCGGGACCGATCGCGTGGCCCGCGTCGGAGGCGATGAGTTCGCGGCGATACTCGTCGAGACCGACGAGACAGGCGCATTACAGGTCGGCAAGGCGCTGATCCAGAGTCTTCGCGAGACGGGAACACACGGCATCGCGGGCAGCATCGGCATCACCGCCATACGTGCTGGGGACGAGGTCGACGCGGTGCTCGCGAGGGCAGATCGAGCCCTCTATGCCGTCAAGCGCTCGGGCCGCAACGGCGTGCGGATCGACGGACAACCCGCCTACGACGAACCTGTCGCCCGCTAGTTCCTGCAGGCGGCGGAAATTCGCTGTGCTGATGCGACCTTCTTCGTCAAGGTGGGACCGTCGTACGCCGATACACCCAGGACGGATGACCGACGAGTTCGACATATCCGACGACGAGTTGGGGGCGATCGCTGACGAGCAGCTGTTCGCGCTGCTCGATCGTATGCCCCAGCCGATGGATCTGTTTACTGCGGACGGGCGGCTCCGCTACTCCAACACGGCATCACGGGAATTCTTCGCTCAGGTCGACTGGGTAGAGACCTACGACAAGCCGTTACGAGAGATCGAGTGGGACGTCATCGGTCGGGACGGTGAGCCGATTGAGTATTCGCAGCATCCGATGGAGATCGCGCGTCTCACCGGCACCAGCATCGGCGATCTCGACCTTGGCTTCAAGCGCAGGGATCGAGGGCGCGTGTGGATCCGCTCGCGTGCTCGGGCGTTCGGCAATGAGGGACCGCCTTATTCGGTGATCGAGTCGTTCACCGACATCAGCGCCGAGTGTGAGGCTGAGATGGGATTGCGCCAGGCGAACAAGCTATTTGCGCAGGCCTTCGAGCACGCCCCGCTCGGGATGGCGATCGTCGACCTGGACGGCCAGATCCTGCGTGTCAATCCCGCCCTATGCGCTCTGCTTGGCTACAGCGAAGAGCAACTGCTCCAGTCCAATGTCGTCGACTTGACGCATCAGGACGACACCGAAAGGGATGCGGACTTCCATGATCGGCAACGCAGAGATGAGGTGTCCAACTATCAGCTTCATAAGCGGTATATCCACGCTGACGGGCACGTGATCGAGTGCCAGCTGTCGGTCGCCTTGATCACCGACGACGCAGGTAAGCCGATTTACGCGATCGGCCAGATGCAAGATGTCACCGCGCAGCGGCGGCTCGAGGCCCGGTTGCAGGAGCTAGCCGATCACGACTATCTCACCGGTCTGCTGAACCGGCGTCGCTTCGAGCGCGAGTTGGCGACCCAGCTTGATCGCTGCAACCGCCACGGTGAGCGTGCGGCTGTACTGCTGTTGGACATCGACCGCTTCAAGGAGGTCAACGACTCCCGAGGGCATGCTGTCGGTGACCAGGTGCTCAAGGATGCTGCCGAGGTTCTTGAGCAGCGTGTGCGGGGTACCGATCGTGTGGCTCGGATCGGTGGCGATGAGTTTGCTGCGATCCTCGTCGAGACCGATGAGGCAGGCGCGTTACAGGTCGGCAAGGCGTTGATCCAGAGTCTTCGCGAGACGGGAGCACACGGCATCACCGGGAGTGTCGGTATCGCCGCGATGCGCGCCGGGGATGGGGTCGACGCGGTGCTCGCGAGAGCAGATCGAGCGCTCTATGCCGTCAAGCGCGCGGGTCGCGACGGCGTGCGGCTCGACAGGCACGCGGCTCGCAAGGGCCCCGTCGCGCGCTAACCACCGCCAGCGCGGCAATTCGCTGTGCTGATGCCACATTTTCGTCAAGGTGGGGCCACCGCACGCCGATACACCCAGAAGGGGATGAGCGACGGGTTCGACATATCCGGCGGGGATCTGGGAGCGTTTGAGGACGAGCAGCTGTTCGAGCTGCTCGAACGTATGCCGCAACCGATGGACCTGATCGGTCCAGACGGGCGGATCCTCTACTCGAACAAAGCCTCCTGGGACTTCTTCGCCAAAGTCGACTGGGATGACAGCCTCCATCAGCCGTTACGAGAACTCGAATGGGACGTCATCAATACGGATGGCGAGCAGTTTGACTATTCGAAGCATCCGATGGAGGTCGCGCGCCTGACCGGCGCTGAAGTCAGCGACATCGATCTTGGCTTCAAAGGCAAGGACGGTGGGCGCGTGTGGATCCGCTCGCGCGCTTGCGCTTTCAGCAGCAACGGCCCGCCTTACGCCGTGATTTCGTCGTACACCGACATCAGCGCCGAGCGTGATGCCGAGATGGGGATGAGACAGGCCAACAAGCTGTTTGCGCAGGCCTTCGAGCATGCGCCGCTCGGCATGGCGATCACAGACGTGGACGGCCAGATCCTGCGTGTCAATCCCGCCATATGTGTTCTGCTTGGCTACAGCGAAGAGCACTTGCTCCAGTCCAATGTCATCGACCTCACTCATGAAGATGACACGAGCAGAGACGCGATCTTTCACGAACGCCAGCGCACCGGCGACGTGTCCAGCTATCACCTTCAAAAGAGGTATATCCACGCTGACGGGCACGTGATCGAGTGCCAGCTGTCGGTGGCTGTTATCACCGACGACGCCGGCAAGCCGGTCTACGCGATTGGCCAGGTGCAGGACGTCACGGCGCAGCGGCGGCTCGAGGCCCGGTTACAGGAGCTGGCCGATCACGACTATCTCACCGGTCTGCTGAACCGGCGTCGCTTCGAGCGCGAGTTGGCGACGCAGCTGGACCGTTGCCACCGCCACGGCGAGCGTGCTGCCGTGTTGCTGTTGGACATCGACCGCTTCAAGCAGGTCAACGACACCCAAGGACATGCTGCCGGCGACCAGCTGCTCAAGGACGCTGCCTTGGCCTTCGAGCAGCGTGTGAGGGGCACCGATCGCTTGGCCCGTGTCGGAGGCGATGAATTCGCGGCGATCCTCGTCGAGACCGACGAGGAAGGCGCTCTTCAGGTCGGCAAGGCGTTGATCCAGAGTCTTCGCGAGCACGGCATCACCGGAAGCATCGGCATCACCGCCGCACGTGCGGGGGATGAGGTCGACGCGGTGCTCGCGAGGGCAGATCGAGCGCTCTATGCCGTCAAGCGCGCGGGTCGCAACGGCGTCCGGATCGACGGACAAGCCGCTCACGACGAACCTGTCGCGCGTTAGCCGCGGCCGGCGCGGCAACCTCTCTTGCCATTGCGCCACCTTCGTCAAGATCGGACCGCCGCACGCCGATAGACCCAAGGAGGGGATGACAGACGAGTCCGACATATCCGACGAGGTTCTAGGCGATCCTGACGAGCGGCTGTTCGCGCTGATGGACCGCATGCCGCAGCCGATGGACCTCATGGCGCCCGACGGGGCGCTGGTGCACTCGAACAAGGCATCGTGGCGCTTCTTCGAACAGGTGGATTGGGACGAGCAACACACCGGTTTTCTGCGCGAGATGGAGTGGGACCTGATCGACGGCGATGGCGCGCCGATTCACTACTCACAACACCCGATGGAGATCGCCCGTCTGACCGGCGCCGAAGTCGGCGACGTCGACATCGGCTTCAAGGGCAAAGACGGAGGGCGCGTCTGGATTCGTGTGCGGGCGCGCGCGTTCACCAAGAAAGGACCCCCGTATGCGGTCATCGCGTCGTACACCGACGTCAGCGCGGAGCGTGAGGCCGAACTGGGGATGCGCCATGCCAACAAGCTGTTCGCGCAGGCCTTCGAGCACGCGCCGCTCGGGATGGCGATCACGGATATGGAAGGCCAGATCCTGCGGGTCAACCCCGCGCTATGCGTGCTGCTTGGCTACTCCGAGGACCGCCTACTGGAATCCAACGTGGTCGACTTGACGCATGAGGATGACACCGGCAAAGACGACATCCTTCATGAACGCCAGCGCGCCGGCGAAGTGTCCAGCTACCAGCTGCAGAAGCGGTACGTCCACGCACATGGTCACGCGCTCGAATGTCAGGTATCGGTGTCGGTGATCACGGACGAGAAGGGAGCCCCGCTTTACACAGTCGGGCAGGTGCAGGACGTCTCCGCGCAGCGGCGGCTCGAGACTCGTCTGCAGGAGCTGGCCGATCACGACTATCTCACCGGCCTGCTGAACCGGCGTCGCTTCGAGCGCGAGTTGTCGACCCAGCTAGAGCGTTGCCACCGCCACGGTGAGCGAGCGGCGGTGCTGCTGCTCGACATCGACCGTTTCAAACAGGTCAACGACACCGACGGGCACGCTGCGGGCGACCAGGTGCTCAAGCAAGCGGCGGAGCTCCTAACGCAGCGTGTGCGGGGGACCGATCGGGTGGCCCGTATCGGGGGCGACGAGTTCGCTGCGATCCTCGTCGAGACCGATGAGGCAGGCGCACTGGAGGTCGGCAAAGCGCTGATCGAGGGCCTGCGTGGACTCGGCCAGCAGGGCATCACCGGGAGCGTCGGGATCACCGCGATGCGCGCCGGGGATGAGGTCGACGCGGTGCTCGCACGGGCGGACCGCGCACTGTATGCCGTCAAGCATTCAGGACGTGACGGCGTGCTGGTCGATGCACCGACCCCCGACGAGTCCGTCGCGCGCTAGAGGTAGCCGCGCCGGCGGAACACCCAGAGGATTCCGACCAACACGACGAGCATCGTGCCCAGCACGATCCAGAATGCGGCCAGCGAGCCTTCGCCCGGGACTCGTACGTTCATGCCGAACACGGTGCCGATCAACGTCAGCGGCAGGAAGATGACGCTGAACGCCGTCAGGAAGCGCAGCACGTCGTTGAGGCGATGTGACAGCACGGATTCGTTGGTGGCCTCGAGACCTTCGATGACCTCCTTGAAGTTCTCGAGCATGTCCCAGATCCGCTCGGACGCGTCATTGATGTCGTCGAAGTAGATGTCAAGCTCACCGGTGACGTAGCGCTTGGTGCGCTCCAGATCACGCAGAGCGACCCGCTGCGGCCGGACGATCTTGCGGAAGTTGATGATCTCCTGCTTGGCGTTTGAAAGGTCGCGGATCACCTCTTCGTTGCGCTCTTCGAAGATGTCCTCCTCGAGGCGCTCGAGCTTGAGGCCGATCTTCGCGAGCATCGGGAACGAGGCATCCACGCACCGGTCGACGATCGTGTAGAGGAGGAAGCCGGCGCCGCGGCCGAAGAGCTCGGCGCGAGCGTCCTCCGACCGCCGGCAGCGCTCGAAGAGGTATTCGAGGGCCGGCACGGGCTCATTGGGGATCGTGACCAGGTAGTCCGGCCCGACGAAGATGTCGATCTCTGTCGCGTTCAGCCGGTTTACGCGCTTGTCGTAGACCGGGAAGTGCAGGACGACGAACAGGTAGCCGTCATACTCGTCGACCTTTGGGCGCTGGTTGCGCGAGAAGATGTCCTCGTAGTCGAGCGGATGGAAGTCAAACCGCTCATCGAGCCAGGTGCGGTCGGCCTGGCGTGGACGCTCGATGTTGATCCAGCGCAGGCCATCGGCCTCTACAATTTCCGCGCCGGCAGTTTCAGGCTCAGGAGCGCGCGCGGCAGCGTTCCCGCGAGTGCGGGAAGACCGTCGAAGCGGCGTGCGAGGCAGCCGTGGCATACCTACTGAGCGGGTCTTCGGTCGCGAACATTGCGGCCTGATTGTACCTTCGCCGCAGAGTTTGTAACAATGAGGGAACAACCGAATAGCTGTTCACGTCCAGAGGGGTGGAGGGACTGGCCCGACGAAACCCCGGCAACCCCCGCAGAAGTCATTGCGGGAAGGTGCCAATTCCTGAGAGACGTGTGGCGGGTTTCCGACCTAGGCCACACGAAGTGGCCGGCAAAGGCAACGGAGAACCAAACATGGCTATCACCCATCTGAAGTGTCGAGAGTGCGGATCCGAGTACGACCTCGGGGCCCAATACGTCTGCAACCAGTGCTTCGGGCCGCTGGAGGTCGCTTACGACCACACGGCACTGACCACGGACGTCGCGTCGCTGCGCCGCCGGATCCAGTCGGGTCCGCAGAATATCTGGCGTTACGCCGACTTCCTTCCGCTTGCCGGCCGTCAGCCGGCGGCGAGCGTCCGGGTACTGAGCCAGTTCGGGTTGCCCGCCGGCTGCACGCCGCTGCTCCGCGCCGACCGTCTCGCCCAGCGCCTCGGCCTCAAAGAGGTCTGGGTCAAGAACGACGCCGCCAATCCCACACATTCGTTCAAGGACCGCGTGGTCTCCGTCGCCGCGATGCGCGCACGTGAACTCGGCTTCGACACCCTTGCGTGTGCGTCCACCGGCAATCTGGCCAACGCCGTGGCCGCCGCGGGCGCGGCTCTCGGGATGCCGACCTACGTCTTCATCCCTTCCGATCTCGAAGAGCAGAAGGTGCTCGCGACGGGTGTCTACGGCACCACGCTCGTCAAGATCAAGGGCAACTACGACGACGTCAACCGCCTCTGCACCGAGATCTCCGGCGAGCGCGAGAACTGGGCGTTCGTGAACGTGAACATGCGCCCGTACTACGCCGAGGGCTCAAAGACGCTGTCGTACGAGATCTCCGAGCAGCTCGGCTTTGAGACCCCGGACCGCATCGTGGCGCCGATCGCTTCCGGCTCGCTGTTCACGAAGATCGCAAAGGGCTTCGACGAATGGCTCGCACTCGGAATCGCCGAAGGCTCCGCGCCGACGATGAACGGCGCCCAGGCACTGGGTTGCTCACCGGTCGCGACGGCATTCGCCGACGGCGCCGACATCTGCCGGCCGGTGCGCCCGGACACGATTGCCAAGTCGCTTGCGATCGGCAACCCCGCGGACGGTCCGTACGCGCTCGAGACGGCGCGTAAGTCCGGAGGCAGCATCGATTCGGTGAACGACGACGAGATCAAGGCCGGCATTCGCCTGCTGGCTGAGACGACCGGGGTGTTCACGGAGACGGCTGGCGGCGTCACGACCGCAACGCTGGCAAAGCTCGCCGCGCGCGGTGACATCGACCCTGAGGAGCGCGTCGTGCTGGTCATCACCGGCGACGGGCTCAAGACGCTCGACGCAGTCAGGGGCACGTTCGACGAGATCGAGATCGAGCCGAGCTACGACCAGTTCGAAGCCTCGATCGGAGTGACGTCCTGATGGCCGTGACGGTCAAGATTCCCACGCAACTACGTGCGTCCGTGGGCGGGGCCTCGGAGGTCGCCGTTGCCGGCTCCACCGTGGGCGACGCGCTCGACGCGCTTTATTCAGCACATCCTGAGCTGCGTGACCGTCTTACGGAGGACGGCAAGCTGCGCCGCTTCGTCAACGTCTACGTCGATGGGGAGGACGTGCGCTTCGGCGAGGGCCTCTCGACGCCAGTCAAAGACGGCGGCGAGATTCAAGTGCTTCCCGCCGTCGCTGGCGGCCGGTGATTCTCGCGGCGTCTCGTCGCCGCTGACTTCACCATTGCTTTCTGACGATCCGCTGTTGTTGCTGGGCGAGACGCCATGAAAAGACAGCGGATCCGATGAGAGACTGGGCGAATGGCTGATCGGCTGGGCGAGTACAAGAAGAAGCGGGACTTCGGCAAGACGTCGGAGCCCGAAGGGGAGGTCGCTGCCAGCGATGGTGCGCCGCGGTTCGTGATCCAGGAGCACTCGGCGACCCGACTGCACTGGGACCTGCGGCTCGAGCACGACGGCGCGCTCGCTTCGTGGGCGCTGCCGAACTTCATCCCGAACGCGCAGAAGGACAACCGGCTGGCGGTCCGGACGGAGGATCACCCGCTCAAGTACCTCGATTTTCACGGCGAGATCCCGAAGGGCGAGTACGGCGCTGGCACGATGACGATCTACGACTCGGGCACGTACGAGGTCCTCAAGTGGGACGAGGCCAAGAAGATCGAGGTCGAGTTCCACGGCGAACGGGTCACGGGCAGGTACGCGATGTTCGTGATCGGCAAGGGTTCGGATCCGAAGGAATGGATGATCCACCGCATGGGCGAGCCGCTCAATCCGCATGCCGAGCCGATGCCCGAAAAGCTCGTTCCGATGCTCGCGCACGCTGGGCCGCTACCGGCGGACGAGGCCGGCTGGGCCTACGAGATCAAGTGGGACGGGGTGCGCGCGCTCGCGTATTCGTCACCCGGCCGCTTGAGGTTCTTCACCAGGACTCTCAACGAGGTGACATCGCGCTATCCCGAGCTGCACCGGCTCAATCGCGCGCTGCATCACCACACCGCGATCGTCGATGGGGAGATCGTGTCCTTCGTCGATGGCAAGCCATCATTCGAGGCGCTGCAGCAGCGCATGAACGTCGGCAGCGAGTCTCGCATCAAGCGCTTCGCAAAAGAGGCGCCGGTGACGTTCGTCGCGTTCGATCTTCTTTGGCTTGACGGTCATTCGCTTACGGGCGAGACCTACGCCGATCGTCGTGACCTGCTCGCCCGCCTGGAACTCGATGGCGAGCGCTGGCAGACGCCGGCCTATGCGACCGGCGGCGGCGCCGATCTGCTCAAAGCGACGGCCGATCAGGGGCTTGAGGGAATCATCGCCAAGCGCCTCGACTCGCGCTACGAACCGGGACGCAGGTCGCAGGCGTGGGTAAAGGTCAAGAACGTGGCAGGCCAGGAGGTGGTCATCGGAGGCTGGACCCCAGGAGCCGGGAAGCGTTCCAGCACTGTCGGCGCGCTGCTCGTGGGCATCCGCGACGGCGACTCGCTGCGCTACTGCGGTCGGCTGGGGACTGGCTTTGACGACGCCGAGCTCGATCGGCTGACGAAGCTGCTCCAGGGCCTTGAGCGCAAGACCTCACCCTTCAACCCAGACGCAAAGCTCCCCAAGAACGCGCATTTCGCGACGCCCAAGCTCGTCGCCGAGGCGGAGTTTGCCGAGTGGACACGCGATGGCCTGATGCGCGCCCCGCGCTACAAGGGCCTGCGGGACGACAAGGCCGCCGGAGAGGTCGTGCGGGAACCCACGCCGCTCAAGATCACCGGACCTGGCCCGAAGAAGAACACCGAGCTCGCGGAGGTCGGCGGACGCACGCTGCAGCTGTCCAACCGCTCGAAGGTCCTCTACCCGCAGACGGGCTTCACGAAGGGCGATCTGATCGACTACTACGCGCGCGTCGCGCCCGTGCTGCTGCCGCATCTCGAAGGTCGGGCCCTGACGCTCAAGCGCTACCCCAACGGTGTCGAGGGCCAGCACTTCTATGAGAAGAACGCGCCGAAGCACCGTCCCGAGTGGGTCGCCACCGTGCGCGCGGACGACCTCGACTACGTGACCGTGACCGAACTCGCGACGCTTGTGTGGCTCGGCAACCTCGCCGATCTTGAGCTGCACACGCCGATGGCGCGGGCGGCGCACGACCCTGACCAGCCGACGATGGTGGCGTTTGACCTCGATCCGGGACCCGGAACCGGCCTCGCCGAGTGCTGTGAGATAGCCCTGACCCTGCGTGCGATGTTCGAGCATCTGAAGCTGCGGTCGTTCGCCAAGACGTCGGGCTCAAAGGGGATGCAGCTCTACGTGCCCCTGAATCGCAAGGGCGTCACGCACGCGGACACCAAGGCCTTCGCGAAGGCGGTCGCCGAACTTATGGCCACCGAACAGCCGGACGGCATCGTGTCGCGACAGGCCAAGGAGCTGCGCAAGGGAAAGGTCCTGATCGACTGGTCGCAGAACTCGGACTTCAAGACCACGGTGACCGTATATTCGCCGCGCGCGAAGGACACGCCGACCGTCTCCACACCTTTGACCTGGGATGAGGTCGCAGATGGCGCACAGGGCAAGGAGCTGTCCTTCGACACCGCCGGGGTCCTGACACGGATCGACGAGTACGGCGACCTCTTCGCAGAGGTTCTTTCGCTGTCTCAGCGCCTGCCTTCGACCGCGAAGCTCCCTAGCTGAGGGTGAAGAGCCAGAAGTCCCGACGCATCACCGGGATCGAGACGTTGTAGACCGGCACGCTGCCGATCTTGCCTTCGAAGCTGCCTGCGTGCGCGTGGCCGTGCACGACTAGGTCGGGTCGGTGACGTTCGATCGGCGCGGCAAAGCGGTCAGAGCCCAGCATCGACCACAGGCCTTCGGGTTCGCCGACCAGCGTCTGCGCCGTGGGCGAGTAATGCATCAGCACCAGGCGCGTGTCACAGCCTGAGATGGCCTGAAGGCCCTTATCGAGGTCCTCCACGTCGATGGTCGTCAGGGAGTACAGCTCGCGCATCACCGGCTCGCCGGAGGCCTCGATGTGTGCGTCGGCAAAGCCGCCGACGAAACCTTTCAGCCCGACGATCCCGACCGAGCGTCCGGCGATCTCCAGGATCGTGTGCTCACGCTCGAGGATCGTGATGCCGGCGGACTGCCAGATCGGGACAAGCTCTGCGGTGCGCTCGTAATGCATGTCGTGATTGCCCATGCACGCGACGATCGGAAGCTCTACGGGGCGTGCCGCATCGGCCAGTGCGTGAGCTTGGTCTGGCTGGCCGTGGCTCGTGAGATCGCCGGCCAGCAGGATCAGATCGGCGCGTGTGGAGATCGCCTGGAATGCATGGGCCGAATACGCAGCGCGGCCTGGAGTGCAGTGCAGATCGGCC
>DATMIZ010000045.1:0-5913 GCA_035554055.1 Baekduia sp. | reverse complement strand
AGGGCATCGAGTTCGGAATGCAGAACATGGATTCAGGCGTATGCCACCAGTCGTCGTTCGCAGACCCGGACGGCAACCCGCTGATCCTGCACAACCGCTACGCGCCGGGAGGCTGATCCAAGAACTCGCGCAGTGCGGCCTTGCCGCTGCCGATCAAGGGCTCGCTATGCGTGAACAGCAGGCTGTCGAACTCGAGCGTCAGCAGCCTGCTGAGTGAGACCCGCAGCTCCTGCTTGACGCGCTCAGGCTCGTCGCCGATGAGATGGTCCGGCATGAAGCTGATCGCGCCGTGCAGGTCGAGCAGCGCCGCGTCGGCGATCACCAGGGCGCCCTCACCCACCGCGATATGGACGGCACCTTCGTCGTCGCAGATCGCGCCGACGTGATGTGGCGTCGCCGTCCCATTCACAGGTTGCCCCTCGGGGACGGCCTCCGCCGCGAGCTTGCCGTCCAGCACTGCGACGACCTGCGGCAGGCCCTTGATCGGCGCGCCGGTGGATGCCGACAGCGCGGCGGCGTCCCGGTTGTGGTGACCCGACGACAGCAGGATCGTCCGGATCTCACCCGGAATCGCCATGCTGCCGGCCGAGGGAATCTTGGGGTCGATCGCGGTGCCGCCATCGGCAACGTAGTAGGAGCCGACATCCTGTCCGATGCGCTCGTGAAAGGCAGTCCAGTAGTAGACGCCCGGGAGGATCTCGGTCGGTCGGCGGCTCATCGTGTGAGCGTATCTCCGCAACCAGCTTTCGCGCCGGTCGCCACCGGGCGTCAGGCCGGCAGCTTGCAGACCGCCTCGAAGATCCCGATCGAACCGACCTCGAAGTCCTTGACGCTGTTCTCTGCGTAGACAAGCGTCTTGTCGCCGAAGAGCAGGAAGATGTCGAGACCGTCGATCGTCGCCGCCTGCAATTCGCTGCGGGCGTTGTCCTCGTCCATCGCCGCGTTCGCTTCGTGCGCGGCGTTGGTCGTGTCCTCCCACGAGACGACCTCGAAGCCGGCCTGTTCGAGCAGACGCCGCATCTCATCGTCGGAGACGAGGAAGCCGATCGAGTCGTCCTCGCCCCAGAAGGCCGGGTAATGCACGGGATCGCCTGCGCCCTTGTAGAGGTCGTGCACCACGAAGCGACCCCCGGGCTTCAGTACGCGGGCGACCTCGGAGAAGAACTTCGCCTTGTCGGGAATGCTCTGTGCCGCGTGCTGAGTCCAGACAACATCGAACGTGTCGTCATCGAAGTCGATCGCCGTCACGTCCCCCTTCTTGAGCGAGACCTTGTCCGCCATCTGCGTGACGTCGTTCATCACGTCGGCGGCCTCCAGGTACGGCTCGGTCATGTCGATGCCGTGGACGAAGCAGCCGCGGGTCTTGGCCAACAGTCGCGCCGGCCCGCCCATGCCGCAGCCCGCGTCGAGAACCAGATCGTCGGCGCCGATCTGCGCAATCTCAGCCAGCCGGCGCGTCGGCTCCAGCCCCATCACATGCCACTGATCGAGTCCCGCCAGCTCCTCGACGCTCGTGTTGCCGGCGTGCTTGCCGGCCTTCTCGAGGACCTCGGCCACGCGATCGGCCAACGCCGCCTCGCGTCCGAAGTGCGCGGCCATCTTCTCGACGACGGTGCTCATGGTTCTCCCCTCCTGTGCCGCCGGATCGCGGCGAAGTTCTCAGCAGCGAAGCTACTCCCAGCCGGATGACGCGTCAAACCACCTTTGCCACGCGGCCAATAGCCTCACCGCGATGGCACGTCACGATCAGATCGAAGCGCCGCGAATGGGTCTGTCGCTCATCGACACGGAGCTCGATCCCGCCACCGCCGCGCCCGAACTCGAGCTCGTCGAGTGCCGCGCGACAGCGCTGGAGGATCAAGCGCCCCTGGATGTCAAGTCGCTCGACATCGCCGAGTGCGAGCTTCACGGCATCGATTTCGCGCCGGGTCATCTGAGCCATGTGGACATCTACAACAGCCGCCTGACCAAGTGCGACCTCTCCAATCTGACGACGAGGCGTGGCTCGCTGCGGCGCGTCGAGATCTCCGAGTCGCGGATGCTGGGCCTCGGCTTCGGTGCCTGCGATGCGGACGACCTGCGTGTGCAGGGCGGCACGCTGATGCTGGCGTCCTTTGAACAGGCGCGCCTGCAACGGGTGGTGTTCGACGGCGTCAACCTGCGCGAGACGACGTTCCGGGAGGCACAACTCGACGGCGTGGCGTTCCTCGGGTGCGACCTCTCGGGAGCGGATTTTCGCGGCGCCCGTTTGCGGAACTGCGTGCTGCGCGGATCGTCGCTCGACGAGATCGTGGGCGTCGATTCGCTGCGCGGCCTGGCGATGCCGTGGCCGGATCTGATCGCGTCAACGGCGACACTCGCGGCTGCGCTGGGGATCGCTGTCGAGGAATGACGAGCTGGATCGATCGGTGGCAGCACCAATCAGTACGGCGTACTCTTTGAGCATGCACACAGCTCGGCAGCTCGAGGAGTCACAGTTCGACATCACGATCGACGGCAGGCCCGCCACCAGGGCAGACCTCTTTCCGGATTGGAACGCCTTCGACCGCTTGGGCGTCGTCATCCACGAGCCATTCGGGACGATCGGCGCTTCGTACCTGCTCCAGCTCGCGATCACCGCCTTTTACGACGAGCGGCCCAAGCGGCGGGATCGCTCGAATCCGATCTATCCGGATGTCTTCGTATTTCACGTCGGTGGCCGCTTCGGCGACCACGCGAACTTCGACGTGTTCCCTCCCCGCAAGGAGGTCTTCGTCGACAACAACCCGATGGAGATCCTGAACGCGATCAACGATCGCGGCATCACGCGACTCGCCGTCCCGGATCGTGTGCCGGACAACGCGCAATTCGATTTCAAGGAGCCAGAGCAGGCGGCTGACCGGATCTCGACCGCGTGGGCCTATTCGACGTCAGGACGCACCGCCGGCGCCGACGTAGCCATCAGCTCGTCCCTGCTGAGCACCGAGGCCAACGGCAGGATGACGCTGCATCCCAAGCAGAGCTACCACGATATGCAGGAGGCCCTTCGGTTGATCGGCAAGGTCGTCGTCCCCGACGACGAGGTGTTCCGGATGCCGAAGCCCCGTGATGCCGAGGTCGATGAGGAGACCCGCGATCGGATCCGCGACGAACGTCTGGCCCTCAAGAGCGACAAGACAATCACAGAGACCTACCGCCGCATCGAGGTCAAGGACGCGCTGCGGATGCTGCACCACGGCGCCGCACCGGACTTCATCGAAGTCGATATGGAGGCCCTCATGCAGAGCGACCCGTTTGCGCCTGAGGCTCCCGCGCAAAGCTGATACCTCGCCGTGGGGGTACCGTCAGTGCGATGCAGACGCTGACGATTGCGGCTCCCGTCTATGTCGGCCAGGGCCCGATCGGGCGCGGCGTCTTCGCGGCCCGCGCGATCGAGGCCAAGGAGACGATCGAGATCTGCCCGCTGCTCGAGGTGCCCGACGGCGACGCGACAGGTGTGCTGCGCGACTACGTCGTCAATTCCAATTACGACACGAGCTCGTCGATTCTGATGCTCGGCTACGGGATGCTCTACAACCACGCCGAGCGACCGAACGCCGAGTACGTCGAGCGGGGCCGCGAAGAGTTCGAGTTCATCGCTCTGCGCCGCATCGAGGCCGGAGAGGAGATCACGATCAGCTACGGCAGCGAATGGTGGGAGACGCGCGAGCTGACCGCGATCGACGCTGCGAACGCCTGACGAAGTCGGACAAAAAGTGACCCGCGGACGGTCACTGGTAGTCATAATCACGTAACCTCGCTGCGTGAAAGTGGGATCCAACATCGACAGGCTCCGTGACGCACTGTTTCGGCGCCGAACCGGTGCGTTCGGCGGACGCCGCGGCGCGGTTGCGACGGTCCGGATCGCAGTGATCCTCGTAGTTGCTCTGCTGCTTGGCTACGCCACCGCCGGCGCGGGCGACACAACCGAGGTGCCGGCAGGCCCGGCGCCCCTGGCACCGGCCACGACGAGCGATACCAAGGGGCCGGTGGAACTCGACCCGGTGCGCGTCCCGGCTTCGGTACGACCAGCCACCATCCCCCGTCCGCGGACCACGACCACGCCGTTGACCACGCAGACCCAGCAGACGACGACCCCGGCCACACCCACCCCCACTCCCAAGCCGAAGAAGTTCGATTCCGTTGGTTAGGTTCTTCGAACGAATCGCCCAGGGCCCCGCAGTCCAAGCCGGGCGTCGCCGTGGCCGGCGACTGATGATGCGCCTCGCTTCTCCCGAGCCTCTGTTCGCCGGCCCGCGCCTCGCCCTGCGGCGCCACAAGCAGACCGCACACGCGTTTCGACGGCCAGGATCCTTGCGTCCCCTGCAGATCGCGATCGGGCTCGTCGTGCTCGCGGGCGCCCTCGCGAGCCTCCTGCTCGGTCGATCACTCGCCGAGAAAGACCAGACCGCCGCTACCGGCGCCGGCGTCGTGACACGCGCGACGGCGGGCAATCTCGCGCTGTCGAGCTGGGCGGGTTGGAATGGCGGCGAGCTGCCTGCATCCGTGCGCGCGCTCGTGCCGAGCGGGAAGATCCTCGAGCCGGCGACGGCCACCGGCGTGACGATCCTCGCCGGCGATCTCGGGATCGGCGGCGTGCCACGAATACTCCAGGCAATCGAGCGCATCGAGAGTTCCGGCGTCGTGACCTCCGACGACTTCCAGGCGCGGACCTACGACGTGAAGCTCAAGGACCTTCCCGGTGCGACCGCCACGGTGATGCTGATCCCGTCGGTCGGCGCGATCTCGGGTGTCATCTGCACAGCGGATCCGAGCATCAGCGTCTCCGCCACCGATGACTGTGCCAACGTTCTTACGTCGTCACTGCAGTTGCAACGCTCAAAGCCCACCGTCGTTGTCCCGGCAGCCGAACAGGTGGAGAAGCTGCGCACAGCAGTCACCCGCCTCAACGATGCGCGCCGCGACGGCCTGACCGTCTTGACCTCCGCACGCACCAGCGGGGCGCAGGCGCGGGCCGCGCGGCGGCTGGCCGCCGACTACGACACGGCGACCAGAGGGGTCGCCGGTGTCCTGCTGACCGCGCTCGGACGTGACTCCGGGCAAGCACTTACGAACGCGCTCGCAGCCGGGGCCGCCGGCTACCGTGCGTTCGCAACCGCAGCCACCAGGCGCTCCGCTACTGGGCTCGCGGCCGCACGTGAGCGGATCACGAGCGCCGATACCGCCGCACGCGCGGCACTGACCGAACTGGGTGAACTGGGCTATGAGAAGAAATAGGCGCCTACGGCGCATCCTGCTGGGCGCCGCTGCCACAGGCGTGGCAGCGTCCGCGTTTGCCGCAAGCATTGCGATCGCGGCGATAACAAAGAGCCCGACGAACGCCGTGGCCGGCCAGCCGGTGACCCTCGAGAGCAGCACCGCCCAATGCGACCCGGTCTTGCCTGGTCTCGACCCGGTTTGTACCTGGGAGTTCGGTGATGGCGGACCGCCAGCGACAAGCCAGGGCTCCACGGTCACCCACACTTTTCCTAGCGCTGGCGACTACCCAGTCACGGTCTCGTGGCCAGGAGGCCAGGACATAGACACGATCAGCATCGCGTCACCATCCTCGCCGCCGCCGCCACCGCCGACTCCGAAAGACGCAGGAGATCCGTTCGTCTCCCCACCCGTCGCTGCGCCTACACCTCCGATTGGCGTGCTGAAGCTGCTGCGTCCCTTCCCGAAGATCCGCTATGCCGGCAGGCTCTCAAAGCGCGGCGCGTCGATCAGCCTCCTGGCCATAAGGGCGCCGAAGGGCTCGCGGATCAAAGTCCGCTGCCGGAAATGCCCCGCGAAGCGGCGTGCACGGTCGGCGAAGGCCGGCAAGCACGACGTGCTCTTCCGCAGCCTGAAGGGCAACTACAGGGCCGGATCGGTGCTGAGGATCTCGGTGAC
>DATMIZ010000044.1:0-7495 GCA_035554055.1 Baekduia sp. | reverse complement strand
CGTGGCGGAGCTGACGAAGAGCGCGTGCGAAGGCAAGGACCCGTGTAACGCGATCGTCGAGATCGCCAACCCCGCGGATGAGCTCACCAACCTCGCGCTGAAGGCGATCAGGGATGGTCAAGCCGGCAGCAACGTCAAGGTCGTCGGCACCTTCCAGTCCAACTACGACCCGGCGCAGGTGACGAAGAACCTGCCCGATCTCCTGACCGCGAATCCGGAGACCAATGTGGTCGTCACGATCGCCGACAACACCGCTGTCGCGGCCGTGCCGATCGTCAAGGAATCCGGCAAGGACATCAAGATCACGGCGAACGGCGGCAGCCGCGCCGGCGCCAAGGGCGTGAAGTCCGGCGAGCTGTCCGGTTCACTGGGTCTGTGGCCGCGGCAGGCAGGCGTCATCGCTGGTGAAGCCGCGCTGAAGGCGATCAACGGCGAGACGATCGAACAGCCGGGGGTCGACCAGTTCAAGATCGACAAGCCATTCCTGCTCAACAAGGACAACATCGATCAGTTCAAGCCGGAATGGGGCGCCGAGTAGTCAACTGAAGCGTTCATCGGTGTTTGCGGGCGGACGACCCGTCGTGCCGGCGGCTCACGTGCGGGTACGCCGACGGCATGCCACCAAGAGGCGTCAAGAAGGGCACCAAACGTGCTCGTCAGTACGAACACGTGAAGGAAAGCCTGAAGGACCAGGGCAAGTCCGAGGACAAGGCGCAGGAGATCGCGTCTCGGACTGTGAACAAGGAGCGCGCGCGTAGCGGAGAGTCACGGCAGCGCTCACGCACGTCCACCGATGACATCTCATCCGGGCGGCGGGGTGGCCTTCGGGGCTCAGGCAGGCGCCCCGAGCGCGGTCGTACTCGGGACCAGCTCTATGCCGAGGCCAAGGACAAAGGGATCGAGGGGCGGTCGAAGATGAACAAGCGCCAGCTTCAGCAGGCGCTGGCCGGCAAGGCCGGCGGACGTTCAAGAGGGTGAGTCACTGGGAGCGCAGTCGCCTGAGCGCGCCCATCGCGAACCAGAACCAGCCGTAGACCAGCACGAGTCCTGCGGCCACGACGATCGCCGTCGTGTCCGAGAACAGGAGGTCGCAGATCAGAGTGATCGCCCCGATCATCGCCAGGGCAAGACACGCAAGCCCCGCGATCGCGAGCTTCGTGCCAAGCGCGATGACACGATCCTTCTCGTGTAGGTGAAGGATCGCGCGGTGGTAGGCGGTCGGGGCGATCAGCAGCGCCGTCGACACCGCGGCCAGCAAGAGCGTGACGAAGTACAGGTCCTTCTGAAAGCCCGTGATCATCTCGAAGCGGTTCTGGAACGGCACGATGAGCAGGAAGGCGAACAGCACCTGCACTCCCGGTAGCGCCACTCGCAGCTCGTTCAGCAGCTCCAAAAGCTGACGGTCGAGCTTCTCACCCTCGTCTTCGTCCTGGTGGGGATCGCGGCGCTGAGTCACGGACACGCCTTGCCCGGATCGCCGGCTTGTTACGCGCTGGTTACTCGCCGGCGGTCTGGCGCAGCCGCGTGATCGCGCCGCGGATGATCCGCGAGACCTGCATCTGCGAGACGCCGATCTGCTCGCCGATCTCGGCCTGCGTGAGGTCGTTGACGAAGCGCAGCCGCAGCACCTCGCGCTCGCGCGGCGTGATGCTGCGCATCAGCGCGTCGAGCGTCGCCCGGTCCTCGGCCAGCGCGTACTGGACATCGTCATCGCCGAGCGTGTCGCCGAGCGTGGCGCCGCCGTCCTCTTCGTCGCCGCGGGGTGTCTGCAGCGACGTGGCGCGGTAAGCCTGGCCCGCTTGGAGTGCCTCGAGCACCTGCTCCTCGTTGATTTCGAGACGCTCGGCGATCTGCTGCACGGTCGGCTGCCGGCCCAGCTCCTTGTTGAGCTGCGTCACCGTGTTGTCGACCCGCAGCGACGTCTCCTTCAGGTCACGTGGGACCCGGACCGACCACGTCTTGTCGCGGAAGTGGCGCTTGATCTCGCCGAGGATCGTCGGCACCGCGTAGCTCGAGAAGGCGACGGGCCGCTCCGCGTCGAAACGATCGATCGCCTTGACGAGTCCAAGGCTCGCGACCTGGAAGAGGTCTTCGAACTGCTCGTCGCTGCGTTCGTACCGGCGCGCCAGCTGACGTGCGAGCGGCAGAAAACGCGTCACGAGCTGCTCACGCAGCGCTGGGTCACGAGTCTGTGCGTAGCGAACTAACAGTTCGCGATCTTCGCGGTGGCGCTGGCTGGATGTTGGCGGTTCAGAAATCACGACGCACTCAAAACTCCGGTGCGCCGGGGGCCTGGGCGCGCTTCAGCCTACTGCCGGGCACTACCCGGACTGCCCGTAGTATATGCCTCTTGGCAGCCACCTCATCCGCAGGCGATCCGCAGCTCCGAGTCCTAATCGCCGACGAGGACCGCATGGCGCTGCTGGACACCGCCGAGCGCCTCCATAGCCTCGGCCACGAGGTGATCTCGTCGGCGGTCGATCTCGCCGAAGCCACCGAAGCGATCGCCCGTGAGGACCCCGATGTGTCGATCGTCCTCGTGCACGCCGACGACGAACACGCCCTCTCGCTGATCGAGGAGATCGGCGAGTTCTCGCGCGGGCCGGTGATCGCTCTGCTTGCCGATGCCGACGAGGAATTTCTGCGGCGCGCGGCGGACAATGGCATCGGGGCGTTCGCTCGCTCAACCGATACGCAGGCGATCCAGGGCGCGATCGACCTGGCGCTGGCGCGTCATGCCGAGGCCGAGCGGCTCACTGAGCAGCTCGCGAATCTGCAGACGGCACTCGAGCGTCGTGCCGTGATCGAACGGGCAAAGGGGATGCTCATGGAGCGTCATTCCCTCTCCGAACGCGAGGCCTTCGAGCGGTTGCGCCAGCACGCCCGCTCGAACAATCAGCGGGTCTTGGTGGTCTCTGCCGCCGTCGTGGAGGGACTCGAACTGGACGGAGGCTAGGGGTGGGGCCGAAGGCCTTCTGGAGGGCTCTGAAGCGCTTTCAGACCCAGCAGATGACCGACGCTGCGGCCGCGCTCACCTATTACGCGCTCATGAGCATGCTGCCGCTGCTGCTCGTCGCCACCTCGCTGTTCTCCCTGGTGGGAGATAAGACCGCCGTTACGGACTTCGTCGAGTACATCGCCGATCGGGGCGCCGATCCGACGACGCAGGCGGCCGTGTCGGATCTGATGACAAAGATTGTGGAATCGTCGGGCGGTGCCGTCAGTTTCGCGCTGGCGATCTCCATCGTGCTGGCGATGAATTCGGCTTCCGGTGCCTTCGGCGCGGCGGGCCGAGCGCTGAACCGTGTCGAGGAGCTCGACGAGGACCGCAGCTTCGTGCGCCGTCGCGCGACCGACATCGCGATCGCGGTCGCGGTCGCGCTGCTGCTGGTCGTGGTCATCGCGGCCGTCTTCCTCGGCGGTGGGCTCGCACACGACCTGTTTGGCTATATCGGCCTCGGTGACGCGGCGGCCGACGTCTGGTCGATCGCGCGCTGGCCGGTGGCGATCCTGGCGGCGATGATCGCCTACGCGCTGATCTATTCCTATGCGCCCGATCGCGATCCGATGAAGCTGCGTCTGCTGACTCCCGGCACGGTCAGCGGGGTTCTGATCTGGATCATCGCGTCGGCCGGCTTCGGCGTCTATCTCCAGAATTTCTCGAGTTACGGCGCGGCCTACGGGACGTTCGGCGCGACGATCGTCCTGCTGCTGTGGCTGTGGCTTTCAGCGTGCGCGTTCCTGCTGGGCGCGCAGATCGACTACGCGATCGACCACCCCGACGACCCGGGCAACGATCCGAACAACTTCCGCAACGGCTCCCCGCTCAAGCGCGAAAAGCTCCCGTAGCTCGAACGCTGCGTAGACGCCGTCTAGCCCCGAGCCGCCTGGGCGCTCACCCAAGCGGTGTGGGCTGAGTTGATGTCGATATACGACACTAAGTCAGCCCACACCGCCGAAAGTTGCGTAGGGCCGTGCGGGGGCGCGAGGGCGCAGGAATCGGTGCGGGAGGTGTAAATCCCGCTGCAATGGGCGAAACTGCGGGCATGCCTCGTTCGATCTGGACCGGTGCGATCAGCTTCGGGCTCGTCACCGTGCCCGTGAAGCTCTACTCGGCGGTCAACCGCAAGTCAGTTCGCTTCAACCAGCTGAACGCGAAAACCGGCGCGCGGATCCAGCAGAAGCGCGTCGATTCGGGCAGCGGCGAAGAGGTGCCCTTCGAAGACATCGTCAAGGGCTACGAGATCACCTCCGATCGCTACGTCCTGATCGAGCCCGAGGAACTCGAATCGCTCGAGCCCGAGAAGACCAAGACGATCGAGATCACAGACTTCGTCCAAGGCGACGAGATCGGCCCGATCTTCTACGACCATCCTTATTACCTGGCGCCGGCCACCGGTGGCGCCAAGCCGTACCGACTGCTTCTTGAGGCGATGAAGGAGACCGGCCGCGTCGCGATCGCCAAGGTCGTCATCCGGCAGAAGGAATCGCTCGTCGCGCTGCGCCCGGAGGGCGAGGTGCTCGGGATGTCGACGATGTTGTTTGCCGACGAGGTCGCCGATCCCGGTTCGATCGAAGAGCTTGCGGCCGTCAAGGAGGTCGACGTCAAGAAGGCCGAGCTCGATGTCGCCAAGCAGCTGATCGACTCGCTGGCGGGCAGTTTCGACCCATCCAAGTACGCCGACACCTACCGCGACCGTGTCCTCGATCTGATCGACCGCAAGGCGGCAGGCGAGGAGATCGCCGTCCAGCCGCAGGCCGAAGAGGAGTCAGAGCCGGTGCCGGACCTGATGGCGGCGCTCAAAGCATCGCTCGACGCGGCGCGCCAGAGCGGCACCGCGACGCCGAAGTCCAAGCCCAAGGCCGGCACCGTAAAGAAGAAGCCGGCGGCGAAGAAGTCCGCCGCCAAGCGCAAGGCGACAGCCAAGAGCTGACACCGTGCGCACCGGGTAAGCCGGTCGCGTGCGCCTACGACGGTCAGATTGCAACCGGCCCGGCTTCACGCGCCGGCGTGCCGGTAAGGGCTTCACATATCTCGACGAGCACGGGCGACGTCTCGGCCCGGAAGAACGAGTGCGGATCGCGGCGCTCGCGATCCCACCGGCATGGACCGACGTCTGGATCTCCCCGGACGATCGCGGCCACATCCAAGCGACGGGCATCGACGCCGCCGGTCGCCGCCAGTATCGCTATCACGACGCCTGGCGCGCCAACCAGGACAACGCGAAGTTCGACGCCGCGCTGCAGTTCGCGCGGCTGCTGCCACGCATCCGCACGCGCGTGCAAAAGGATCTCGCGCGGCGACCATCCGACGGCCCAGACCGCGATCAGGCGCTGGCGCTCGCGATCCGGATGCTCGATCTCGGCCTGTTCCGCATCGGCGGCGAGGCATACGCGGACATGAACGGCAGCTACGGCCTGGCGACGCTCGAGAAGAGCCACGTGAGCGTCGACGGCAAGCGCGTGTCGTTCGACTACCCGGCGAAGTCCGGGCAACGCCGCCACAGCTCGATGACCGACGCCCGCGCCGCGGCGCTCGTGAAAACGCTCCTGCAACGGCGCGGCGGCGGCCGTGAACTGCTCGCCTACCGGCAGGACGGCAGCTGGCGCGACGTCGTCACCGCGGACATCAACGGCTGGCTCAAAGAGATCGCCGGTGAGGATGTCACCGCGAAGACATTTCGCACCTGGCACGCGACGGTGCTGGCGGCCGTCGGCCTCGCAGCGGCGGACGCCACCTCGACGAGGGCAGGCCGCAAGCGCGTCGTCAACTCCGTCGTCAAGGAGGTGGCGCACGAGCTCGGCAACACGCCCGCGGTGGCGCGTAAGTCCTACATCGATCCGCGCGTGCTGGACCGCTACGGCGCCGGCGAGACGATCAAACTCACGCGTGCCGACAACCTCGATGACCCGGCGGCCCGACACCGCATCGAGCGCCGCGTGGTCAAGCTCCTCAGCTAACCAGACGCCAGAGCTTGTTCGCGGGACTCGTAGATCTTGAAGATCTGATCGAGGCCCGTGATCTCAAACGTCTTTGCGATGTTGCTGTTGACGTTGACGATCGACAGCCCACCGTCGGTGGCGCGCAGGCGCTTGACGGCGCCGATCAGCACGCCCAGCGCCGTCGAGTCGAGGAACGTCGCCTGCGTCAGGTCGACAATGATCGTGTCCGCGCCGGCGTCGATCCCGCCGCTGATCGCTTCCTTGAGATCGGGCGCCGTGAACAGGTCCACTTCACCGCAGACCTCGACGATGAATTTTTCGTCCAGGGAGAGCGGGGATACAGAGAAATCGACGGGCATGTGTAGTGCGATCAGAGCTTGGAGCCGAAGGTCCTTATCCGAACCTCAGCGTTAACAGCAATGTATCGCCCTCGTGCCGCACGGAGTCGGCCACTCGTTCAATTATGTTGCCGATATCGGGTAGCGCGGATGAGTCAATGAACCTCGCCGCCGCGCCCCCTTCGAACGGGCCGACGCGTAGCTCGAGCGTCTCGGCGGTCGTCTTGATGCCGACAGATGTGTGTGCGCCGGTGTACTCAGGCGCATGGGCGGCGATCGCGTCGCTCAGCAGCATCGCGTTGTCCAGCGTGTCGATCGGGCACTGAGCACGCGCCACGAGCATGCCGACCACACGGCTCAGCACGGGGCCCAAAAGGGTGGGGCCATGGACTATCAGCTGCGCTTCATTGGATACGGCCGGCGTCGGGCTCACAGGGTTACGTCAGGCGTCCGTAGCTGTGAGGTCGAAGGTGATCCGTACCAGCGTCCGCTCGTCGGACTCCGTGTCGAGTTCAAGAGAAGTTGCGAGCGTCGCGATCAGCGGCAGTCCGAGTCCGAGTCCCGGGCTGTCCAGTCGCGGAAGCAGCCCGTTGCCGTGATCGGCGACGATGATCGTCAGCACGTCGTCGTGGACGTGCGCCGTGATCTCGATCAGCCCGTCGTGACCGTCGGGGTAGGCGTGCACGACCACGTTCGTGCAGGCCTCCGTGACGGCGAGCTTGATGTCACTGACGAGCTGTTCGGGAAGGTCCAGCGCATCGCCGAAGCCCCCGAAGGCGTGCCGAACGACCGCCACATTCTCCGCGATCGCGGGAACCTTGAGTTCGATACCAGGCTGTTGTGGTGCCAAAGTGGACATGTCTTCAGTGACTTCCCTGACGCCTGCGCGCCCAATCAGGCGCGAAAGCTATCTGCCTACGCGATTCTCTGCCGTCTGCGAGACCCGATGATCGGCACGTACCCGAAGAACCGATCTTTTTCTCGTCTGTGCGAGCGATTGTCCGACTGATAGCCTCTCGCGCTCCGTAAGTACCCTTATGTCCACCGTTTGAGCCCGACGGGGCCGACAACGGGACCCTTTCGATTGTGAAGAACTTCTCCCTGCCGCGGGCCGATGGCCTCTACGACCCTCGCAACGAACACGATGCGTGTGGCGTCGCCATGGTCGCGAGGCTCGACAACGAGCCCGACCACGAGGCGGTCATCCGCGCGCT
>DATMIZ010000043.1:0-34401 GCA_035554055.1 Baekduia sp. | reverse complement strand
CCAGACCCGATCGGACACGCCGCGCACGAGCTCCCGCTTGCGCCACGTCTTCGCCGCCCACCTGCTCGAATCCGACACCTGGCGAGAATCCGCACTGGGGGGACAGGGCGAGCTGATCGACTGAGACGTACTGGCTGGTCTCTTCGATCTTGCGCACAATCTCGTCTTCGCTCTCGAGGCTTTCCATCTTCTGCGCGATGTCGCGGGCCATGTGGAGGCTCGCCTGTGATGTGGAAATGGCCGATCGACTCGTACGCGTCCTCGACGTTCGCCACATGCTGGGCGGCCGTTGTCATGTCACGGAACTGTCGCTCCAGCCTGCGACCGCGGATGACGCCGTCGACGCCCGCGCGGTCGAAGATCAGGTTGACGGCCTCTTTGCCGGCACGCACGGCGAAGATGTTGGCTTCCTGCAGCAACAGATACGCCTCGTCGATGCGAGCCTCGTCGAAGGCGTCTTCATAGATCCAGTTGGTCGTGTCCCACGCAAACAGGCGTGCGGCGCGGACCAGAGCGTCGGCCTTGGCGACGGCGACCTTGTCCATCTGCGCTTTGCCGACCTTGAGCTGGCGGCTGGACTGCCGCTGCGCCGGCCGATTTGCAAGCTCGATATAGCTGTCGATCGCACCGCGCGCAACGCCGAGCGCATGCGACGCATGGCCTTGCTGGGCGAGAAAGTGTCTGTAGAGCGGCCGGCTCGCGAAGGGCTCGGCCCATGCGCCCAGCTCATGGACCATGCGCTCGTCGACGAAGAGATCTTTCGCTTCGAAGTCGTTGCTGCCAGTGCCGCGCAGGCCGAGTCCGTCCCAGTTTTCAAAGCGCGTGACCTCGTCTGCCTTAAAGAGGACCTCGAGGACCTGCGGCCGTCCGGCGTCATCGAGGATCGGCTCGTCGCTTTGGTCGACGAGGAATGCCGTGGCCGAGAGGTAATCGGCGAACGGTGAGCCGCTGGCGAAGTTCCAGCGGCCGCTGACGCGGTAGCCGCCGTCGACCTTCAGCGCGTTGCCCATGCGGCCGGCGCTCCCTGCATTCAGCAGGCGCGTGCCGGCCTGCAACTCAGTCATCGTCTCCATGTCGAAGAGGATCGTGCAGCCGCTGCAGATCACTGCGAGCCAGCCGACCGAGCCGTTGAGCCGCGAAAGCTCGTAGGTGAGGTCCAGCCAGTCGAGCGGGTGCATCTCAAGGCCACCGAGTTCTTCTGGCATCAGAGCCCGCATCACGCCGGCGTCGTACAGCTCGTCGACGAGCTTCTCCGGGATGCGGCGATTCTCGAGCTCTTCCTCGCTTTCCAGGATCAGCGATCGCACCCGCTCGACGATCGGCATCACGTCCATCCGCGGGCGGATACCGCCCCGCGCGCTCGCGTCAGTGGTTGCTGAAGGTTGATCGTTCATCGTTCATCTCTCCCGGTAGGGTTCTCCGCCCGCTCCACGACGATCGGACATGGGTCCGCCGTTGAGGTAGTGTTGCACAGAATGACAGCCTCCTGTCAACCTCCAGGCCGACCCGATCTCAGCCCATCGTCCGATGAGGTCGGCCTGCTGGTGCTCGAACTCTTCGAAGCGGCTGTCGCGCTGCGCCGGCAGTCCGAGCGCCTGGCGTCAGTCGGGGGCGAGACGCACGCGCGCTTTCAGCTGCTCGGCGTTCTCAGCGACGGCGATGCGACTGTGCCGGCAATCGCACGCGAACTCGGATTAACCCGCCAGAGCGTCCAACGGGTTGCCGACATGCTGCTGAGTGAGGGCTCGATCGTTGCCCTGCCAAACCCAGATCATGCGCGATCACCGCTTATGCACCTGACCGATGCCGGTCGCGAGGCGTCCGCCCCCGTGGTCGCGGCTGCCGGCGAATGGCACACGCTCGTGGCTGCGCGCTTGCACCGCGACGATGTCGACGCCGCACGCCGCGTGGTCCGCTCGCTGATTGAGGCAGTGGACTGAGCTTTGCCAATCTCAGGTCAATAAATAGAGAGCAGGGAGAGAATGACCGAAGGAACCTTCAGCCGCACCGCGGAGGTATGTGTCGTCGGATCGGGCATTTCCGGGCTGACCGCCGCGCGTCGGTTGACGCAGGCCGGGATCGAGGACGTCGTCGTCGTCGAAGCACGTGACCGCGTCGGAGGGCGGACCGTGAGGTCCACAACACCGGGCGGGCGTGTGGTGCAGAGCGGCGGCATTCATCTCGGGCACGACATGAAGCGCCTGATGGCGCTCGTCGAGGAGCTTGGAGTCCCGATCGTCGAGGGCGCTGGGGGCCACGAGGGAGCGGTGGTCAGCGTCATGGATGGAAAGCGCTCAGTCGAGTCGTTGCCGTTCGAGGACGATCCCGCAGCAGCGGCGGCGCTCGACGAGGCGTTCGCGGCGATGACCGCGTTGGTTGAGTCGATGCCGGCCGACGATCCGTGGAACGCGCCCAATGCGCACGAGCTCGACTCCCAGACGGCCGCATCCTGGCTCGAGGCAAACGTTCCCGACGAGCGTGTGCGAGCCATCTGCGCCGAGACGCTTCTGGTCGCCGGCGCGAGCGCGGAGGAGCTTTCGCTGCTCTACGCGGTCTGGATGGTGCAGACCATCGGCGGCTTCATGACGCTGCTCTCCGGGCTTACGCACTACGTCCGGTCAGCGGACATGATCGAAGTGATGGCTGAGCCGCTCGGCAATCGGATCTTGCTGGACGCGCCGGTGCGCCGTGTCGAGCACGGCGACGGTGGAGTCACGGTGCACACCGACCGCGGGACCGTGAGGGCGAAGGCGGTCGTCATGGCCATCGCGCCGCAGCTGTGCGCATCGATCGCGTGGGAGCCGGCACTGCCGGTGGCGCGCGCGGTGCTGCAGAACAAGTTCGCTCCAGCCTACGGATCCAAGCTCTGGGCTTTCTACGAGAAGCCGTTCTGGCGCGACGACGATCTGACGGGCATGGGCCAGGGATTCAAGGGGATCATGACCCTCGACGAGACTCGCCCGGACGGACCGGAAGGCATCCTCACGGCTTCGGTGGGCGAAGCGGCCGCGGACATCGCTGAGCTTGGGAGCCTGATCGACGACCCCGAGGTGTTCAAAGCACGTTTCCTGGAGGCCGTTGCGGAATATTTCCCCGGCGCGCCGGAGCCCCTCGACCTACACGTGTATCGCCACTACGGAGATCCGTGGTCACCCGGCGTGGTGCCGGGTTTGCCCCCGGGTGTCTTGTCAGAGCTTGGACCGGCGCTGACCGAGTCGGTTGGCCCGATCGTGTGGGCGGGCGCTGAGTCTTCGACGAGTTACCACGGCTGGCTCGAGGGCGCGGTCACCGCCGCGGAGCGGGCCGTTGATGTCGTGCGCGCGCGGCTGGGCAGGTAGCCGGCGCTCGTTTTACTCCGCGCCGATGCTGCCGGCGCACCTTTGTCGCTCCTCGGTGGACAATGGGTACTTATGCCGCGCTGGGGACTCCCCGACTACCGCCGCGAGTGGCGCCCTCGCGCGCGAGCGTCTGCGCAGGAGCGCCTCGGCCGGCTGCGCGCGGACTCGGTGGCGATCCTCCAAGGCGCCGTCGCCGCGACGCTCGCGTGGTGGCTGGCGACGGAGATCCTTGGTCATTCGCAACCGTTCTTCGCACCGCTGTCGGCGCTGATCGCCATCGGCATGAGTCATCGGCACCGCACGCGCCGCACCGCTGAGCTCGTGCTCGGGGTAGCGATCGGGATCGGCATCGCGGATCTCCTGGTTGCGGGTATCGGCGTCGGGACCTGGCAGCTCTTTCTGATCCTGGTGTTGGCGACGGGGGTCGCCGTCCTGATAGGTCCCGGCCGGACCTTCGTCTCGCAGGCTGCCGTGTCAGCGATGCTCGTCGCGACCGTGCAGCCGCCCGGGAGCGGTCTCGCCGGTGAGCGTTTTATCGACGCGCTGCTCGGCGGCGGGATCGCGCTGCTCGTCGCTGTTGTCCTGCCGGCAAATCCCGTGCGTGCCGTCGATCGCGCGGCGCACCACGTATTGGACGAGCTTGCCGCGGTGCTCGACCTCCTGGCAGAGGCACTGCGCGATGTCGACCGCGACCTGGCGCGGAGGGCCCTCGAGCGTGCACGCGCACTCGATGAGGAGGAACGCGGCTGGCGCGAGGCGGTGGATACGGGGTCGGAGATCGTGCGGACCACGCCGGCCTACCGCGGCACACGCGACGTGCTCGAGGCGCACGCGGTCGCTTCCGCGCAGATGGACCTGGCGCAGCGCAACATCCGCGTACTGGCACGCGCGGTCGTGCGCGCGATCGACGTCGAGGACAACGTGCCGCATTCGCTGGCCGACTCCCTGGAGACTCTCGGCCGCGCATTTCGCTTTCTCAGCGATGACCTCGCGAGATCCGAACATGGCGCCGAAGCGCGTTCTGCTGCGCTTGCGGCTTCGACGAGCGCGACCGAGGCGCTCGGCAAAAATGCCTCGCTCTCAACGAGCATGATCGTCGGGCAGATCAGGTCGACGACGGTCGATCTGATGCGGGGCCTGGGCGAGGAAGGTTCAGCGGCGCGGGCCGCCGTTCGCGCCGCCGTCGGCGATACGGATCACGGCTGACCGGTGGCGTCCCTGGGCGGAGTCCCGCTCAGGTCTGCGAGTTGAACCGGAAGTCGAGTTCGATCTCGACGAGGTTGTGGAGTGACAGGTCGCCCGACGGCAGCAGCTCTTGCCAAGAGACGCCGAAGTCGGTTCGGTCGACTTCCGCGCTGATTGCCAGGCCGATGGATTCGCCCCAGGCAGGGGATGCACGCTGCCACGTGCCGTGTCCCGTCACCGACTTCGTCACGCCCTTGATCGTCAACTCGCCAGCGACGTCGAACGCATTTCCGTCGCGCGCAGTGATCGATGTCGACTTGAATGTGAGCTTGGAGTGTGTCGCGCCGTCGAAGATGTCGTCGGCCATCATGTGGTCGTGGAAGGTCCCGCTCGGAATGTCGATCGACGCTACGTCGGCCCAGCCTTCGAGTGCGGTGGGATTACCGTCCGCGTCCGTCTGCAGCTCGGCGCCGAATTCCTTGAAGCCCGAGCGGAACATCGTCGGCGGGCACATGACACTGAACAGGACGCTGGAGTGGTGGTTGTCGAGCTTCCAGGACTTTGTCGTTAGCTGCGCTTCAGCGGTCATGAATCACCTCGGTAGTTGTGCGCGCAACTTAGCACGCCGCTGCCGGGCTAGCTGAAGAGATCCTCGGCGGCCGACCTGATCAACGTCGCGATGCCGGGTCCGTCCTGCTCCTCGACCCGGTGTCCGAGGCCGCGCAGCACCACGGCTGGCTCACGCGAGTCCTTGGAGCGCACGAGATCGGCAGCCGCTGCCGCCTCGTCGGCGACCGCGATCGACGTTGCCTTGAGCGGGCGGCCGTCGCTGTCGAAGCGGCCGTCCCAGTCATCGATGAGTGTGAGTCCCGCGACGCCGATCGCGATCTCGACCTGGCCGTGGCGCCAGGCTCGACCGAACGAGTCGGTGATCACGATTGCCGGCGCGACGCCGGTGATTTCGTGCAGCGCCGCCCGGAGCCAACGAGCCGATCCGTCCGGATCGAGAGGGAGAAGAATCAACCGATCGGTTGCGCCAGCGTTCGAGGCGTCCACGCCGGCGTTCGCACATACGAACCCGTGTCGAGTGCGGCAGATCAGCACGCCGGGGCGTTCTCGGACGATCTCCGCGGCTTCGTCGAGCACGACCTGCACGTGGCGCGGATCCTTGCCATGTGAGGCTGCGAGTGTCGAGGCGCGATCGCTCGGGTCAACGTCTTGAAGGCTCACGATTCGCCCTTCGGACTTGGAGACGACCTTGTGCGCCACGCAGAGCACGTCACCGGGGGCGAACTCGAAGCCTGTGGCAGCGATCAGCTCCGCGAGATTGTCGCCGGGCGCCACCTCAGGCAGTCCAGGCAGGGCGACGGATGTGACGGTCAACGTGGTCGCCCAAGGCGCTCGAGTGCGGCGCGCGTGCACACACCGAGCAGGCCGGATGCCTCAAGCGCGGCGAGGTCTTCGGGCGTGTCGGCGTCCATCGCAAGCGTCGGGACGTCCGTCGTCGCCCAGCGGCGGTTTGTTGCTTTGGCCGCCTGTTCGTGACGGAGCCGCGACCCGGGACCAAAGGCAGGGGCGATCGCCTGCGGTGGAGTCAACAGCAGCGCATTGGTGCCGGTGCCATGGCGGTCCGGCACGATGATGATGTCCTCCGTGCGCGCGAGCAGGGTGTGGAGCTCGCCCGCGTCAAGCGCCGGGCAGTCACCCGGGACCAGCAGCACACGTTTCGCGCCCAGCTCGCATGCGCGTGTGACCCCAAGTGCCGCTGCGGCGCTCTGGCCGGCCTCCTCAACGTCGATGACAACCTCGGCGCCCGCATCCTGTGCGAGCAATGCTGCCTCTTGGTCGCCGGTGACGACGATCACCGCCTCGATTTCTGAGACGTCGCCCAGCGTCGTGAGGACGTCGGCGACCATCGCCTGTGCCAGGCCCGCGCGGGGCCCGTCCGGCACACGAGCGCGGAGACGTTGCTTGGCGTGAGCAAAGCTTTTTATCGGGAGGATCGCGAACGTGCGCATCAGGGATATCCGCCGGGACCATAGCCCTCGTACATCGCACTAGAGTTAGGGCCACCGAACTTCAAATGCAGGGAGCAACCATGGCCGGACGAGACAGAGGGATGTGGCTGACGCTGGAGGTACAGGACGTTCAGCATCTGACGCCAGGGTTGGTGCGCGTCACGCTGGGCGGCGAGGAACTCGCCGAATACGGCGCCGACCAGTACACCGACCACTACACCAAGTTGGTCCTGCCTCCGAAGGGCGCTGACTATGCTCCGCCGTTCGATCAGGAGGAGATCAAGGCGACGCGTCCCAAGGACCTGTGGCCGATCATGCGCACCTACACCGTCAGCTCGTGGGACGCTGCCTCACGACAGATCACCATCGACTTTGTCGTCCATGGCGACGAGGGCATCGCCGGCCCATGGGCCGCTGCGGCCAAGCCCGGCGATCTGCTCCAGCTCTCTTACCCGGGTGGCGCATACACGCCGAGTCCGGACGCCGATTGGCACCTGCTGGCCGGCGACTCGAGCGTCATCCCCGCGATCTCTGCCTCGCTTGAGCGGGTCCCAGCCGGTATCCCGGCGCACGTGTTCATCGAGGTCGACGGGCCGGAGGAAGAGGTACCACTGCAGTCGCCCGGCGACCTGCATCTGACCTGGTTGCACCGCTCGGCGAACACCGGCGACCCAGACGACCTGCTTGCCGGTGCCGTGCGCGACTTCGAGTTCCCGGACGGTAATGTCCACGCCTTCGTCCATGGCGAGGCGAGTGCCGTGCGCGCGCTACGGAAGTACCTGTTGGGCGATCTGGAGGTCCCGCGGGAGTCGGTCTCGATCTCCGGCTACTGGAAGCGTCGCCTCACCGAGGACGGCTGGCGGGAGAACAAGAAGGCGTGGCTGGCAGAAGCCGAGGCTGATCTCGAGAAGGTCTGATCAGGCGGCAGCGGCGATCTCATGCCGCTGCCGGATCTCGTAGAGCGTGGTGCGCTCCGCGGCGGGTCGGCCCGCCGCGTGTGCCGCGCCGATGAGGTCGGGCGGATCCAGACGCGTGCCGTGATAGCTGCCGGCGAGGCGGCTGATCGATTCCTCCATCAGAGTGCCGCCGAGATCGTTTGCGCCCCAGCGCAGCGATTCGGTCGCCGTCTCTAGGCCCATCTTCACCCACGACGCTTGCAGGTTGTCGATCGTCTTGCCGAGCGCGAGCCGGAAGACCGAAGCGTGCTTGAGGTTCTCCTCGATCGAGATCTCCTCGACACCATGCGAGCGTCCGAGCATCGTCTGGAACGGAATGAAGCTGAGCGGCACGAATTCTGTGAAGCCGCCGGTCCGCTCCTGGATCGACCGGATCACACGCATGTGCTCGGCGAGCTCCCACGGCTCTTCGATGTGCCCGAACATCACGGTGCTGGTCGAGCGCAGGCCCGAGTTGTGTGAGGCTTCGATGACCTCGATCCAGCGCTGTGCAGGGAGCTTGTTGGGGGAGATGCGCTTGCGCACGCCGTCGTGGAGCACCTCTGCGGCGGTGCCCGGCGTCGAGCCGAGTCCGGCTTCGGCCAGCTCGGCGAACACCTCGTCCAGTGGCTTCCCTGAAACGTCGGCCATGTGCGCGATCTCCATCGGCGAGTAGGCGTGGAGATGGAGCTCGACACCGTGCGCGCGACCCTCCTCCTTGGCGACGCAAAGGTAGTGCAGGTACTTGTCAAAGCCCCAGTCGGGATGAATCCCTGACTGGATGCAGAGCTCCGTCGCGCCGTAGTCGACGGCGTCGCGCACGCGGGCGCGGAACTCGTCCTCTGAATGCTCATAGGCGTCCGGCGAGCGCTTGCCCTGGCCGAAGCCACAGAACGCGCAACCCACGATGCAGACATTGGAGACGTTGATGTTGCGGTTGACGACGTAGGTCACCGTGTCACCGACAAGCTCTTCGCGCAGCTCGTCCGCGGCCTGGCGCATGTCCTCGATCGCTTCGGGGCGATTCTCGGCGAACAGCGCGGTTGTTTCGTCCTCGGTCAGCCACTCGCCGTTGCGACCCTTCTGAATGGCGGCTGGAACCAGATCTCGCCTGATCACGCGCTCCTCGCGCCGTCCGCTGCTGCCGCGCGGGATGAACGACCAGTAGCTCGTCTTTACGACGTCGAGCACGCCCTGCGCCATCCACTCGCTGTTGAGGTATTGCGGGTAGGTGCAGAGCCGTTCCGTCAGCGCGTATCCGAGGGGCTTCAAGGTCTTGCGGACCTGAGTCGGCGATGGGAAGGGGTGCTCGGGGCTGATGTGGTCGCCGTTTGCCGACAGGCCGCCGAGATCGGTGACGCCCGCGGCGATCAGCTGCGGCCACCAGTCCTCGAGGTTCGGAGGGATCTGGATGCCGACGTCTGGCATCAGCTCGCGCGTCGTGCGCACGATGTCGATCATCTCCTCGATCGAGACCGGCGTCGCCCAGTCGGGCAGCGGCAGGGAGGGGTGGGTGTCGAGTCCCGTCTTCCAGTAGCGCTCGGCGGCCTCGGTCGCCACTTCGGCGGGCTCTTCGCCGTAGTACTTCCGGTGCGGGACGAAATTCTGGAGGATGATCTCCTGGATGTGGCCGTACTGCTCATGAAGACCCGCGAGCGTCTCTAGAGCGGCGACACGCTCCGGCTGTGTCTCGCCGATGCCGACCAGGATCCCGCTGGTGAACGGGATCTTGAGTTCACCGGCGGCGCGGATCGTCGCGATCCGCAGCTCGGGGAGCTTTGTCGGCGAGCCCTGATGGGCCACGAGGTCGTCGCGAATGGACTCGAGCATGATCCCCTGCGAGGCCGTGACCTCGCGCAAACGCGCCAGATCGTCCTTGGAGACGGTGCCGAGATTTGTGTGCGGGAGCACGCCGCGTTCCAGCGCCCGTTCGCAGGCCCACGCGACATATCCGACGAAGTCGTCGAAGCCCAGCTCCGCGAGGCGCTCGCGGACGCCGGCGTGATGGTCGGGCTCGTCGCCGGTGAGGATGAGCAGTTCCTTCACGCGCCGCCGGGCGGCGTTGTCGATCAGCTTGATGACCGTTTCAGGCGTGTGCAGATGCGGCTTGTGCGTTTGAAACGCGCAGTACTTGCAGTGCGACACGCACGTCCTCGACAGTGACAGCGTCACGTTGCGTGAGAACGTGACGCGCCTGCGTTGCGAAACGGACTCAGCGCTATCGGTGCGGCTCATCTTGTTGCGGCCTCGTAGGATCGTGGACGAGCTGAACTCTATCGGGCACGGCTGGTGATGAAGTACGGCCATCTACAAACCAAATGACGTGGAGAGAGACGTGCGCTACGGCTACAAGGCATCGGCAGAGCAATTCGGGACACGCGAGCTACTGGAGTTCTCGCTGCTCGCTTGTCGGAGCGGCCTTGACACCGTCGCCATCTCCGACCATTTCCAGCCTTGGCGCCACAGCACGGGCCGGGCTCCGAACGCGCTGACCTGGCTCGGAGCGGCTGCGCAGGCATCGGATGCGCGCCTGGGAACCAGCGTCCTGACGCCGACGATGCGCTACCACCCGTCGATCATCGCGCAGGCGTTTGCAACGCTCGCACAGCTCAGCCCGGGCAATATTTTCCTGGGCGTCGGAACGGGCGAGGCGATGAACGAGACGCCGGCGACCGGCGCGGCCTGGCCGGGCGGCAAGGAGCGGCGGCAGCGGCTCGCCGAGGCGATCGAGCTGATGCGCAAGCTCTGGACCGAGGAGCGCGTGGACTACGACGGCCAGTTCTACAAGACGGAGCGCGCGACCGTCTACGAGCGCCCCGACATTCCGATCCCCGTCTATGTGGCCGCAGCCGGCCCGATCGCCGCGAGGCTCGTCGGTCGCATCGGCGACGGTTTCATCTGCACGTCGGGCAAGCCCCCGGAGCTCTACGAGACCCTGCTGGCGAACGTCGCCGAGGGCGCGGACGCTGCCGGCCGTGATGTGAGCGCGATCGCGAAGATGATCGAGATCAAGGTGTCCTACGACACCGACGCCGAGGCTGCCGAACGGGCCTGCCATTGGTGGGGCGCACTCGCGTTGTCAGGCGATCAGAAGGCAGGGATCGAGGACCCGGTCGAGCTCGAGCGGCTCGCCGACGAGAACGCCGACAAGGCTTCGACCCGTTTCATCGTGTCCGCAGATCCCGACGAGGTCGTGGATCGCGTCGCACCGTACGTCGAGCTCGGATTCGAGGAGCTCGTGTTTCACGCCCCCGGCGCGGATCAGGCACGCTTCCTGGAGCTCTTCTCTCGCGACGTCCTGCCGCGCCTGAAAGCCCGTTTCGGCGAATGAGATGACGGCGCGGGCAGCCGACGGTGTGGGCCTCCAAAGTCGCGCTGGAGACACGTTTGAAGGCCCACGCCGCTCGGCCGTCGTCACGCTGTCGCTGGCCGTCGCGATCGTGCTCGCGGACTCGGCGATCGTGACGCTGGCGCTGCCGAGCATCTTGCGGGACTTCGATGTCGAGGTGAGCACCGTCGCGTGGGTGCTGATCGCCTTCAATCTGGTGCTCGCGCTGGCAGCGGTGCCGGCGGCAAGACTGTGCATCCGAGGCAATGCGCGCGGCGCCGCGGTGATCGGGCTCGTCGTATTCGCGGCCGCCAGCGCGGCGTGCGCACTCGCACCTTCGTTCGGCGTGTTGTTGGCGGCACGCATCGTGCAGGCGCTGGGTGGGGCGCTGGTCATCGCCGCATGCCTTGAACTGTTGGTCGTGACCGTTGGCTCTCAGACGCGCGGGGCCGGACTGTGGGCTTCCGCCGGCGTCGCCGGCACAGCCATCGGCCCTGTCGCCGGCGGATTACTCACGGACGCGATCTCCTGGCAGTCGATCTTCATCGTGCAGGTACCGCTCGTACTCCTGGCTCTGCCGGCGGTCCTGGCCACGGGGCGAGGCTCCCAAAAGCGAGAGCATTCGGTTGACCGGCCGCACCTGGCGGCAAACCTGGCGCTGGCTCTGATCTCGGCGGCGCTGACCGCGGCCCTGTTTCTGCTCGTGCTGTTGCTCGTCGAGGGCTGGCGGCAGTCCCCGGCGATCGCTGCGCTCACGGTCTGTGTTATTCCGGTGGCGGCGCTGCTCGCGGCGCCGCTGGCGCGCAGAGTCGCCGCCGGATCGCAAGCAGAGGCGATCGCCGGCTCGATTCTGCTCGCCGGTGGACTCGCCGGGCTGGCGCTGCTTCCGGATGCGGCACTCGCCTGGACGGTTGCGCCGCAGGCACTGATCGGGTTCGGACTTGGCCTGACCGTCGATTCGCTCACTCAGGTCGCGCTCAGAGAGCGGCTGCCGCAGACGCTCCATGGCGGTTGGACCATTGCGGCGCGGCACGCTGGGGTGGTTGCCGGGCTTGCGATTCTGACTCCCGTCTTCACAGCGGACCTGAAGGCGGCCGAGCAGCCGGCGCGTGAGGCGATCGCGGCGCAGGTACTCGACTCCCGGCTTCCGGCGAGCAGCAAGCTTGCGCTCGCTCATGGCCTGGCGGACCAGTTGGTGGCACAGCGGGGGAGGGTGCCCGATCTCTCGCAGGCGTTTGAGGACGCCGCGCTGCCAGCCGCCCAGCAGCCGCAGGCTGCGCGCCTCGAGTTGGCGTTGGATGATCAGCTCGAGCGGGCGACGACCCGGGCCTTCCGAGATGCTTTCGTAATCGCGGCAGCGATCGCGCTGCTGGCGGTCGTGCCCGCCGCTCTGATCCGTCCCGCGTCTGAGGTCCAGGCATGAACGCGCGTCGCGCGATCGCGCTGCCACTCGGGGCGGTTGTGCTGGTCGCGGCCGTGCTGGCGCTCATGTTCGCTGCCGGCGGCGACGACTATCGGCCGTCGCCGCCTCGGGACCCGTGCCAACAACGCGAGTCCGGGAAGGTCGCGCCCGATATCGAGGCGATCGCCGAGCGTGTCGTTCTGACCGGTACCGACGAGCTGGCCTGTGAGCTTGGAATCACGCGTGAACGGCTGCTCTTGGGGCTGGCGAGCCCTGCCGATCGCAGGCAGCTGGCAGCGGACGCATCGATCGATCAATCGGGGCTTGCGAGGCTCCTCAAGCGCAGCCTGATCCAGGGCGTGACACGCTTGGATCGGGCTTCGGCACTGCCAAAGACCTCGGCGCTGAAGGAACAGATCGCCGACGAGCTCGATGTGCCGGGAATCGCGAAGACGGCGATCAGGAACACGCCAGACGCGGTGGTCGACGATCTCCTGCCGACCGCCGGCGTGCTGCGGCGCTCGATCGACGAGATCGACGTACAGACCCTGCTGCGTGATCTGCAGAGCGCGGATGCGTTGGAGTCTCAGTTACGCGACGCCATTCGTGCGGGAGCGATGGAGGAGGCGCGGGCCCAGCTGCTCGACAAGCTGCCAGGCCCGCTCCAGGACATCCTCTGAACGCCATCTCGCGGCGCGGATCACGCGCGACTTTACGACTGCGCTGCGAGCAGATCGTCGAGGCGATCGAAGCCGATGTCGATGCCCGTCTGCATGCCGGACTGCATCGCGGCGGAAGCCGTTTCGGGATCCGGGAAGTGAACCGTCGCGACGACGGTCGTCAGCCCGTTCGATTCTGTGAAATGGAGACCGCATTGCGTCTCAGGAGTCACCATGCCGCCGAACTCCATGATCTCGGTGTTCCGGATCAGTTCGTTCGGCACGATCTCCAGGAATTCGCCGCGGACTGTGACCTGGTGCTCGCCTTCGGCTGTGTACCACTCCCAGCGGTAGTGACCACCGACGCGGAAGTCGTGCTGCGGGACCTTCATCGTCTGTTCGCGCATTCCCATCCAGTTCACGACGTGCTCGTCCTTCGCCCAGGCATCGAACACGAGCTGGCGTGGGGCGGCGAACACCCTTGTGTACTGCAGGTCGGCATCTGAGGTCATCTCGTAGTCGGTGGTTCCGGGCGCTGTCGGTACGGGCATGGTCAGTCCTTGTCTTTGAGGGTTTCGAGGTACTCATCCAGCCGGTCAAAGCTCGTGTCCCAATGCGCGCGGAAGCCGTCCGCGTACCGGGCGACCTCTTTGAGCGGCGACGCGTCCAGCTCGCACGGACGCCACTGCGCTTCGCGACCGCGCGTGATCAGCCCGGCTCGTTCAAGCACACGGAGATGCTTGGAGACCGCCGGGCCGCTGATCGCGAAGGGCGCCGCCAATTCCTTGACGCTCGCTGCACCGTCGAGCAGTCGGGCGAGGATCGCCCGACGGGTCGGATCCGAGAGTGCGGAGAATGTAAGGCTGAGAGAGTCGCTTGCCATTGGGAACCTAATGGTTATCTAACCAAAAGGTTATCCCGCCGTCAAGCGGGCCGGCTAGCGCGCGGCGCTGAGCTGAGACGACAGGTAGTCCGCGGCGCGGGCGAACTGCTCGTCGAGTATCTGTGGGATCACGGTGGCGGCGCCCAGAGCCAGATCTGCCGTCACGAACGTCAGGACGCCCGTGACCTTCGTCGCGTTTTCCTCGCGCGTAAACGAGATCTCGTGAGCGGTGGCGCTGCTGCGCGGCTGCCCATCCCAGTACTCCGTCAGGCCGATGCGCGAATACGGCACGACTTCGACAAAGTCGGCGCTTAGGCCCATCGTCACGTATTCGTCCTCGTCGTGCCATTCCCAGCGCAGACCGCCACCAACGTGCACGTCCTGCTCGACGACCTTGAGGTCAAGTCCCTCCGGCATGCACCACTGCTCGAGCTGTTCGGCTTCGGTCCACATCTCATAGACGAGAGCGAGCGGAGCGTCGAAGTGGATGACGTACTCGAGCTCGACGTCCGAGAGCATCGTGATCTTCGTCAGGTTGTCGCGGGTCATGCTCCGAGCATAAAGTGGTCGGCGTGCCGAGGTGCCCGTAGCGATGCCCCTGCTAGCGACGATCTCAGCGTGCTGCGCGCTCTCCGCCGGCGTTGGAGCGCCCTCGGGCGACAACGCCTATGCCTTCGCGCGTGAGCTGGCTCTTGCCGGATCGCGGCCGGCAGCTGGGATCCGTGAGCGCAACGCGCACCGTCGCGTGGCGTCGCGACTGCGCAGCGCTGGACTGAAGGTCGAGACGGACGTTTTCCGGGTCCCCGGTCGTGGGCGCTCACGGAACATCGTCGGGATCGTCGACACCCCGGCTAGCTGTCTGCGTGTCGTGATGGCACACGCAGACACCGTGCCACCGTCGCCGGGCGCTGATGACAATGCCTCCGGGGTCGGTGCGATCGTCGCGATCGCTGATGCCCTCGGCGGTGTGGCGCCATCGTGTGACGTCTGGCTCGTGGCGACAGGAGCCGAAGAACGGATCTATACGGGCCAACCGGACCATCTCGGGGCAGCTGCCGTCGTGCGAAGGCTCAAACGACTCGGGCGCCGCGATGATCTGCGCTGGGCGCTCTCGATCGACGAGGTCGGCCGCGGCTCATCGTTCTGGATTCGGTCCAAGGCGCGCCGGCCTTCGCTCGAGACGGCGCTGATCACCGCCGGACACCAAGCGGGGGTTCACGTGAAGTGGGTGGCGGATGGGCCGGGCGGGGGAAACTCCGACCATCGCGAGCTGACGTTGGCGGGGCTCGTCGCCGCCAAGATCGGTGTGCCCAACGATGCCCACCGGCACACGGCCGCAGATCGGGTGGGGCGCTTACAGCAATCCGCGTTCCGGCGAGCCCTCACGGCCGTGTGGCCTGTTGTCGCGCGCTGAACACGCCGGTTAAAGGAAGTGCGGGCCACAGTCGATGTTTATGTAGTGGACCGCGTCAACCCCATCCCGTTGGAGTCAGTCAATGCTGGCCGGTTCAGGAGGCTGACCCGCGGTCGTCTTGACGGGCTTCACTGGGAGGCGCCAGCGTGGCTTACGGCTGCTGTGGCTGTGTACGTCGTCTGCTATTTGGTGTGGCGGCACGCCTCGCCTGGCGGGACAGACGTCGGCGTATTCACTTCGATCATGGATGTCGCCGGGGCAGCAGCGACGGCAGCGGCCGCCTGGCTTGCCTCGAACCGGTGTTCAGACGCACGAACTTCATCGGCTTGGCGCCTGATTGCGGTCGCGTTCTTGTGCCCGACCATCGGGCTCGCCGTGGGGGCGATCTACGTGATCATGGGCACCGAGCTCGTGTCGCCTTCGGTAATCGATCTGAGCTGGTTCTCCTACTACCCGTTGATGCTCATCGGCCTCTTGCGATTCCCGATGCGGACGCAGTCGCGGTTCAGCAAACGCCGGATGCGGATCGACACGATCACCATCACGATCGGGACGCTGAGCGTCGTCTGGTACTTCGTCCTGGGTCCGACGCTTGCCCAGGAGGGCGCATCGGTTCTCGTCCTGCTGGCGGCCGGCGTGTACCCGATCGGCGACGTGATCCTGGTTTTTGGCGTCGTCTATGCGCTGACAAATGTGCTCGCGCCCGCGACGCGCTTCGCTCTCGGGTTCTTCGGTGCGGCGATCCTGGTGCAGGTTGTCTGCGATGTCGCCTATGGCTGGAGTGTGACCGGCGGCCAGGCGACGCTCGGATCGGTGGTCCTTGATCTCTACCTAGCCGCGATCGCGTTGTATGTGATCGGAGCGGCCAGTCAGCGCCCGGTCTCTGCCGAGGAGCTGCGCGAGCGTCCTGCTGAGACCATCGATGCCAGTCCGCAGGCGGGAAGGCTGGGACGCTGGCTTCCTTTCGCCATTCCGGCGCTCGTCTTCGCCCTGCTGATCGGCGCGCAGTTCGGCGCAGAGACGTACCTGCGGGTCGGCCTGGCGGTCGGCGCCGCGGCCGTTACCGGGCTGGTCCTGTTACGGCAGTTCGTCGCGCAGAACGAGCTCGTAGACGCGCAGGGTGAACTCAGCTTCCTAGCCATGCATGATGTGTTGACCGGTCTGCCGAACCGCGCCCTCGTGCTCGACCGCGCGGCGCAGTCGTTGGCGCGTGCACGTCGGCAGCACGCGCCGATCGCAGCGTTGTTCGTGGACATCGACGGCTTCAAGAACGTCAACGACACCTTCGGACACGCGGCAGGAGACGAGCTGTTGCAGTGCATCGCGGCACGTCTGAAGGGCCTGGTCCGCGAGAGCGACACAGTGGGGCGCATCGGTGGCGATGAATTCGTGCTGCTGCTCGACTCGTTGAATTTCGACGTCGCCCCGGAGCTCGTCGCAGAACGCGTGATCGAAGTCGTGCGCGAGCCGATGCAGCTGTCGGCTGCCGGCAATCGGACTGTGACGGTTACCGCGAGTATCGGCGTCGCGACATCGGTGGGGGAGAGCGCCGACGATCTGTTGCGTGATGCAGACATGGCTATGTACATGGCCAAGACAAAGGGCAAGAACTGCACCGTCGTCTTTGAGTCGAGCATGCACACGGCCGCCCACGACCGGCTGCTGCTCGAAATGGACCTCCGCGCCGCGATTGCCGAGAATCAGTTCTTCCTGCTGTACCAGCCGACGTTCGATCTCAGGACCGAGACTGTGACCGGCGTCGAGGCGTTGATTCGCTGGGAGCATCCCGTCCACGGCATCGTGCCCCCCGATCGTTTCATCCCGCTCGCGGAGCAGACGGGCATGATCATCGAGATCGGCGATTGGGTGCTCAGCGAGGCGTGTGCGCAAGGCGCCAAGTGGCACGCAGAAGGGCATGAGATCGGTATCGCTGTCAATGTCTCCGCGCGCCAGCTCGACGACGATCAAGAGATCGTCCAGCATGTCAAGGCGGCGCTCGATGAGAGTGGTCTCGCCGCGTCCGCGTTGACGCTCGAGATCACCGAGACCGCATTGATGAGCGATCCGGATCGGGCGAGCGCACGGCTGCAGACGTTGAAGGAACTCGGCGTGCGAATCGCCATCGATGACTTCGGCACCGGCTACAGCTCGATGGCGTACCTACGCCAGTTCCCAGTTGACGCGCTCAAGATCGATCGCTCGTTCATCTCCGGGGCCGCCCACACGCCGGCGTCCGCGGCGATTCTGCGCTCGCTCGTCCAGCTCGGCAAGACACTGGAGCTTGAGACGCTCGGCGAAGGGATAGAGGAGACCACTCAGCTGCGCAACCTGCAGCACGAGCAGTGCGATAGCGGTCAGGGATTCCTGTTCGCGCGACCGCTGGCAGCGGAGAAGCTCGGTGAGTTCCTTAGGGATGTCACCTCGCCGAAGACCCCGGCGGGGTCAGACGTCTAGGTCAGGCGCCGAAGACCCCGGCGGGGTCAGACGTCTAGGTCAGGCTAAGGCCCCCGAGCAACTTCGAGCTCGGCTACCCGGCGGTCTCGTGTAACTCCAAAGCCGGGGCACCGAGCACGTCTACCAGCCGCTCTACGACTGCTTTGACCCGCTCTGGGGTCCAGAGCTCCGGGTCCACCATCTCGGCCGCCACGACCCCCGCGGTCACCAGGTACATGAGCTCGGCGGCGAAATCCGGATCAGCGATGCCGGCGGCGTGGGCGGCTGCCCGGGAGTCCTCGCGCTCGCGTCGTCCATCATCCCGAAACGCTTCGAGCCCTTCGCCCTTGACGGACTTCGCCATCAACTCGAGCGTCAGTTTGTCCACTGCTGGGTATGCGCTGGAATCGACAGCCACGGTGAGCGCGAGCGCACGTTCCCGGAAGCGATCCTCCTCCGGCACGGCTTCCATCCGCTCGTCGATCACACTGTGGAAATCGTCGACCGCGTACTGCACGGCGTTCGCCAGCAACTTCGCGCGGGTTGGGACGTAGTGCGTCACCACGATCGGCGTGCGACCCATCTCTGCCGCTACCGAGCGGATCGTCACGGCATTCGCGCCATCGCGCTCTGCCACCCGCAGCGTCGCCTGGGCGATCTCCACGAGACGTTCGTCCGGGCTTACCTTCTTGGGCATGGGCCGACTATAGGTAGCCAGACGGGTACGAGCGTCCGCCGGGAATCGAATCGTGTACGACTGACCGCGCACGGTAATATTTCGCCGTAATAATCACCGCACAACTTTTCGGAGGACGATGACCGAGCAAGACAGCACTGCTGCGCGCGCGACGATGCCGCCGAGCTCTGAGGAGGCCGCCCAAGGGCAGGTATTGGCAGAACGACTGCGACCCCCGGATCGGGGGTCGCAGTCCTTAACCGCATGAGGTGCGGATGAGAGGACTCGAACCTCCACGGGCTTGCACCCACGGCGACCTGAACGCCGCGCGTCTACCAATTCCGCCACATCCGCGTGGGTCGCGGAGCATAGCGATTCGGGCCGGAGTCACCGAGCCCGCTCTTGCTACATTTCCTGTCCCCTTGCCGCCATCGTCTAGGGGACTAGGACGCTGCCCTCTCACGGCGGAAACAGGGGTTCGAATCCCCTTGGCGGTACTCGCGGAGCATCCGAGGTCAAGCGCCGTGTGGTCTGGGCATCTGGTCGGCTCGCAATGATTCAGTTCGAATGGACCTGCCGACGACGATCCTCGACCGCGATTTCTCCTTGACGCAGAATCTGGGGCGCAGCGGCGCCGGAGATGTGCGATGAGTTATGAGGTCCTGCGAGCCGGAGATCAGTTCTGGCGTCCGTCGAACCAGATGAGCGTGCTGAACACGGATCTTGCCAAGCAGATGAGCGCGACTTCGCTCGGAGCGCGGCTGTGGCGGATCGCCCCTGGACAGGCATCTACCAAGCACCGGCATTTCCACACCGAGGAGCTGTACGTGCTGCTGGAAGGCGCGGGGCAGATGCGGATCGACCATGAAGTCATCGACTTCGAGCCGATGGACTGCATCCGAGTGGCTCCAGACGTCGTACGACAGCTCTTCAACGCCACCGCTGCCGATCAGCTCTGGCTCGTTGTGGGGGCGCCGCCGGAGGCCGCGAACACGCTGGAGATGACCGAGGAGCAGCTCGCGGCGATGTACCCCGACGGGCCGAAGGCGCTGCCGCCGGAGCTGCAGTAACCGACTAGTCGGGCAGCGTTTCGGCCTCGATCACAGAGAGCACGTTGCCGGCCGGGTCGCGGAACCACGCGATGGTCGGGCCGCTATCACGCATGATGCCCTTCGCGTCGGTCTTGAAGTCGCCGTCGTAGTGCTCGAACGCGACGCCGCGGGCCGTCAGGTCATCGACTGCGTCGTCGACGTCGTCAACCGGCAGATTGAGAACCGTGAACAACGCCGGCTCGTGATCGGGTTTCGTATAGGCGAGGACGCCGTCGTCGCCGTGGGTCTTGATCCACAGCATGTCGTCGTACTGATCGACGTCGAAGCCAAGCGTCTCGGCATAGAACGTGCGGGCCGCATCGGGATCGTCGACGGAGAATCCGCTGAATGGTTTGTGCTTGGTGAAGTCCATGGCTCCTGCCTACCCAGGATTGCCTGGCCATCCACGCAAGCGGACCTCTTTCAGCGTCGAGGGCTGTATTTCCGCACACTATGTGCGGTTTGACAGCCCTCGACGTGGTCAGCGAGAAGCGCCCGGCGCCCAGAGAGGCTCGTTGCCGCGGTTGGCGCCGCGCGCGAGGATGAAGAGCATGTCCGAGAGTCGGTTGAGATAGCGCAGGACCTCCGGGTTGACGCCTTCGACGTCGAGTGCGCGGCGTTCCGCTCGGCGACAGATGGTGCGGCAGACGTGCAGCTGCGCCGCGGCGGGCGAACCGCCGGGGAGGACGAAGCTGGTGAGGTTCGGGAGATCAGCGTTCACCTCGTCGCATACCTGCTCGAGCCAGTCGGTCTGCGCGGCCGTCACGCGCAGCCGCTCGCGCGCGTCGGTCTGGGGTACCGAGAGATCGGCGCCGATGTCGAACAGGTCGTTCTGCGCACGACGGATCCACGCGGCATAGGGATCTGGGAGATCGGGCAGCGTCAGGACGACACCGAGCTGCGAGTTGAGCTCGTCGGTCACACCATAAGCCTCTATACGAGGGTGAGTCTTCGGAACGCGGCTCATGTCCCCGAGGTGGGTTTCGCCGGCGTCACCGAGCTTGGTGTAGATCCGTGTGAGGTTGACGGTCATCCGAGCCAGCGTACTCCGGGGTCCCCAGAACCGCTAGAGTCGTCCCGTTCCCAGGTCGGTGGTGAAGGGAAGCCGGTGAGATGCCGGGACGGACCCGCCACTGTGATCGGGCAAAGACCTCGCGCGGCGCGCAAGCGCAGCCACTGAAGCGGCGACCGCAGCTTCGGGAAGGTGCGAGAGGACAAGCCCGTAAGTCAGGAGACCTCGCTCCGACCTTCAATGCACATACGCCCTCGTGGAAAGGGGTGGCTAAATGCCAAAGAAATTCCTAGGTCTCCTTGTCGGGGCTCTTCTGACGATCGTCCCGGCGAGCGCCGGGGCGGCTGTATCCATTCGCGCCGAGGCGGGAAGTCCGGACGCCGTATTGTCGGCATCGGTAACCCCGACGAAAGGGCCTGTGTCAGGCGATGGCGGCGCTTTTTCGTGCAGTGGCACGAATACCGCCGCGGGCGCACTGAACGCCGCGACCGGCGGCGACTGGAGCGGCCAGAAGTTCAGCGGTATTGACGATATTCAGGTCGGGCGAATCACTTCCGCGGATTTCACGACCGCGTCGTCAGCTCCCTACTACTGGTCATTCAACGTCAACGAGTTGCCAGCATCGGCCGGGATCTGCGGCACGCCTGTGGGTGATGGAGATCGCGTTCTCTTCTACAAAGCCTGCAACATGGCGACTACCGGCTGCTACTCGGGAACCATCCTCAGCTTGACGGCACCGGCGACGATCGCCCCTGGCGCCGCTACGTTTGTCGTCGAGCAGGTCGCCACGACGTACCCAGCTCCTGATTTCATCCCGACCACGACGCGCGCCCCGGCCGCCGGCGTGACCGTGACGGCCGCGGGATCAACTGCCGTAACGGGAGGCGACGGCAAGGTCACCTTGAGTTTGCCGGCCAGCGCGGCAACGACCGTGCGCGCGACCCGCGCCAACGATGTTCCCGCTCAAACGCAGGTTTGCGTCAACACCGGCAACGATGGCCTGTGCGGCACCGTCGACAAGCGGATCCCCACCGCGACGTTCTCGATCGCCAAGGGCCAGCGCTTCAAGAAGAAGGGTCCGCGCACGCTCAAGGGCACCGCGACGGACAGCAGCGGCATCAAGTCGGTGCAGCTACGGCTGACCGAGCGGCCTTCAACGCGCTCCGGCGACTGCACGACGTTCGACGCGACGAAGGCGAAGTTCGTCGCGCAGAAGACGTGTGGCGCCAAGAAGGGCAAGCTGTTCCCGATAACCACCGCCGGCGGCAACTGGTCCTACCTACTGCCCAAGGCGCCGGGTCGCGGCCGTTACGTCCTGGATGCGCTTGTCACGGACAACACCGGCAACAAGCACCTCGCGCGCGTCATCTTCTTCGTGAGGTAGATGCGCCGCCTGCTCTCAGCTCTGGCCGTGCTCGCCGCCTTCGTGGTGGCGGGCTGCGGCCTGGGGGCGGGCAGCACGCCTGGTGCGACGTCGCTGCTGGTGACGCAGGACTTCGGCGCGAAGGTGCTGACCGATCTGCCTCAGCCCGAGCTTTCCGGCGAGGACACGGTCATGCGGATGCTCGACCGTAACGTCAAGACCGAGAAGCGCTACGGCGGCAAGTTCATCCAGACGATCGGGGGCGTCTCCGGCGGTGAGCGGGGCGGGCTTGGAGTCGACTGGATCTTTTACGTCAACGGTGTCCAAGCCGATAAGGGCGCCACGTCGGTCAAGCTCCACGACGGCGATGCGGTCTGGTGGGATAACCACGCGTGGGAGACGTCGACCGTCGGCGCCGTGGTCGGCTCTTTCCCGGAGCCGTTCGCGCACGGAATCGACGGACGACGACTGCCGGTGCGGATCGAGTGCGCCGACCCCGACGGCGATGCGTGCCGCACGATCCAGGAACGCCTCGTCGAGGCAAAGGTCCCGGCTTCACGGGCGCGGCTGGCGGCGCAGCTCGAGGAGGACACGCTGAGGATCGTCGTCGGACCTATCCAGCGGGTCCGCGGTGACAGAGCCGTATCGCTGCTCGCCGAGGGGCCTGAGACCTCAGGCGTGTTCGCCAAGCCGTCCGCTGACGGCAAGAGCTTCCAAGTACTTGATCCGACGGGCAAGGTCGTCCAGACCATCGGCGCGGGATCCGGCCTCATCGCCGCGATCGCGCCGCCGGACAACGGCACATCCGAGTTGCCGGTGTGGGTCGTCACGGGCACCGACGCGGACGGCGTCGCGGCCGCAGCGGCCGCCTTCGACGAGGGGACGCTCTCACGGAAATTCGCGCTGGCGATCAGCGGCGACGGCATCGGGATCGCCCTACCGCAACCGAGATGAGGTACCGGCGGCGCGACAGCCCGCTGCACGCGGCGCGCGCCGGTGTCGCCGCGCTCTGGTGTGCGACGCTCGGCATCTCCGCGCTGGTGATCGAGCACCCGCTCGTGATCGCGGCACTCGGCGCCTTTGTCATCGCCGCCGCGTATGGCGCCCGCGTCGGGCGCTACGTGCTGAGGGTCGTCCTGTTCGCGCTTCCCTTCGCGCTCATCTGGATGGTCCTCAATCCGTTTCTCGTGCGCGACGGGCTGACGGTGTTCGCCCGTTTCGGCGAGGTGCCGATCCTCGGGTACATGGACCTGACGGTCGAGGCGCTGCTCTACGGGACGCGGCAGGGTCTACGGCTGCTGATCTCGCTGACGGCATTCGGCCTCCTCACGATCGCCGTCGATCCCGATGGGCTGCTGCGCCTCTTCAGACGATTGTCATTTCGCTCGGCGCTGTCGGCGAGTCTCGCCACGCGGCTGGTGCCGGTGCTGGCCGCCGACTCGCGCCGCATGGCCGACGCTGCACGTTGCCGAGCCGACCGTGGGGGCGATGGCCGGCTGGCGCGGCTCGCGGTCGTGCGGGCGGTCGTGTCCGGCGCCCTGGATCGTTCGCTGGACGTTGCCGCGACACTCGAGGTGCGCGGCTACGGATCGGCGCGCCGCAGCCGGCGAGAGCGCATGCCGTGGTCGCGTCACGACATGGCCTTCGCGTCGTCGGCCTTCGGGGTCGTCGTCCTGACGGCCGCGCCGCTGATTTTCGGGTTCCTGGGCTTCGACCCTTACGACCTCGACGGTGAGGCAGTCGGGGTCGGCGATCTGCTGTTCATCGCTGCCCTGGGGCTGGTCATCCTGCTGCCGTTCTGCGATCGGCGAGGGATCGCGCGATGAGCGTGTTGGAGTTCGACCGCGTCACGTACACCTATCCGGGCGCGAGCACGCCCGCGCTCGTGGACGTCAGCTTCGCGGTGGAGCCGGGCGAATTCGTGGTCGTGGCCGGGATGTCGGCGTCAGGTAAGTCTTCGCTCGTCCGCGCCGCGTGTGGGCTTGTGCCGCATTTCCACGGCGGCGAGTTCGCCGGCACGGTCTGCACAGGCGGTCTCGACACACGGACGCATGGCCCAGATGCGCTTTCACGCATCGCCGGCACGCTGTTTCAGGATCCCGAGACCCAGATCGTCATGGGAACGGTGCGGGGAGAGCTTGCCTTCGGGCTCGAAAATCGCGGGCACTCGGCGGCCGCGATCGCCCGTGGGGTGGAGGAGACCGCGCTTGCGCTCGGCATCGAGGGTCTGCTCGACCGAGCCACCGATGAGCTGAGCGGTGGAGAACGGCAGCGAGTGGCGCTCGGCGCGGCGCTCGCCGGGCGCCCGCAGATCGTCCTGCTCGACGAGCCGACCTCGCAGCTCGATCCGGTCGCAGGTGACGAACTGGTCTGGTTCCTGCGGCGGCTCAACGAGGAGTGGGGGACCGCGGTGCTGCTGATCGAACACCGGCTCGAGCGCTGCCTGGCGGCGGCGGACCGCGTGTTCGCCATCGACGGTGGACGCCTCGTCTGTGACGCCCCGCCGGGCGAGTTCCTGCGCTGGGCCGGCGCCGCCGCACCGGCGCTGCAGACACCGGTGGCGCGGATGTTCTCGCTGGCTGGACTGACTACCGGTGTTACTGAAGCCGACGACGCGATCACAGCTGCGCAGGATCCGCCGACGGGGGTCAAGCAGGCGCGCGAACGTCTCGCAGCCGTCGACCTTGACGTCTTGGGCCGGATTTCCCCACATATTCAGGGGAAATCCGGCCCAAGACGCAAGAGCAAGGGGACGGCGCTGTCGATGCGCGGCGTGTGGCATGAGTTCCCGGGCGGCGGCGTCGCGCTGCGGGCCGCTGATCTTGACGTCGATCGCGGCGAGCTAGTCGCTCTGATGGGACGCAACGGCGCCGGGAAGTCGACGCTGATGCGCAACGCGGCCGGGCTCGACACACCGACTCGCGGCAAGGTGCGTACGGCGGGGAGGGTCGCGCTGTTGCTGCAGAACCCGGGCGACTATCTGCTGCATGAAAGCGTCGGCGAAGAAGCGTCTGCCCAGGCGCTGGCGCAGGTGCATCTCGACGGCCTCGAGGAGCGCCATCCGCATGACCTGTCGGGCGGCCAGCGCCAGCGGCTCGCGCTCGCGACGGTCTTGGACACCGACGAGGAGCTGGCCGTCATCTGCCTCGACGAGCCGACAAGGGGGATGGACCGAGCGACCAAACACGCGCTCGCGGAGCGCCTTGTCGGATATGCGGGGGACGGCGTCGCGGTCGTCGTTGCGACACATGACGCCGAGTTCGCCGCTGACTTTGCGCAGCGCGTCGTTCTGCTCGCCGACGGGCGGGCGATCGCCGATGCGCCGATCGCGGAGGTCCTTACTGGCGGCTGGTACTTCGCGACCGAGGTGGCGCGCGTGCTGGGCGGCGCCGGCGGCGCGCTCACGCCAGAAGAAGGAGCACGGCTCATAAAGGCTCAGATTGAGGTTGAGGTATGAGCTGGCAACTCGCCTCGTTCGTGGTGCTCGCCGTCGTCTTGCTGTGCGGCCTCGCCTGGTATGAGCGCTCCAAGCCGAGTGCCAAGGTGCTCGCGATGGTCGCGACGCTCGCCGCGATCGCCGTGCTGGGGCGGCTTGCCTTCGCGCCGATCCCGAACGTCAAGCCGCTCACGACCGACGTGATCCTCCTGTCGGGCTACGTGCTGGGTGGCGCGCCGGCCTTTGCGATCGGTGCCACCACCGCGCTCGCGTCGAACATGGTCTTCGGACAGGGTCCGTGGACCCCGTGGCAGATGGGCGCGTGGGGCCTCGTCGGCGTGTTCGGGGCGGTCCTGGGGCGCTTGTTCCGCCGTGATCTTGGCCGCTGGCCGCTCGCGATCGCCTGCGCGTTCTCCGGGCTGGCGTTCGGCACGATCATGGATTTTTCGAACTGGGCCGCCTATTCGGGCCAGCACACCTTTGCCCAGCTGATCGCCCAGTGCGTCAGCTCGCTTCCCTTCAACCTCGCGCATGCAGTTGGCAACTTCGCCTTCTGTCTGGCTTTCGGCCCGGCGTTTGTGCGGACGTTGGAGCGCTTCCGTGAGCGGCTCGCCGTCCGCTGGCGGCCCGCACCGATTGCACCACCACCGATGGAGACCGTATGACCCGCCTACTCACGCTAACGACGATCCTGCTCGCCGGCTTCACAGCGGTGGCGATGGCGAGCGATCGCTCCGCTGCCGGCAAGGGCGCTGAGTGGCTGCTCAGAGCAGATCCGGACGCAAGCGGGACCGCCGCCGACGCGGTGGTGGCCCTGCGCGCCGGCGGTCACCTCAGTGGATCGCAGGCGAGCGCACGCGCGGCGCAGCTGCGCAGCGACGCACCGGGTTACGCGACGACGGCGGGCGCGACCGCGAAGACGATCCTCGGCCTGGTGGCGACCGGCAGCGGTAATCCGCGCTGCGCGGGCAACATCGACCTGCTCAACCGACTGGTTGCTCGCGGGTCCAAAGGCCGCTACGGGAAGACCGCCTGGGATCAGTCACTGGGCATGATCGCGTTGAAGGCGTTACGCAGGACGCCGCCGGCGTCAACGGCGCGCTTTCTACTGGCCGCGCGTGGAAAGGGCGGCTGGAACTTCACGCTCTCCAAGAGCGGTCGCGACGACGTCACGCACACCGCATTGGCGATCATGGGGCTGCGTGCCGCGGGTGTGAAGCCCTCCGAGCGCGGGCTGCGAGACGGCGTGAAGTGGCTGATCAAACAGCGGACGCCGTCGGGCGGATTCGCCCATCAGCGAAGGGATCGCAACGAAGCCAACGCCACGGCACTGGCGGTACAAGCGCTGCGCTCTGTCGGGCGTACCGACCGGCGAGGGCTTGCGGCGTTGCGCGCGCTACAGCGCGGCGACGGGGCGTTTCAGTTCACCGCGAGCGATTCGGGCAGTCGGCAGCTCGCGACCGTCGATGCCGTGGTCGCGCTGTCGGGCAGATATCTACCCGCAGCGACGGTCAAGCGCGCGCCGCAGCGCTGCTGACCGTCTCAGGCCGCGGCGGCAGATTCCTCGAGACGCGCGGCCGCGGCATGTGCGCGCGAGGCCTTCGACGAAAGTGCGAAGACCGAAAGCACCAACGCAATCACGGCGAATCCGGCAGACACGACAAGCCCATGAGCAAGCCCGTCGTTGATCGCGACGGCGCCTGTGTGTGGGGACGAGCCTGTGACGCTCGTGGCGACCGAGACCAGGACGGCAAGACCGATCGCAGCTCCGATCTGCTGGCTGGTGTTTAGCAGCCCGGAGCCGAGGCCGGCGTTTGATTGGTCAGTGCCCGTCATGGCGGCCACCGTCACGCCGACGAACATGAGGCCGACCGCGGCTCCGCAGACCATCGACGGCAACAAGAAGTCGCCGACAAGCGAACCGGCCGCGCTGATCTGCGTAAACCACAGCAACCCCGCGGCCGACAGAGCACTACCCACGACAAGAACCGGCTTGAAGCCGTGTCGCGTGAGCATCCGAGATGCGACGCCTGCGAACAAGACAACTATGACCGACAGCGGGAGGGCCGCCAACCCGGTCTGAAGCGCGGAATATCCGAGCACCTGCTGGAGATACAGAGTCGTCGCGTAGAACATCGCCGACAGGGCCGCGCCGTTGAAGGCCGCGATGAGATTCCCGCACCGGAGCGTAGGCAGACGCAGGATCGAGAACTTGATCAGCGGCGAACTGCTGTTTCGTTCGATCTGGACGAAGGTTGCCATCAGGACCGCGGAGAGGGCGGCGAGGCCGAGCGTCTGCGCTGATGCCCAACCGGCGTCAGCGGCATCGACGATCGCGTAGACGAGCGCGACGAGCGCGAGCGTCACCGTCACGGCGCCGGGCACATCGTGGGAACGGTGGTCGGGATCGCGGCTCTCGATCAGCAACCGCGGCGCGAGTATCACGGCCGCCAGGCCGACCGGCACGTTGATGAACAGGATCCACTCCCAACTGGCCCATTCGGTCAGGATGCCGCCGATCAGTGCGCCGGCGGCGCCGCCGCTGCCGGCCGCGGCCCCCCAGACGCCCAGCGCTCTGTTGCGCTCGGAACCCTCCTTGAAGATCGTGGTGACGGTGGACAACGCTGCTGGTGAGACGAGCGCTGCGCCGAGGCCTTGGAAGGCACGGGCGATGATGAGCTGCGCCTCCGTCGTGGAGAATCCGCCGACGAGCGAGCCGAAGGCGAACAGCCCCATTCCGGCGACGAAGATCCGTCGCCGGCCAAGGATGTCGGCCAGCCGCCCGCCGAGCAGTAGGAACCCGCCGAATACCAGCACGTAGGCGTTGACCACCCAGCTGAGGCTCTCAGGCGAGAAGTGCAGATCGCGCTGAATCGACGGCAGTGCCACGTTCACGATCGAGGCATCGAGAATGATCATGAACTGAGAAACGACGAGCAGAGCGAGCGCGAGCGGCTTCGAGCGAACTTCTGCGGACGACCCCGACCCCATGGTGTCTCATCCTATGAAGGATCGTCCACAGAACGGGGGTACCGGCCGCCATCGGACATCCAAAGTCGTGAAGATCAGTGGCTTGGGGCGAGGCGTCGTGTCGGCACCCGTCCGTAATTTCTTATTTCCGCGTGCGTTGTTGATACGAACGCGGCAACCGGTCTTGACTCTGAGGAGCCCAGCTGTGCGTCGTCTCGTTATCACCACGATCATGTTCTCGTTTGCAATCCCACTGACGTCGGCGAACGCCTATTTCTTCCCGAGCGTCGCTGTGGATGCCGGCGCGATTACGGAGACCGGTGATACCGATCTGGCGCCCGACGGATCGGGCGCGATCACCTTTGTGCGCAGCGACGCGGGCGTGCGTCACGCGTACGTGAACCGCCTTGTGGCGGGCCAGTTCACGGGCTCCGAGCGCGTGGACCCAGGTCTCGAAGGCGGCTCGGAGAACATTGCCATCGGGGCGGGCAACGGCGGACGCTTGGCCGTCATGTTCGAGAGCGGGGGCACTCTCTTCGCGAATGTGCGCCCAAGTGCCGCGGCGCCTTGGACGGGACCCGTCCCGATCGCGGCGGGCGGTGCCGATCCGGTTGTGGACATGTCGGTGATCGGCGTCGGCTTCGCCGCGTACCGCGTCGGCACCGACGTCTTTTCTGCCTGGCTTGGCCGTGGCGGCACGTCATTTGCCGCGAACCCTGGAACACTCGACGTCGATCAGGCCAAGGACGCCGGGGTCGGCAACGGGCGCGTGCGCATCGCGGCATCCGCGGCGGGCTCGGCGGTGGCGGTCTGGGGCGAAGAGGGGGCCGACACGCTCCAGCACGTGTACATGCGCAGGATCTTCCAGGGCTCGACGTCGACGGCTCCACAGGATCTGACGCTTCCAAGCCTGGACGGGCGCAGCGGCCTGGACGCTGACTTCCCGGACGTCGATATCGAGGACGACGCCAGCTTCGCCTGGGTGGCGTTTCGCCAGGCGTTCAATGACGGCGGCACCACGCGCACACGACTGCTGGTCCGGCATCTGCGTGGTGCCACGTTCGAGCCCGCGGTGGCGGTTGACACCGTCGGCTGGGGCGAGGGCGTCGGGGAGCCGCGAATGGACATGAACCCGCGCGGCGAGGGGCTAGCGATCTTCCCGACCGGCGGCGGGACGATCACCGGTGCCACGCTCAAGGACTCGTTGTTCAGGACCGCCCTCCCGTTGGGTGTGCCCAGCTCCGGGCCCGTGGGCGGGTCTGCCACGGCGGCGAGCTTCAATCGCGTGGCGATCTTCACCGAGGGCTCACCGCCGGTCGTAAAGGGGCGCTTCTATGCGGACTCCAATCGCAACCGGACGCTTCCCTTCCCGGGACCGGTGACCGGCCTTACAAGCGGCGTCTACGGAGCGGTCGATACCTCGACCGGCTTCGATGTCTCCGGTGACACCTCGGGGAACGTGCTCGCGCTCTTTGCACAAGGCGTGCCGGGCAACCTGACCGTCGTCGCCGCCGGCTACGACATGCCGCCGAGCAAGCCGACGGGACTTTCGAAGTGGACCAAGTCGCGCCGACCCTTCGTCACCTGGAAATCCAACGGCGACGCGTGGGGTCCTGTGAACTACCGGGTCGAGATCGGCGGCAAGGTCGTGGGGCAGACGGGCGCGCTCGCGTTCCAGTCGGCGACCAAGCTGAAATACGGCAAGAAGTACAAGTTCCGGGTCACTGGGATCGATCTGCGCGGCCAGATCACGCGTTCAAGCACGGTGTCGCTGTCGGTCGATACGCGCGCGCCGTCGGCAAAGATCAAGTTCAAGCGCAACGGCCGGAAGGTCAGCGCTCGCGTGACGCCGTTCGATCGTGGGACCAAGAAGCGACCGGCCTCGGGCATCGCTGCCGTCCGGATCAATTGGGGCGACGGCTGGGTCAAGCGCGGGGTCGTCGGCTCACACACGTTTGCCAAGCGCGGCAAGAAGAAGGTGCGGGTGACGATCACCGACAAGGCGGGCAACAGCCGGACAATCGTGAAGCGCGTCTAGGCTCCGGTGCCGTGGGGTTGTGATCTTCCGTAGCCTCTCCCGCTGAGCGACATCCGCGACCGATCGCATGGCCCCAGTGCTCGATGAAACCCGTCTCGCTGCAGCCGCCGCCTCTGGTGACGGTGCGGCGTTCGCGCTTCTGTACGAGGAGTACGAGAGCCGCATCTTCAACTTCTGCCTACGGCTTGTCGGCACACAGGAGGACGCCGCCGACGCGACGCAGGACGCCTTTGTCAAGGTGCTCCAGCGGCTCCCAAAGCTCGAGGGGCGCGATCTCAATTTCGGGGCGTACCTGTTCACGGCGGCGCGAAACGCGAGCTACGACGTGATCGGCAAGCGCAAGAAGGCGGACGCGGTCGACGAGATTCCTGAGTTCGGTGCGACACGTCTGCTCGGCGATGAGCGCGCGACGGACGTCCAGGAGCCTGAGAAGGCGGTGATGGTGGGCGCGCTCCAGGCGCAGGTCCAGGCCGCCAACGCGCAGCTGCCAGAGCGTCAGCGAGAAGTCCTGGCGCTTCGTGAACTCGAGGAACTCAGCTACGACGAGATCGCGGAAGTCATGGAGATGAACCGCAACTCGGTGGCGCAGCTGATCTCGCGCGCCCGCATCAGCCTGCGCGACCAGTTGCGCGGCGACGCGCTCGCCTCGATCGCGGCGTCGACCGAGGCGTGCGCGACCGCTCTGCCGATGATCGCGATGCAGCAGGATGGGCAGCTGGCCGCGGGCGCCGACGCCGAGTGGCTGAGGGCGCACCTCGATGGCTGCGATACCTGCAAGGTCTCGGTCGAGGCGATGCACGAGGCCGGTATTTCCTACCGGGCGTGGACGCCGATCGTGCCCGCGGCGCTGCTCTGGAAGGAGACGATGGCCAAGGCCGCGGAGGCGACGAACTCCGACTGGCGTGACCTGATCGAGCGTGGTCGCAAGGCACAGAGCGGTGCGGGTGGTGGTGCCGCTGGCGTCTTTGAGGAGCCGGACGAGGCGCAGGGCGCGGGCCGGCGCCGCGTCCGCCGAGTCGTACTGGCGCTGGTCGGCGCCGTCGTGTTCGGTCTGGTTGTCGCCGGGCTCGTCAGTGGGCAGCTGGTGAGCGGGGAGAACGATCCGCCCGTAAAGCCGAAGCCGGTCTCGACCGCCCCCGCGACGAGTCCGATGCCGGCGTCGCAACCCGTCAAGAAGAGCAGAACCAAAAAGACGAACACAACGCCGGCGCCGGTGACGACTCCGACATCGATAGTCGATGCGACGGCACCGCCGCCGGCGGAGGTCGCTCCCGAGACGACCAAGAGGAAGACATCCAAGCGGCCAGTCGTCACGACAACAACGCCGGCGCCGATCCCGCCTCCGGTGATCGAGACGACGCCTACGGCCCCGACGCCGACCGTCACCACACCGGTGGATCCGTGCGCGGGCATGAAGGGGACCCAGTTGGCTGTCTGCTGCAGGCAGAACCCGGCGGCGGCGTCATGCGTCGGCCGTACCCAGCCACCGGTGATACGGCTTCTCCGGGAGTTCGGCTGAAAAAGCTAGAGCCACGCGCCTTTGCCGAGGGGCTAGGGCTGCGCTCGGGCACCCGGCGCGTCGTGGCGGCGATGATCGCTTCGGCCGACGGCCACGCGGTGCTCGAGGGACGCTCCGTTCCGCTCGGCCATCCGGTGGACCGCGCACTCCTACGCGAGCTGCGCACGGCGTGCGACGTGATCCTGGTCGGCAGCAGCACGCTCGTCGCGGAGCGCTACGCAACGCTGCTCGACGCTGACCAGCGCGCCCACCGGGTGGCACAAGGACTGTCGCCGCATCCAATTGTCGCGACGATTTCGCGCAGCCTGGACATGCCTCACGTGCCGCTGTTCGACGAGGACGTTCCGGTCGTCGTGTACACAGAAGCCGGGGGTGACGGACCGGGCGAGATCCGCCGGCTCGAGAAGGTCACCGTGGAGGCCGTCGTCGGCGATCTGGGCGACGGCGCCATCCTCTGCGAGGGTGGGCCGATGCTGCTCCGCGAGCTCATTGCCGCCGGGTTGGTCGACGATCTACTGCTGACCGTCGCTCCCCTGCTTGGTGGCGGTGCGCCGCGCACGATCCTCGGCGGCCCGCCGTTTGATCAGCCGGTCGGCATGAGTCTCCAGGGCGTCCAGCATGCGGATGATCACCTGTTCCTGCACTACAGGCCGGGAGCCTGACATGCAGATCATGGGCATCGTCAACACGAGTCCGGACTCGTTCTCGGACGCGGTGCGTCTCACAACCGCTGAGCAGCAGATCGCGCACGCCCGCGTCCTCGTCGCGTGCGGTGCCGGCATCATCGACGTCGGCGGTGAATCCGGCGTGACCTACACCGAGCACACGCCGGTCAGCGAGGAGATCGAACGCGTCGTGCCGGTGATCGCCGCGCTCAGCGAGGACGGCGTCACGGTCTCAATCGACACCTTCAAGCCCGCCGTCGCGGAAGCCGCGCTGAGCGCCGGCGCGACGATCCTCAACGACGTCAGCGCGCTCCACGATCCAGAGCTCGCGGATGTCGCCGCGGCGCACGGCGCAACGCTCGTGATCACGCATACGCGTGCTGCACCCAAGCAGCGGTCCTTCCCGGAGGTCGGTGACATCGTCGCCGACGTCGAGGAGCTTCTGGTCGAGAAGATCGCGTTGGCTCGCGACCGCGGGGTGGAGCACATCGTCGTCGACCCGGGCCCCGATTTCACCAAGACGCCGGCGCAGACGATCGAAGTGCTGCGGGCCATCGAGCGCGTCCGCGCGCTTCAGCTCCCGTGGCTGGCGGCGGTCTCACGGAAGTACTTCATCGGGGCGATCACCGGCCGCGAGCCGCACGAACGGCTTGCCGGCACACTCGCCGCCGTGGGTTGGGCGGCCGATCACGGCGCCGCGATCGTGCGGGTCCACGATGTCGGCGAGGTCCACGACTACCTGGCCGTACGCGCGACGCTGAGCGGCCATGCCGAGGTACCGGAATTCGATTCCGAGGACGAGCGCCTGATGTGGATCCGCCACGACCGGTAGCGTTCTGCAGAGGCGAGATGGATACACCATCCGCAAAATCGCAAAGTCGCCGGCCTCCTGATCAACGGAAAGCCGGGCGCCAACCGACTGCCGAGGAGGCAACATGGCCGTACTGAACCGTTCAACTCTCACCGAGAGCCCGCTCGCCGATCTGCATGAGCTCGCCGGAGAGCTGGGAATCGAAGGCTTCCGCAAGCTCCGCAAGGACGACCTGATCGGGGAGGTCCTCAAGTCACAGGGCATCGAGGACCCGGGTCCCGCACCCAAGCCGGCACCCGTCGCCGATGCTGCCGACGCGCGTGACGACGAACCGCCGAGCCGCTCGCGCCGCTCGCGGTCAGGGCGTGCACCTCGCGACGAAGACACCGACGCCGAGGCCGATCCGCGGCGCGTGCGCAGCCGCCGAGAGCATGGTGAAGACGTTGAGGGCAGAGGCGAGTCCCGCCGCGGCAGCAGCCGTGGCGAGCGCGACAGCGCGCGTGGGGGACGAGGCCGTGAGCGCGGCCGACGGACACCTGACGTCGATTCAGATTCTCCGGCTCAACAGAAGGTCGCCGAGGGCGTCGTGGAAGTGGTCGCCAACGGCTCGGGCTTTCTGCGCGTCGCGCCGCCTGAGGCCAGCGACGCGGACATCTACGTGTCGGCTGCCCAGGTACGCCGCTGCGAGCTCGTCACGGGCGACAAGGTCTCCGGTCCCGTGCGTGCACCGCGGCGCTCTGAGCGCTACTCGTCGCTGGTCCGCATCGACACGATCAACGGCAAGCCGACCGAGGAGGTCGCCGAAGGCACGCGCTTCGACGATTTCGCCGCGTCGTACCCGACCGAGCGCATTGCGTTGAACACGACGGACAAGGCGCTCAAGGCAATCGACGTGCTCGTGCCGATCGGCAAGGGCACGAGGGCGACGATCGTTGGCGCTCCGCACGCCGGTAAATCGGCCCTGATCCGCGCTTACGCGGCTGCCCTGACCCACGCCGAGGATCTTGAGACGAGCGTCGTCGTGGTCGGTGTGCGTCCGGAGGAGATCGCCGACTGGCCGACCGGCCCCGAAGCACCGGCCGCTCGGCTGAGCTTCACGGCGTCAGCGGAGGCTCAGGGGCAGGCGGTCACCTCAGCGCTCGACACCGCTCGCCGGATCGCGGCACGAGGGGGAGACGCGGTCGTGGTCATCGACAGCCTTGACGCTCTTCCGGCCGGTGTCGCA
>DATMIZ010000042.1:0-3906 GCA_035554055.1 Baekduia sp. | reverse complement strand
GGTTCGCGATGCCGCCGGTGAGCGTCGTGGCGACGGGTCTCAGAGTCGCGCGCCCGGCGTGGATGCCTTCAGCGGTGAGCGCGCCCGCGACGAGTAGGACGGCCGGCGGCACGTCGGCCCCTGTCTGCGATGCCGCGACGACCGCGCCCGCGACGGGGTGGATCACCGTGCCCAGCGCGTTCGCGACGCTGTCGATCGCCGGGACCTTGTCGGTCAGGAAGTCAAACGCAAATCCGATGGCGAGGATCACGAGACCGGGATCGCTCGCGATCTGGTCATAGGGTTCACTCAGCTCGATGCCGCCCGCGCGCGACGAGATCGCGATCACGAGCGCGGGGAGCCAGGCATTGAGCCCGGAAGCGCCCGCGAGACCAAGCGCTGCTAGGAGGACCGTCTCCATCGGCGCATCATCGCGGTTTTGGGCTTGCCCAGCGGTCGATTAGATTCACGCCCGTGAAGATCCTCTTCGTCTGTATGGGCAACATCTGCCGCTCTCCGACGGCTGAAGGCGTCTTTCGCAAGCTCCTGGAGGAGCGAGGCCTCTCCGAGGAGATCGAAGTCGACAGCGCTGGCACCGGTGACTGGCACGCGGGCGCCGCACCCGATCCGCGCTCGACCGAGGCGGCGGCGCGGCGCGGGATCACGCTGCAGGGAGCCGCGCGACAGGTCAAGTTCGAGGACTTCTACATCTACGACCTGCTGGTGGCGATGGATCGCGACAACGTCCACGAGTTGCTTGCACTGGCGCCCGACGGGGATCTCGCTGAGAAGGTCGTCCTGCTGCGCGAGTACGACCCGGCAAGCGCCGATTCGGACGATCTCGACGTGCCCGACCCCTACTACGGTGGTCCGAACGGCTTCGATGATGTTCTCGATCTCGTCGATGCGGGTGCGCGCGGGCTCCTGCAGGCCCTGCGCCCGGCGTAGGCTGAAGCGATGGACCTCGGCATCTCCGGCAAGGTCGCGGTTGTCACCGGCGCGAGCCGCGGCATCGGCTTTGAGACCGCCAAGCGGCTGCGTGAAGCCGGCGCGCGGGTCCTGATGGTTGCGCGGGACCAGGAGCGGATCGCGATCGCCGCCGCGGAACTGGACGCCCACGCGCTGGCGGCAGACATCACGAGCCCGGTGGCAGGCGCCCTGATCGCCGCCACAGTCACGGAGCGGTTCGGCTCCTACGACATCCTCGTCAACAACGCGGGCGCCACTAAGGCAACGCCGCTCGAGGAGCTGACCGACGCCGACTGGCTCGCTCAGTACGAACTCAGCGTCGCCGCACCGCGGCGGCTGATGCTCGCTGCTGTCGCCCAGATGCAGCCCGCGAAGTGGGGGAGGATCGTCAACGTCGCGTCCAGCGCAGGCAAGCGACCCTCCCAGCGCGACGCCGCGTATGCGGTGATGAAGGCCGCCGAGCTGTCGCTGTCACGCGTGTTCGCCGACGCGTATGTCGGCGACGGCATCCTCATCAATTCAGTGGCGCCTGGCCCGACTGCGACCGACATCTGGACGGCTGACGACGGGCTGCTGGCTCAGGCTGCCCGGTCGGAGGGCATCACGCGTGAGCAGGCGCTCGAACGTGAGAACGCAAAGCAGCCACTCGGGCGCCTGATCGAGCCCGGTGAGATCGCCGACGTGATCGCGCTGCTGTGCTCGGACCGAGCATCGGCCGTGTCTGGCGCGGCCTGGTCTGTCGACGGCGGAACGTTCCGCTCGATCATCTGATCAGAACTTGAAATTTTCCCCGACGGCGTCTGCAACTGCACGTGCCGTCGTATACCGGTCACCAAACCGGTTCGGGTCGTACGCCGTCGGGTCGATGACGTGCTGCCCTGCACCGACGATGTACTCGGTCAGCATCCGCGCCAATCCGGGGCCATGCGTCACGCCGCCCTCATTGTCGCCGCTCACCGCGTACAGGCCGTCAATACCTACCGGGCCAGCGAGGAACTTCAGGTCTGGGGTATGGCATGGCGCCCCGTGAGCCGCCTTGACCTCTTGGCTACGCGCGGCTATCGCTGGCACCGCGGCAGCGAGGGATTGCGCCAGCCGCTGTAGCTCGACGACTCCGTTCAGCGGCACATCGGTGAAGCGATCGGGTGGGTCGACGTCAACGAGGCTGTATCGAGGGAACACCTCGTAGTCGGAACCCCATAGGAGCGCTCCGTCGTCGTGCTCCCGGAAATAGAAGCCCTCAGCGTTAAACGACACGTTCGGCATGCTCGTTGGGGCTCCGACCGATTCGCTGGTTGTCAGCCTGGTCGCCATCAAGGGCACCAGCGGGAGCCAGACATCGACGCTCCGGAGGATCTTGTTCGTCCAAGCTCCGCCTGCGACGACTACGGCACCGCAGTCGATGTGCCCATGGATCGTCTCCACGCCGCTGATGCGCGAGCCTGCCGTACGCAAGCCGGTGACAGGCGTGTGGGTCCTGACCCGCCCTCCGGCCTCCTCGAACCGCCGGCCGACGGCCCGCGCTGCCGCGCCTGCCGTCATGTGGATGCCGGCTGGATCGAGTACGCCGCCAACGATGCACTTGGGGTCGACAAGACCGTTGGTGATTTCGTGCACCTCTTGCGGACTTAGCTTCTCTCGATTCTTCGCAAGCGGGTTGCTCGCCATCGGCTCGACCGTCCCAACCCAATCCTCCTCTGATGTCGAAAGCCAGAGGTTGCCGTTGGCCCGATATCGGAAGTCGTCAGACTGCTCGGCGAGCTGCTTGTAAAAGTCGAACGCGTACGTCTCGAGCGCCGCTTCCTCTGCCCCCCAGAAGGGGAACAGGCCAGCGGCCCAGACGCCCACCATCCCTGCACCCGCGGATGATGTGCCTTGGCCTAGCTGATCCCGCTCAAGCAGAAGCACGCTGCCGGCGCCGCTCTCCTGCAGGTGGAGCGCCGTCGCTGCACCCATGATGCCTCCGCCGATGACGACGATATCGGCGCTGTGCGCAGCCGCTCCACTCATCGCTAGGCCGATCGTGTCGCGGATGCCGCGCGGCCGTGGTAGGAGAAGCCCTCGCCTTCCGACGGCTTCTGCGCCTCGTAGATCGCGCCGTGCGTCACGCCGGCGGCGACGTGATCCTCAACAGTGACCATCCCTGGCGTCAGCTCATAACTCTGGAGCTTGTCGATGCCCTCTGATACGAGCGTCGGCGCCTCGCTGAGTACGAAGTAGGCCTCGTCCGGATACTCAAGGCCGTCGTTGCCGAGCGGCCTTCCGTCGTAGGTCAGCCACTGGACGCCGCCGAACCATTCCGTGGTCGACATCTCGCCCGCTTCGTAACGCTTGCCGAGTGCGGCGTCTGCCGCGGCGGGCGAGCCGTCGATCCGGTAAATCACCAGGTGGGGGAACTCGACGTCAGGTCGCTTAGACGATGCTGGAGCGAGCCAATAGCGGCGTGCCGCCGTGTAGCCCTCGACGGCCAGGATCTCGGCGACGTGCTGATCGTAGAACTCGTCGTATGTCGCCTGCGAGATGTCGTCGGGCGGGATGCTGAAGACGAACTGGACGTGATGATCCGACATTGAGCTCTCTCCTTGATGATGTGGCCATGGGTCTAACAGGTACAGCGCATACCGCGCGCGCAAGTTAGTACGCAGGTTCTAACTTAGGGTAGCCAGGCACGTCTGCGCCGTCAAGCGGTAGGCCTACTGCGCGACGTAGCCGCCGTCCACCGGGAGCGCCGTCCCGTGGATGAAGGAGGCCGCATCGCTGAACAAGAACAAAGCGGCCGCCGCGATTTCGGCGGGCGCTGCGAGACGTCCCACAGGCTGGAAAAGGGCGACTGCGTCCTCGAGGCCTTCCTCTGACTGCGTCATCGGGGTGTCGGTGAGACCCGGACAGATCGCGTTGATCCTGATCCCTTGCGACGCGTACTCGAGCGCGGCACATTTGGTCAATCCGACGATTCCA
>DATMIZ010000041.1:0-2870 GCA_035554055.1 Baekduia sp. | reverse complement strand
ACTTGCGCCAGCGCAGCAACCGGGCGGCTGACTACGCCTGCCCGCGCATGTTCACGCTTGGCTGAAGTCCCGCAGAACCTAGGCCTGAGTCCGCACGACCACATACGAGCTCGTCACCTGAAACGAACCCGGCTGCTCGTTGGCGGCCGCGAGCAGATCCGTCACGTCGTCGAGCAGCCGCTCGTAGGCCTCACCGTCGAGCGTGTCGCGCAGCTCCAGCCACATCGGGTGGTAGGTCGCCTGCTGGATCGCCCAGGCGCCCGCGGAAGTGCTCGTGAACTTGAGCGTGTGCTCGGTGATTTCGGTGCGCTGGCCGAAGAGCTCGAGCAGCAGCGCGCGGTCTGACCAATCGAAGTGCGCGGGCGGCTCTTCGTCAGATTCGATGTGCTCGGCGACGGCCGCGCCGATCGCCTTGGACAAGGCCGCAAGCGGGCCCTGCGGCAGCCACGCGGTGAACACGATCGGGCCGCCCGGCTTTGCGACGCGCAACAGCTCAGCGGCGGCCTCCTGTGCGTCGTCGGCGAAGATCACGCCGAAGATCGACACGACGCTGTCGAACGTGTCGTCGGCAAACGGCAGCTCTGTCAGCTCGGCCACCTGCCACTCGGCCTCGAGGGCCTCGGTGCGGGCGCGCTGCGCGGCGACTTCGAGCAGGCGTTTGGAGGCATCGACGCCGGTCACGGTTGCGCCCTTGGCGGCAGCGAGCAGGGCGGCGTTGCCGGTACCGCAGGCCACATCGAGGACGCGCTGGCCGGAGTGCGGACGCAGCGCGTCGATCGCCACGGCAGCAGCGGGTGCGAGCTCACGCGCCGTTCGCTCGTATTCGCCGAGACCCCAATCCACGTCTGCGAGGCTATCCGACACAGGCGTTGCGGGGTCCCCGGGTGGGAGGGTGACGTAACTACTTGAAATGTCCAACAGTTGGTAGGTTCGTCGAGGCATGGGGTACGAATTCGTAAGTGTGGTGAGGGTTTTCCTTGCCTCGAGTTAGATCAGTCTCGGACGAGAAGATCGTCATCGCGGCGCTTTCGCTGATCGCCAAGCGCGGTACAGCGATGACGCTCGCGGAGGTCGGCGACGAGGTCGGGCTGTCCGCGGCGACGGTCGTGCAGCGGTTCGGCTCAAAGCGCGCACTCAAGCTCGAGATCGCGCGCATCTGGGCGCGGCTGCCGACACCTCACTTCCACGGTCCCGGCACGCCGATCGAGCGGCTCTACGCGGGACTCGCATCCACGCTGAAGATGGTGCAGACACCCGATCACGTCAACAACATGATGGCGGTGCTGCACGTCGATCTGGTCGACGACGCGTTCCGCACGATCATCCAGGAGAGCCTGCGCTACAACCGCGAGATGATCCGCGGCGTGTTGCAGGAAGCGCTGGAGGCAGGCGATCTGCGCTCCTGCGACACCCACGAGCTCGCGGGTCAGGTACAGGTCGTCGGGTTCGGGGCACTGCACGTCTGGGCGATCCAGCCTGACGGCGACCCCGTCGAGCACGTGGTCGACCACGCGCGCCTGCTGATCGACGCGTACCGCCCGGTCAGCGCTGTCTAACGCTCGGCGGTCATTGCGCCCGAAGCATGCTCGGGCGGGCCGGCCTGGACTCCATACGAGGAGTCGGTGAGGTTGCCTGACTCGGGGTCGTCCTCGAGCCCGCCGAGATAGCGATCGCACATCCGCGCCGCCTGCCGGCCCTCGTTGATCGCCCACACGATCAGTGACTGACCGCGGCGGCAGTCACCGGCGGCGAACACGCCGGGGACGCTCGTCTCATAGGTGGAAGCCTTGATGTTGCCGCGCGGATCCTTATCGACGCCGAACTGCTCGAGCAGGTCGCCCTCGGGATGCAGGAAACCCATCGCCAGCAGCACAAGATCGGCCTTTAGCTCGCCCCCGGTCCCTTCGAGAGGCCCGAACGGCGGCTTTGAGTCAGCCTCGGCGTAGACGAGGCGCTGCACGGTGCCGTCGCCTTCGAGCGAAGTGGTGACGATCGAGAAGTCCTGCTCGCCCCTGCCGACGGCCTGGGCCTCCTCCATCGCGTAGGAGAGGCGGAACTTCTGCGGCCACAGCGGCCACGGCGTGCGGTCGTCGGGACGCTGGCGCGGCGGCTCGGGCAGCAGCTCGAGCTGGGTGACCGAGAGCGCGCCCTCGCGCACCGAATGACCGACGCAGTCAGCGCCGGTGTCGCCGCCGCCGATGACGACGACGTGCTTGCCCTGCGCGGTGATCGCGCCCGGCTCGCCGCCGGTGTCGCGCACCTGGCGCGTGCGCTCGTAGAGGTACTCCATCGCGTAGTGCACGCCGTCGAGCTCGCGCCCGGGCACCTCGAGGTTGCGCGGCACACGCGAGCCGGTGGAGATGACGACGGCGTCGAACTGCTCGCGGATCTCCTCAGCGGAGATGTCAACGCCGACGTCAACGCCGGTCCTGATCTCGATGCCTTCATCGACGAGCTGCTGCACACGGCGCGCGATCACGTGCTTTTCGATCTTGAAGTCCGGCACGCCGAACTGGATCAGCCCGCCGGCGGCCTCGTCGCGTTCGAAGAGCGTCACGGCGTGACCTTCGCGGCGCAACTGCTGCGCGGCGGCCATGCCTGCGGGCCCGGCGCCGATGACGGCGACCGAACGGCCCGACTCCGCGCTCGGCGGCTGCGGGCGGACCCAGCCGTTCTCCCACGCGTGATCGATGATCGAGTTCTCGATCTGCTTGATCGTGACGGCGTCGCCCTCGTTGATCTCCAGCACGCAGGCGGCCTCGCACGGCGCCGGGCAGAGCCGGCCGGTGAACTCCGGGAAGTTGTTGGTCGCGTGCAGCTGCACGATCGCTTCCTGCCAGCGCCCGCTGTAGACGAGGTCGTTCCAGTCG
>DATMIZ010000040.1:0-5169 GCA_035554055.1 Baekduia sp. | reverse complement strand
CGACCCCCCCCAGGAACCGGGCTTGACCTCGTCGCTGTCCGCACCGAAGGTGGTAACCACCCACACCGAACTGATAGAGACGGACCCTCGCGTCATTTGGCGTTCCGAGCAGCGGCCATCGAGCATCGGCTCCGCGCTGAGCGGAACATAACTGAGCAGGTGACCGAGCGGCCACCTCTCGCTCTACGAATGGACGAGATCTAGGCCCGCCCCAACGCGCCCCGTTGGGCGTTTAGCCTGTCGCGCCACTGCACGACTTCGCGCACGCGGCCGAAGTCAAACGGCGGGGGCAGGTAGACCTGTAGAAATGTGAACCCGGCATCAAGAAGCTCGTCGAGGTCGAGGTCCCCCACCATCCCTGTCGTGTCGACGCACCGCTCGATCTCTGACGAGTCACGTCCGACCGTCGCGCAGCGGTCTTCGAGGACCGACTGCTTACGGCGAAGCATCTCAATTGCCTCAGCATGGGTGTCTCCCTCCCACACGTACGCGTGCCAGATATCGGCGTGCTCGGCGATGATGCCGAGCATCCTCTTCTCACCCATACCTCCGATCAGGATCGGGATATTCCGCGGCGGTTGCGGGTCTACTAGTGCGAGACGTCCTTTGATAATCGGAAGATTCTCCGCCAGCGCGCGTGTCCTGTCGCCGAGCGTGCCGAACGGATATCCGTATTCGTCGTAGTCAGGCTGGTGGTTGCCGGTACCGATTCCGAGGATCGTGCGTCCGCCGGCGAGGAGGTCGACCGTGCGGAACATGTCGGCCAAGAGGTTCGGATTGCGATAGGAGTTCCCGACGACGAACGTCCCGATCTCCGCCTGCTGGATCGTGTGTGCCATCGCGGTAAGCAGCACCATGCATTCGTGGGTGCGGTTGTCACCGGGCGGCCCCGGGTTCATCGGGAAAAAGTGATCGCTCACAAAGACTGTGTCGACGCCGAGTTCGTCAGCCTCGGCCCATGCGCGTCGGAGCTCGTGGACATCGGTGTGCTCAGGAAACGGCATAACGCCAACGCGGATCTTGCGCTCAGTCTGTGTCATTGGGGCACGATCCTACTCGTACGGTGTATCTGAGAGCGGCGACCGGATAGCCTCGGCGTCATCGCGAACACCTCCGCGAGTGGGTGATCAGGACGCGGTCGACCGCGCCGTCCCGGTGCTACAGGAGGCCGTCGCCGAGGTCACGCGCCGGATGTAGACGCACCGCGGTCGCAACACGGTCTGACTCGAACACGACGGGCCAGCGGGCCGGTTCGATTCAAAAAAGATAGGTTGCTGCGTAAGCAATTACAGCTACTACTTCCGCGAGGTCCTGTCGCACTGCACGATCGACATCGCGTGCGCGGACATCGGCACGGAGGTCGTCGTCCAATGGGGTGATCACGGCGGGCCGATCAAGGACGTTCGAGCGACCGTCGAGCGGTATCCCTATCTCGAGGCTCCGCGTAACCGTGACGTCGACCTGACGGCGATCCCGTCGGGCGTGTCCTCCACTTGAGCCGGTGGGTAACCGCGCTACTTGACCCCGACGACCATCGAGTCGAACCCGATCAGGTGCTCGACTCGGATCTCGCTGAAGCCAGCATCCCGCATCCATTCCTCACAATCGCGGTCCGTGTACTCACCACCGTGGGGCGTGACCAGTGACATCCCCAGGCTCAGCAGCAGAGGAAGTGGCGCGTTCCTACGCTCGCTGTCCACGATCGCGTCGATGACGATCACGACGCCACCAGGGGCGAGCGTCTCGTAGGCCATATGCAGCAGGCGCTTGCGAATCTCCGGGTTCCAGTCGTGGAGGATGTGCCCGAACGTCAGGACATCTGCCGTTGGCAGCGGGTCCTTGAAGAAGTCCCCGCCTATGAACTTCGCCCGGTCAGCGAGGCCGTGCTGCTCGATGTAGACGTCGAATTGCGGGCCGACGGGCGGCAGGTCGAATCCGATCCCCTGTAGATGGGGATGCGCAGCGAGGACCTCCCTGAGCAGTCCGCCTCCAGCGCAGCCGATGTCGGCGACCGTCTGATACTTCTCGAACTCAAACGCAGTCGGCAACGCCTTCGACGACGGCTCGTTCCATTCGTTCTGGCCTTGCAGGAACCCGTCGAGCTGCTTCGGGTCCTCGTAGAAGTCGAAGAGATCGTCCTCGGTCTTCTGACGATCGATCTGCACTTCGCCGGTCCGGATGCCCTTTGTCAAATTCACCGACATCGGGAAGTGGTTGTTGGTGACCTGGCTGAATATCGAACCAACGAAGGTCGCCTTGTTGCGGTCGAGGTAGTAGTCAGTGTCCATGGAGTTGCTGTAGACGCCATCGTCGTCTCGCTCCAGGAAGCCGAGGGTGACCAGCACGTCGAAGAAGTCGAGCGCGCTGCGTGGGTGGATACCGACGCGGCGCGTCAGGTCGTCCAGCGAGGCCGGCTCCTTTGCGAGCTCGGTGAACACGTCGAGTTCGATGGCGGACAACAGGGCGCTGCAGGCGGCGAAGCCATACCCGACCTCGAAGATCCGGCCCGGGCTCGCTGCGGTAGCGGCTGCTTTGTTGCTCATCGGTTTCCCTTGGTTGCGATACGGATGTGGGCGTCTGGACGCGTGGTCACGCCATCCAGCAGGGCGGTTCCCAGCCCAGGCCCGGAAAGTGGGTAGATGTAGCCGTCACGTACCTCGGGGATCTCGGTGACGAGCTCCGTATACCAGCCGGTATAGAACGCGCGGACGACTTCCTGGACGTACGTATTTGGGGCGTTGACAGCGAGGTGCACCGACGCCGCGAACGACACCGGGCCTGTGCAGTCGTGCGGCGCGATCGGCAGCTTGTGCGCCTCGGCCATCCCGGCGATCTTCTTGGACTCCGAGATGCCGCCGACCCATGACGGATCGAACATGACGATGCCTACCGCTCGCTTCTCCATCAGCTCACGGAAGTCCCAGCGCGTCCCGAGCGTCTCGCTGGCGGTCGTCGGCACGTGTGTCGAGGCGGCGAACTCCGCTAGAGCGTCGAGGTTGTCCATCTTGATCGGATCCTCGAACCATGTCGGCTCGTACTCCTCCAGTGCGCGCGCGATGCGTTTGGCCGTCGGCAGGTCCCACAGCCCGTGGAGCTCGACCATGATGTCCATCTGGTCGCCGACCGCCTCGCGAATCTTCCCAAACGGTCCCAAGCCCTGGTTGAGGTCCGCGCTGGAGATGTGCGTCCCGCCCGTCGCCTCGGCGTACGGGTCAAGCGGCCAGATCTTCATCCCGGTGAAGCCCTGCTCGAGGAGGTCCTGCGCGAGCTCGCCCGCCTGGTTCATGAACGCGTCGAGGTCCTCGTAGGGGCCGGCGGCGTTGCCGGTGCCCCAGTTGGAGACGGGGATCCCGCCGCCCGCGGTCGCGGCGCGCGCGTACCGGTAGCCCGCGCACGTGTTGTAGACGCGTACGCGATCATGCGTCCGCCCGCCAAGCAGCTGGTAGATGGGCTGTCCGCAGACCTGACCGAGGATGTCCCACAGCGCCATGTCGATGGCGGCCCGGCCGCGGTTCTCAACGCCCGAGCCGACGAACCCGACGAACCCGCGAAGGCCGAGCCAGTGGCGCTCGATCTGCAGCGGGTCCTTACCCAGCAGGTACGGGACGGCCGACTCGTGCACCCATGCGACGACGGCGGCAGCGCCCAGGTACGCCTCCCCGAGTCCGACATGGCCTTCGTCAGTGTGCACCTGGACGAACGCGATATTCGGGAACTCGTCGATCAGGATCGTCTCGATCTTGACGATTTGCATCAGCCGTCGGACGCCTCGTTGGTCGTCTCGCGCACGAAGTCCCGGATCAGAGAGGCGGTTTGAACGGGGGCCTGGATGTACGGGAAGTGTCCGACGTCCGGCATCAGGACAAACCGACAGTTGGGTAAGCGGGCGATCTCCTTGCGGCCCCACTCAAGCGGGTTGCGCTCGCGCTCACCCCACAGCTGGAGTATCGGCTGGGTGATCCGCGGAAAGTCGTCGCCGAAATAGGCGTCAGGACGGGTCCCGCGAAACCCCAGCTGCTTGCGGCGCAACAGCCTCCAGGCCTCCTCGGCACCGGGGAGCCGGGCGCCGGCCGAGCGCGCGGCATAGAAGCTGTCCGGCACCTCACCGGGCGTCACACCCCACGCGCCCTCGTGTAGCTGCTTCTGGCCGGCAGCGGTGCGGCCAGCCTGGACCATCGCCCGGGCCGAGGGCAGGAACGGGACGTTAACGCGCACCCGGGTGCGCCACGGAGCGCGCTTGACCACACCAGCGGCGTAACCCGGGAGCACGACCGAATTAACCCGCTCCGGATGTGCGACCGCGAGCGCGAGCGCGAAGATCCCGCCGAAGGACGCCCCGACGACGACGACGCGGTCGAGGCCGAGCGCGTCGAGGACGGACTCACAGAACTCGGCGGCGTGAGCACGCAGCGATCGCACGGAGCGGTAGTCGACGTGCCCGCTGAGGCCGAAGTTCGGCCGGTCCACCGCGTACATGTGCAGATCGTCGCCCAGTTGCGCCATCAGGGGGGCGAAATTCCAGCTCTCGCCGTCGCCGCCGTGCAGCAGCAGCGTCGGCACGCCCTGTCCGTACTCGAGGACGTTGGCATCGATCGGGGGCCGCTTGAGCGCGACCGTGTGCACGATCGGCGCCACGCCGAACTCATCGAGGACTCGCTTGGCGAGGTCCTCATAAGACGCATTCTCGGTGTGGGTTGTGGGACACATCGCGTTCAACACACGCATCCAGCGAGAATGCGTTCTCCGCGATCGTACTGCTTCGCAGAAAAGCATTCTGTCGTGTAGTTTGGCCGGATGAAGGTCCTGTTTCTCGCTCGCGCTGGGAACGAGAGTCCCTGGCTCGAGGATTTCCGCGCATCGCTGGGTGACGCGTATGACGTCGTGCTCTGGTCCGCACAGCGTCCGTTTGCCGAGCAGGTGGAGGGCGCGGTCGCCATCGCCGACCTCGGCGCACCGTTGAATCAGGAGATGTTCGCCGCGGCGCGCGCGGCCGGCATCTCGCTGTGGCAGATCATCGGTGCGGGGTCCGACCACATCGACCGGGCGTGGGTGACTCCCGAGGGCTTCCCAATCGCCAACATCCCGGGGCCGCAGAGCGCTCGGGCGCTGGCTGAGCACGCGCTGATGCTCATGCTCACCATCGCCCGGCGATTCCGGCTGACGCAGGAG
>DATMIZ010000039.1:0-2651 GCA_035554055.1 Baekduia sp. | reverse complement strand
GCTCATGTGCCACGACATGGAGAACATCCCACTGGGGCTGCGCAACCTGCGTGCCGCATTTGACGGCCCGATCGGTGCTTACCCCCATCCGCCCAAGAACGCTCCAGATATGGAGGCCGAAGTCAAGCTGTTCGCCGAAGCAGGCCGCGAATGGATTGACGGGGGCGCCCAGATCATCGGCGGGTGCTGCGTGACAACGCCCGACCACATCGCCGCACTCGCGCCGGTCGTCAAGGAGCACCAGGCCGCCTGACGCATGGCGATCACCCCAGCCGATGGATTGTGCCTGATCGATGCGTCGCAATCCGGTCCGTGACGAGGGGCAGCATGTGCGTGTTCGGATGATGATCGACATCCAGGAGGGTGTCTCCTGGGAGCAGTGGCAGGCCCTCGCGCTTGCCGCGGAGGCTGCGGACGTAGACCTTTTCAGCAGCGATCATTACGCGAGCTTCCATTCGGGGCGGACGGGCGGTCTCGATGCCTGGGCAACGCTGGCGGGGGTGGCTTCTATGACCAAGCGGATCCGCTTGGGAACGTTGATGTCGCCGGTTGGCTTCCGCCATCCGAGCGTGCTCGCACGGATCGTGACGACGGTCGACCACATTTCAGCGGGCCGGGTCGAGCTTGGCCTGGGAACAGGTTGGCTCGAGGACGAGTACCACATGAACGGTCTCCCGTTTCCCAGCCAGCGTGAACGGTTCGAGCATCTGGCCGAGCAGATCGAGATCGTGATCCGTACCTGGACCGAGGATCGATGGGACCACGACGGCCCGCGTTACCGCCTGCGGGACCAGACGGGCGCGCCGCGCAACGTTCAACGGCCGCACCCGCCGCTGATCATGGGCGCCTCGGCGAGGCCTCGTTCGCTCGCGCTCGCCGGCCGCTACGCGCAGGAATACAACATCGTCTTCTGCGCGCCAGAGCGATGCTCCGAGGTGCGCGCCAAGCTCGACGGGGCTTGCGACGCCGCCGGACGTGACCCCGCTGCGCTTAGGCTCTCGCTCATGACGCCGGCGGCTTTGGGCGAAGACGAGGCCGATGCACGCGCCCGATTGCAACGGATCATGAGGGCCACCGGGCGTGACCCGGACGGCGACGTCCCGCGGCACTGGATCGTGGGAACGGTCGAGCAGGCGGCTGCGACGCTGGCCGCGTATGCACGCAACGGGGTCGAGTGCGTGTATCTACAGAACCACGATCGAGCTAACGATGAAACGGTCGCGTTGCTCGGGCGACTCGCAAAGATGGTGTCATGAAGATTGAGGCGGATGAGCTGATCTGCGCCGCGTACACGATCGGCGGGCTTCGCGGCCAGCTCTCACTCGAGCAGCGGGTCGCGGCCGCCGCCGAAGCGGGATTCAGGAAGGTCGGGATGACTGACGGCCAGTACGACGCGGAGCGTGCCGCCGGCAGATCCGACGGCGAGATCCGTGCGATCCTCGACAAGCACGGAGTTCACTGTGTCGAGGTCGAGTTCCTCTATGGATGGGCTGGCAACGGCGACGGGCCAGGCATCCCGGGCGTCGGCAAGGTCGACTGGCGCGAGCGTCTGGAGGTGCTCCTGCAGCTGGCAGATGTGGTTGGCGCGAGGCATCTGAACTGCGGGGAGCTCGGCTTCTACGGTCCACTGCTGCCAGCCGACGAGCTCGCACAGCGGTGGGGCGAGATCTGCGACCGGGCCGCCGAGCACGGGCTCGTCTGCATGCTCGAATTCATGGCGTCGGGAGAGCTGCCTGACGCAGCCAGCGCGTGGGAGGTGGTTCGCCGCGCCGCTCGCGACAATGGCGGCGTCCTCGTCGACGCATGGCATTACTTCCGCGGCGCCGCCGATGCCGAAAGATTGCGCACGGTCCCGGGCGAGGCGATCAAGCTGGTCCAGATAAACGACGGGGGCCCGCAGGAAGGGGACTTGCCCGCGGACACCACGAGCCGGCGCCGCGTGCCCGGCGACGGCGACTTCGACCTACAGGGATTGCTCGGCATCCTTGATCAGATTGGTGTCGAGGCACCAATCTCGGTCGAGATCATGTCCGACGAGCTGTCCCAGCTCGCTGCTGTCGAACAGGCAAGGAGGGCGCGTGAGGGCGCCCTTGCCGTCCTTCGCTCAACGAGCTCTCTCGGCTGACGTGTTCCCGACCAAACTAGGTGGCTGGCAAGCATTCATCCACCATCCTTGTGCTTTGCCAACTCGCTATCCCATGGAGTGATGCGTTCCTCGGAACCGCGAAAGCGCTCGGGGAGACCGTCGACTATGTTCAACGTCGCCGTGAACCGACCGATGCCGACGAAGTAGGCGACGTTGATCGCCAGTTCTGTTATCTCCGGCTCGCTGAAATGCTCACGCAGGCCCTCATAGGTTTCGTCGCCGATCGCGAGATGATCGGTAGCCATCAGATCCGCGTACGCGATCGCGGCGCGTTCCGCTGGCGTCAGATCATTCGCTTCTTGCGGCCGCTCTAGCGAACAGACGAGCCCCTCTGTCACGCCGTCCTCGAGTCCTTCCGGCATGCGTGTTGCCATGCAACTGCGGCACTGGTTCCAGAAGGCGACTCGCAATCGAACTAGTTCAAGCAGGCGGTCGGGCAAGATGCGGTCGCTGTGCAGGGTGTGATGAATCTGCCCCAGCATTTCTGCGAGTGGCGGACGATTAG
>DATMIZ010000038.1:0-2559 GCA_035554055.1 Baekduia sp. | reverse complement strand
AGCGCGTGAGAACATAGGTGACGGCGATGTCGTCGTTGCCGGCGCGCTCTTCCCCGGTCATGCCAACCAGCAGATGGAGGACGACGGCGAGCCCGATCCGGCGATCCTGGACGCCGACCTGGATGAGCAGACCACCATCATGGCCGAGGCTGGAGCGGATCTGGCCGTGCTCGAGATGATCACGACCACGCACTGGGGCCGGCTGGCGACCAACGCGGCAGCCGACACGGGCCTGCCCGTCTGGCTGGGCGTGAGTCAGGTGTTCCTGCGGTGGGACGGCGCCCCCGACTTCATCGTTCCTTACGACCCTCCGGGGGACGCCGGCGAGCAGGTCAGGCTGATTTTGCAGGGGGTTCCGGAAGGTGCCGTCGAGGCCGTCGCCGTCATGCATACCGAGATTGAAGATGTGCCTACGGCGCTCGATGGCATCGAGCCGCATTGGAACGGACCGCTCGGGTCGTATCCCCACTTCGGCCGGCACCAGGCTGAGCCGCCCGGGTTCGTCTCGCTGCCGATCGATCCGGCGGACTTCGCGGCCAGCGCGCGCGAGTGGGTGCACCGGGGCGTACAGATCATCGGTGGATGCTGCGGCATCGGTCCTGAGCACATCAAGGCGCTCAAGGAAGAGCTGCCCACTCATATCCCTGAAAGTACTCGGCGCTAGGCGCCGTCGCCTACCGAGAACTACTCGTGATGCACCGGGAAGCCGAGCTGCACGCCGTCGCGATCTGACGGTACCGGCCAGCGGGTGGTGATGACCTTGCCGCGTGTGTAGAAGCTGACGCCCTCTGGGCCGTGAATGTGGATGTCACCGAACAAGGACTCCTTCCAGCCTCCGAAGGAGAAGATCGCGGACGGCACCGGGATCGGGACGTTGACGCCGACCATCCCGGCCTGAACACGCTGTTCGAACGCTCGCGCGGCGCCGCCATCACGAGTGAAGATCGCGGCGCCGTTGCCGTAGGGGTTCGTCGCAATGAGCTCCAGCGCTTCGTCGAAACTGTCGACGCGCACCACGGCGAGCACAGGCCCGAAAAGCTCGACGTCGTACGCATCCATGCCCGGTTTGACGTCGTCGATCACCGTCGGCCCGACGAAAAACCCGCCACTCTCGTCTTCACGGCGCCCATCCAGAACGACCTTCGCGCCATCTTCGATCGCATCTTCGATCGCGTGCTCCACACGGTCCCTGCTCGCTCCCGTGATCAGCGGCCCGACGTCCGTTCCGGGTGCGCTGCCTGGACCCACCTTGAGGCCCCGCGCACGCTCGATAACCGCTGAGACAAGACCATCGCCGCTATCGCCGACCGCGACCGCCACCGAAATCGCCATGCAGCGCTGCCCGGCTGATCCGTATGCGGCTGACACGATCGCGTCAGCCGTGGCCTCGAGGTCCGCGTCAGGCAGAACAACTGCGTGGTTCTTTGCTCCGCCCAGAGCCTGGACCCGCTTGCCGCTCGCGGTACCGCGCTCATAGATCGCGCGGGCGACCGGGGTCGAGCCGACGAACGACACCGCCGCGATGCCCTTGTGATCGAGGATCTGTTCCACGGTCTCACGATCGCCGTTGACAACCGAGAACACCCCGGCCGGAAGACCGGCCTCCTCCAGCAGTTCCGCCGCCAGCAGCGAGGCCGACGGGATCCGCTCGGAGGGCTTGAGGATGAAGGCGTTGCCGCAGGCGAGGGCAATCGGGTACATCCACATCGGCACCATCGCGGGGAAGTTGAACGGCGTGATGCCGGCGACGACGCCGAGCGGTTGACGCATGGAATAGGAGTCGACGCCCGTTCCCACGTTGTCGGCGAACTGGCCCTTGAGCAGATGCGGAATCCCGCACGCGAACTCGACGACCTCGATGCCACGTTGAATCTCCCCGCGGGCATCGTCGAGCGTCTTGCCATGCTCGCTCGTGATGCGCGCGGCCATGGCATCGGTGCTTGCCCTCATAAGAGCCAGGAACTGTTGTAGGACCCGCGCACGGCGCACCGGCGACGTTGCCGCCCAGGGCTCTGCCGCTTCCGCAGCTGCGGCTACTGCGCGATCGACATCCTCCGGCGATGCGAAAGGCACCGAAGCGGTGACCTCGCCCGTGGCGGGGTCGAGGACCAGTCCGCTGCGTCCCCCGGACCCGCCGTCGCGTCGGCCGGCGATCCAGTGGTGCAAGGCCTGCTGCTCGATCTGCGTAGCGCTCATTGCAGCAACGCTACGCCCGTGATCGCCGGATCACCGAGGCGTTGTGTAACAGCTCTGGCGCTCTGGGCTGACACCGAGTGGCGCTCAGCCGAGAGACCAGCGCGCGCCTGTCAAGTGGTGCCGCAGCCGGCGTCAGCCCAGGAGAATTTGGCCGACATCCTTGCCCAGCAGAGCCTTGCCGTAGCTTTCCTGGTTTGGCCTGAGCCTGAATCCGGTGTGAGCGTGAGCGACCGACAGATCACGCCACATCCGCTGCAGCGGGTCCTCACCAAAGAATGCCGTCACGCCCGCCTCGACAGTCAGGATCTCCGCCGCTTCCTTTAGCTGATTGCTCGCCCAAGCCGCATTATTGCGAACTCTCAT
>DATMIZ010000037.1:0-4219 GCA_035554055.1 Baekduia sp. | reverse complement strand
TGGTAGCGAAGCCGGGCGAGTACCCGGATTTCGAGCCTACTTGGGCTCGGGCGGAGCGTCCCGGTCGCCGTTCATCGGACCAAAGAGGTCGACGCCACCGCTCGGTGTCGGCTCGGCCGCCGGATCGGGCGGGTGAGCCGTCGGGCCGACCGCGCCGCGCTCCGCGGAGCGCATCCTGCGCCAGTTGCTGATCTCACGGTGGTGCCCTGAGAGCAGGACCTCGGGGACCTTCCAGCCGCGGTACTCCGCCGGGCGTGTGTAGTGCGGGTACTCGGGGTGTCCGCCGAGCGCGACCGAGAACGACTCCTCGGCGGCAGACTCCTCGTGGCCGAGAGAGCCGGGGAGCTTGCGCAGGATCGCGTCCATCACGACCATCGCCGCGATCTCCCCACCGGAGATGACGTAACGGCCGATCGACACCGCGTCGGACGCGAAGTGCTGAACGATGCGCTCGTCGAAGCCCTCATAGCGGCCGCACAGCAGCGTGATCTCGTCCTCTGCGGCCAGCTCGTTGACGAACGCGTCGTCGAGCATCCGGCCGCCCGGCGTGAACGCCAGCACGCGGCGCTTGGTGCGCAGCTCCACAGGATCGGTGTGGTAGATGGCGCGCAGCGCGTGGTCCATCACATCGACACGGAGCACCATGCCCGCGCCACCGCCAAAGGGAGTGTCGTCGACCTGCCTGCCGGTCAGTGGCGTGTGATCGCGCAGCTGGTGCGCGCGCAGTTCATGCCCGTTGGCGATCGCGTTGGAGACGTGGCGTTGGGTGCGAAACCAGTCAAACCATTCGGGAAAGAGCGTTACGACATCGAGCTGCATCTATGCATTCTCTCCGAGAAACGCCAGATCGATGTCGACCACACCCGTGGCCGTGTCGATCGAACGCACGGCATCGGAGACAAGCGGGACAAGCAACTCTCCCCCGGCCGTCTTGGCGACCTCCAACAGATCGCAGGACGGATACGCGATCACCGACTTGACGATGCCGACCACAAGCTCGCCGTCGAGGACGCGCAGGCCCTCCAGATCCTCCACGAGCCATTCGTCGGTCTCGAGTACAGGCGCGTCTGTGCGTGCCACCAGCAGTTCTTCGCCACGAGCCGCATCCGCCGCCTCACGCGTGGTCAGGCAGTCGAGCCGCAGCAGCGGCTTTGCATCGGTGCCATCACGGCGGATGATCTCGGCAGGCGTTCCCGCCACGACGACGCGTCCGCCCAAAGGCAGCAGCCGCGGGCGTGGGCGTGTGACCACGAACGAGCCATCGAGTCCGTGAGCGCGCCCGATGCGACCGGCGATGAGAAGTTCAGCCATCAGTCGACGATGTCGACCAGGACACGGCGGTCTTCTTTGACAGCCGCGGCCTTCACAACCGTGCGCAGGGCGTTGGCGGTGCGACCGCCCTTGCCGATCACGCGCCCGTAATCCTCGTCGGCGACGGACATCTCGAGCACGACGGTGCCGTCATCCTCGTCAAACTGCTCGACAACAACCTCGCCCGGCTCGTCGACGAGCTGTGCGGCGAGGTATTCGAGCAGTTCCTTCAACTCTCGATGCCCTGCGTGCGCAGGAGCTTGCGGACCTGAGCGGTCGGCTGGGCGCCCTTGGCGAGCCAGGCGCGGACCTTCTCCTCGTCGACGGCGATCGTCGACGGCTCGGTCTGAGCGTTGTACTGGCCGAGGTTCTCGATGATGCGGCCATCGCGCGGCGAGCGCTGGTCGGCGGCGACGATCCGCCAAACGGGATCCTTGTGGCCACCAACGCGAGTAAGACGGATTCGGACTGACATTCGGTGAAGGAGAGTAGCGGTATTGAGGGCGCGCCCGTATTTCCAATTGCCCCGAGGTCTCGGCCAGCGCCGAGGAGTTGACATGGCCGTGCGCTACACGATCACTCAAACTCACACAACCGATGGCACGGACGTGGCGACTGCGACTGAGGGACTGCGGACCATGCCGTCGCGAGAAGACGGTGGCAATTTGGCCGCCGAGGCTTTTGGGGTTGGCAGGACGATCTGTCTACAGGTCGAGGTAGAGGGTGGCCTCTGTCAGCCTGGGCAACCGGAGCGAACGCGGCTAGCACTTCTCAGCTCAGAATCGGCCTACCCGCAGCGGCTGCAGTTCGGCGGGTACGTCGCCGCCTAGAACCACGGGTGCCAACAGCGCAGCGCTGGATGGGGCCAGCGTGAGCCCGATCATTCCGTGGCCGGTCGCGAGGAACAGGCCCTCTTGACCGGGCACCGCGCCGACGATTGGTAGGCCGTCGGGGGTGAGGGGACGCAAGCCAGCCCATTGCACCTGTTCCTCCCCTGGATCCCAGCCGTCGAGATAGCGTCTGGCCGCCGCCCGCAGAGCCTCGATCCGGCGCGGCTTGATTGACCGGTCCATACCGGTCAACTCGACCATCCCCGCGAGCCGGACGGCGTTCTCGAACGGAGATATGCCGATCATGGCTTCGACAAAGAAGAGGGCGTTGTTGGGCGGTGGCGAGCTGCTCCGTGTCGTGAGGCTGTAGCCCTTGCCGGGCTGAAGCGGCAATCGGATACCGAGATTGCGGAGAAGGTCATTGGTCCAGATACCGGCGGCCACCACGACCCTGTCAGCCGGGATGTCACGGTCTCCGAGCTCGACGATCCACTCGTTTGCCTGCCTGCGCAGTCCTCGAACCCCAGAGTTCTCAACAAGCTCCGCCCCATGGCCGGCGAGCGCGTCCGCGAGGCCTCTGTTCAGAGTCTCGGGGCGTACGAAGCGCTCGGGACGGGCGTGTACGGCGCCAGCGACGATCGGGGCGACCATTGGCTCACGTTCACGGATCTCCGCACCACTAAGTCGTTCGATGTTGTCGGCATAACCCATGTTGATAAAGCGCTGCTCCGTCATGTCGAGCAGTTCCTCTGAGAGCCCAAGAAACGTCAGACCGCCACCGTGCATCTCGAACTCGACGCCTGTCGCCGCGAGGCCGTCATAGAGCTCGAGCGTGCGCTGGTTGATCGCGGTCAATACTGCTGTTGCGGCCGCGTAACGGTCCGGCGTGGCGCTGCGCCGGAACGCGATCAGCCAGCGGGCGAGGTCGAGACTCGCGCGTGGCGCGATAAAGAATGGGCGGTCACGCCGCAACATCAGCCGGGCCCCTTGCGCGATGCTGCCGGGCGCCGCCAGCGGGGCCGAGAGCGCGGGGACGATCCAACCGGTGGCGCCGCTCGATGTAGCACCGCCTGCGGAGCCGCTGTCAACGACCGTGACATGTGCTCCGGCACGCGCCAGCTCCCAGGCCGTGCACAGGCCGATCAGCCCGGCTCCGGCCACGACGACCCGGATCTCGCTCATCGATATCTCAGGACGATGTCGGCAAACTGCTCCATCTCATCGATCGGCAGGCGGTAACTCGAGTAAGCCCGCAGTATCAGGTGGTTGACGCCGGCCGAACGGAGGTTGCTCGTACGCTCACGGATGTTCTCCGCTGTGCCGAACAAGCCGAAGTGCTGACCAAAGCGCGCGGCGGCCTCGTCGCTGACGATCGTCGATGCGATCCGGATTGCCTCCGCCTCGTCCTGGGAGTGCGCGATCCCCGGATAAGGCGCCGCGAGGGTGGACGGGTCCCCGACTTCAATGCCGGACGCCGCAAGGTAATCGCGCCCAGAGCCATGCGCGAGCAGGCAGGCGAACGGCTTGACCCGCGCTGCGTCTCGCTCGGGGTCGTCGGTGACACAGAAATGCGCCGATGTGGCGACGTCGATCGCCTCGATCGTACGACCCGAAGCCTCCAATCCCGGATCGAGCTCGGCGATCCCAGCGCGCAGCGCGTCGATCGCAGTCCCGAAAGGCAGGATCACGCCGTCGGCGATCTCGCCGGTAAGGGCTGCTTGCTTGGGCCCGCCCGCCGCGATGTACACGGGCGGTTGACCAGCGCCGTTTCGCATCATTCGCGCGCGACGCCCGTCGAAATCCCACCAATCCCCATCGATGAGTGCACGCATCATCTCGACGTCATGTTTGATCTTGCTGCGCGGCGTCGTTTTCTCGTTGATCAGGTGACCCATCCCGGCACCGGCGCCGAGACCCATGATCATGCGCCCCCCGCTGAGCTCCTGCAGGCTCTCGAATGCCGCTGCCACGACCGTCGGGTGGCGGGTATCCGTGCTCGTCACGCCCGTTCCTAGCTTGATGGTCGAAGTCCGGTCAGCAGCGAGCGCGAGCGCGGCGAAGCAGTCTCCCCACAGCAT
>DATMIZ010000036.1:0-15391 GCA_035554055.1 Baekduia sp. | reverse complement strand
GCGACGGCAAGGTCAACGGCATACCGCAGACGTGCCCCAATAGAGGCGCGGCTGAGGATGTCCCGAGGGCGGCGATCTGGATAGAGATCGCCGCGGCTGGATGTCGAGTCGGGGGAGAACATGTGTTCGTAAGAGTGCACCGCGGGGCGGACGGAAACGGTTGGCGCTGCACGACGAATTGCAAGAACCGCTGACGAGCAGCCGAGCCACCGCCGTAGGCTGGCCGAGTGATCCACCTGAGAATCGTCTGCCCGGCGTCCAGCTCGCCAGAAGTCCTGGAGGCGCTCGAGAGCAATCCTGCGGTGGTGAACGTCGTAATGCTCGCGGGTGCGGCACGGAAGCCCGTGGGCGATGTCGTGCTCTGTGACGTCGCCAGGGAAGAGACAAGTGTCGTGCTGGACGGGCTGAAAGCACTGCACCTGGAAGAGGTCGGCTCGATCGCCATCGAGACGATTGAGACGCACATCTCGCATGCGTCGGCTCAGGCCGTCGAAGCGGCGGCCGGGTCGCCCTCCGACGCCGTTATCTGGGAGCAGGTGACGGCGCGGACCTCCGAGTCAGCCGAGCTGAACGCGAGCTTTCTGATCTTCATGGTGCTCGCGGCGCTGATCACCGCAGTGGGCATCTTTCTCGACAGCCCGATCCTGATCGTCGGCGGGATGGTCGTAGGCCCGGAATTCGGACCGATCGCCGGGCTGTGCGTGGCGCTCATCTCCAGACGCCGTGAGCTAGCCGCAAGATCGGCGATCGCGCTGGCCGTCGGTTTCCCGCTGGCGATCCTGGCGACCTTGCTCGCCGCAGCCATCTTCAAGGAGACAGGGATCACGCCTGCAGTCTTCACCGAGGCCGACCACCAGTTCTCACAGCAGATCGCCCACCCCGACTTCCTCGCCTTTTTCATCGCGGTATGCGCCGGCATGGCCGGCGTCCTGAGCCTGAGCACGGCGAAATCCGGCGCGATCGTCGGCGTCTTGATCTCAGTAACCACGATTCCGGCAGTTGCCAACGTCGGGATCGCCGCGGCATACGGCGAATTCGGCTCGATGGGAGGATCGCTCGCCCAGCTCGGATTGAACATCGTTGGAATCCTGTTGGCAGGGCTCGCGACGCTCGGAGTGCAGCGACTGCTGTACCGGCGCCGCCACGCACGGCATCAGGCGCGCACAGGGCCGGCAGGGCGACTCTCACACAAGTAGGCGAGGACGTTTGAGGAGTCCTCCGCGGGCTGGCCTAGTCTTGGCTCATGGCCGAGCAGTGCAGCTGGTGCGCGACAACCGTTGAAGCCGATGACGGTTTGCGCGCCGCCGATCCCAGTAACGACCGCAGCGCCGTCTTCTGCAGACTCGAGCACGTGGTGCCCTGGGCGATCCAGGGGGCCCAATGGCAGGCAGGGCTGCCGCCGGCGCCCGACAGCACCGGTGAAACCATCGGCAGCTGTGCTCGCTGTGGCGTCGCACTCGGCGACGACAGAGTCGTGATCGTCCGCCATCGTGGTCGCCACCGCATCGCCGATGGCTTCTGCGGCGTCGAACACCTGCTCGAATGGGCCAAGGCCGGCGGTCGCTATGGCGTCACGGGCGTCTGACAGCACGTTCCGGACCACCTAAAAGCTTTGATTTCCAGGGAGGGACGGCGCCTCCGCAAGCGAAATCCAGCCATATATGGCTGTTACCCTTGCCGAGCCTCAGCGCTGGAGCCGCGAAAGCTCCCAGAAGCCTATGAATAAGTTCGTAATCCACGGAGGAGTACCGCTCTCCGGCACGATCGTGCCGGCCGGCAACAAGAACGGCGCGTTGCCGTGTCTGGCCGCCTGCGTGCTTACGGGCGAGGAGGTGACCGTTTCCAACGTCCCGCGCATCCGGGACGTGGAGGCGATGCTCGAGCTACTTGAGCGCCTCGGCGCCGCTGTCACCTGGCGGTCGGACCACGAGGTCTCGATCTGTGCCGCCGACGTGACGGCCGACGCCGTTGTCGACGAAGAGATGTCTGAGCGGATCCGTGCGTCCTTCCTGCTTGCCGGTCCGCTACTCGCGCGCTTCGGTAACGCTGTGATGCCACCGCCAGGCGGCGACGTGATCGGACGCCGTAGGCTCGATCCGCATCTCGACGCGTTCCGGGCGCTCGGCGCGACGATCTCCGATGAGCAGAACGCGGTCGTGATGACCACCGTGAATGGGCTCGTCGCCGGCGACGTCTTCATGGACGAGCCATCGGTGATGGCGACCGAAAACGCCCTGATGGCCGCGGCGCTGACACCGGGCGAAACCACGATCAACAACGCTGCCTGCGAGCCGCACGTTCAGGATCTCGCCCGGATGCTCGCGAAGATGGGCGCGCAGATCCAGGGGATCGGGTCAAACCTTCTGCGCGTACAGGGCGCGCGCGAACTTTCCGGTACGAGCCATCGCATCGGGCCCGACCACATCGAGATCGGCTCCTTCATGGCGATCGCCGGTGTGACGGGCGGCGAATTGCGAATCGTGCAGACCGAGCCCGAGGATCTGCGCATGATCCGCCTCGTCTTCGAGCGGCTTGGGCTGCACAGCGAGCTCGACGGACTCGACGTGATCGTGCCCGGCGGCCAGAAGCTCATCGCTCAGCGCGACATGGGCGACCACATCTGCAAGGTCCAGGACGGACCGTGGCCGCAGTTCCCGGCGGACCTGACCTCGATCGCGGTCGCCCTGGCGACCCAGTCCGAGGGCCAGGCTCTGATTCACGAGTGGATGTTCGAGTCGCGCCTGTTCTTCTGCGACAAGCTGATCTCGATGGGCGCGAATATCCTCATCTCCGATCCGCACCGTGCGCTCGTCACGGGACCGGCACGACTGCGCGGCGCCCGCGTCGAGTCACCGGACATTCGCGCCGGGATGGCCGTGCTGCTTGCGGCGCTGTGCGCAGAGGGACGTACCGAGATCGGCAACATCAGCCAGATCGATCGTGGATACGAGCGCATCGACGAGCGCCTCCGCGAGCTTGGCGCACAGATCGAACGCGTCGTCACAGAGCCGCTGCAGGCGCATCGGCTCTAACTTGGTCCTCAGATTCGGATGATCTTTCCCACGCCCAGCGGGACGCGCGACGTCCTGCCCGAAGAGATGCGCGAGCTTCGCGCTATCTCCGAGCGACTGCTCGGAGTGTTCACGGACGCCGGCTACGGGGAGATCTACACGCCTGCGATCGAGTACGAGGACGTGCTCCAGCTCGGCGCGACGGGCGTCGATCCCGCGTACCGTGTCTTCGACGAGCGCGGCAACGTGCTGGCCTTGCGGCAGGACATGACGGTGCCGATCGCACGCGTTGCCGCGACGCGCTACGAAGGCGTGGAGCCACCGTTTCGGTTTTGCTACATGGCGCATTCCTACCGCGCCGTGCAGCCGCACCGCGGGCAGATGCGCGAGTTCCTCCAAGCCGGAGTTGAGCTGATCGGGGCTCCGGCCCCGGAGGGCACCGCGGAGACGCTGACGATGATTGCGCGTTCGTTGGACGCGATCGGCCTCGCCGACTACTCCATCGCGCTGGGCTCCTCGGCGCTGCTCGGCGCTCTCCTGCGCGGGTTCGGCGTGGACGATGAGCGGCACGCCCCGGTGCTGCAGGAGCTGGCGATGCGGGACTTCGTGTCGCTTGGGCAGGCCCTGCTTGACCTCGGCCTGTCGCCCAAGGACGAGCGCTTCATTGCGGACATCCTTCAGACCCGCGGTGGTCCTGAGGTGCTCTCCGACCTACCGGGCGAGGCCGAGCAGTCCGTGCTCGGGCTGCGCCAGGTCTATGAGCGCCTCAGCGAGGACGTCGCCGGCCGCATCGTCTTTGACCTCGGGCTCAATCGCGGTCTCGGCTACTACACCGGCGCCATCTTCGAGGTGCTGCACCCGAGTCTCGGGGCGCCGATCGGCGGGGGCGGGCGCTATGACGATCTACTCGCGCGCTTCGGCCGCGATCTCCCCGCCGTCGGGTTCGCTCTCGGCGTAGACATGGTGCACCTCGCGATCGCCGGGCAGGAACAATGAGAAAACTCCGCATCGCGGTCCCACGCGGCGCGCTGATGGCCGAGACGCTCGATCTGCTCGAGTCCGTTGGGATCGACACCGCCGAGGTGCGCACGAACGATCGCAAGCTGCTGTTCGCCGATCTCGGGATCATCACGATGCGGCCTTCCGACGTGCCGACCTACGTCGAGTCCGGGGCTGCGGACATCGGCATCACGGGCAAGGATGTGCTCGCCGAGCAATCGTCGAAGAGCGTCTATGAGCTGCTTGACCTCGGGCTCGGTGCCTGCACGATGGTCGTCGCGACGATCGCAGACGACGATTCGATGGAGGAGGCGCTGCGTCACCTCGGAGTCGTCCGGGTCGCCACGAAGTACCCGCGCACGGCTGCAAAGCACTTCGAGCAGACCGGCCGCCAGGTCGAGATCGTCGAGGTCAAAGGCTCCGTCGAGCTCGCACCGCTGACAGGCCTTGCCGAGGCGATCGTCGACCTCACCGCGACCGGGACCACGCTGCGGGAGAACGGGCTTGTCGTCCGCGAGGAGATCGGCCGGTCGACTGCGCGCCTGATCGCCAATCCGGTGGCTTACCGCACGCGCGTGACAGAGATCGACGCGCTACTGGAGCGCCTCCGTGCGCGTTGAGCGCGTAGGGACCGCCGCCGAACTCCGCGCGCTGATCCCGCAGCCGGCCTCGGTGGCCGCTGACGTCGAGCGGATCGTCGCCAACGTCCGTGCCGGCGGCGACGCCGCACTGGCCCGCTACGCGGCCGAGCTGGACGGACTGCAGGAATCGATAGTCGTGCCGCGTGAGGAGCTCGAGCGCGCTTTGGACGCGCTCGACCCGGCCGTCAGGGCCGGGCTTGAGGTCGCACGCGCCAACGTCCGCGCCGTTGCCGACGCCTGGATCGCCGACTCCAGGACGGTGACGCTGCCCGAAGGGCACACCGTGACGGTGACCGAGACGCCGGTGCGCCGCGCGGCGATCTGCGCGCCCGGCGGTCGCAATCCGTACCCGTCGTCGATCGTGATGGGTGTCATCACGGCCCGCGCCGCCGGCGTGGACGAGATCGTCGTCTGCGCGCCGCGGAGCCATCCGGTGATGCTCGCCGCCGCAGCGCTCTGTGGTGCAGATCAGTTCCTGCGCAGCGGGGGCGCACACACGGTCGCCGCGCTTGCCTACGGCACGGCCACGATCGAGCGCGTCGATGTGATCGCGGGGCCCGGCGGTCCGTATGTGCAGGAGGCCAAGCGCCGCGTCTTTGGCGACGTCGGCATCGACATGTTCGCCGGTCCGTCCGACCTGATGATCGTCGCCGGTCCGGGCGTCGACGACGAAGCGGTTGTAGCCGACCTGCTCGCGCAGGCCGAACACGGTGCCGGATCCCTCGCGATCCTCGTCTGCTTCGGCTCCGAACTACTTGATTTCGCCTCGGAACGCGCTGCCGCGGCCCCCGGCGACGCCACGGTCGCGCTCCTGCAGACCGACGACCCGCTGGCGGCGATCGAGGAGTTTGCGCCCGAACACCTGCAGCTCGTCGGCGACCGCGCCGAGGCGCTGGCGCCGGCGGTCCGGCACGCCGGCTGCATCCTCATCGGGCCAGCGGCGGGGACCGCATTCAGCGACTACGTCGCGGGCTCGAACCACACTCTTCCGACGGACGGCGCCGCGCGGTTCGCGTCGGGGCTCAACCCCGGGCACTTTCGCCGGCGTGTATCGGAGATCCGCCTCGATCGCACTGCCGCCGCGCGACTCGCGACAGCCGGCGTACCGATCGCGGAGGCCGAAGGATTCCCACAGCACGCGCATTCGATGGCGCTGCGCCAGAATGGAGAGCGATGATCCGCACAGCGAAAGTCGACCGCAAGACGAAAGAGACCGATGTCTCGGTGACGCTCGAGCTCGATGGGGCGGGGACCGGTGAGCGCCATACCGGCGTCGGCTTCCTCGATCACATGCTCGATCTGCTCGCACGCCACGCGCGACTCAACCTCGACGTGCGGGTTGTCGGCGACCTGGAGACGGGCGCGCATCACACCGTCGAAGACACCGGCCTCGCTTTCGGGCAGGCGCTCGACAAGGCCTTGGGGGATCGTGCCGGCATCTACCGCTATGGCCACGCCGTCGTACCGATGGACGAGGCCCGCGCCGAGGCGACGCTCGACATCTCGGGACGTCCGTTCCTGCACTTCAACGCCGATCTGCCGCCCGGCGGCACCGGTGGCTTCGATCACGAGCTGACAGACGAGTTCTTCCGCGCCGTCAGCTCCGCGGCCCGTCTCACGCTGCATCTCGAAGTCAATGAGGGCACCAATGCCCACCACATGATCGAAGCGCTCTTCAAGGCGTTCGCGCGTGCGCTGCGCGGCGCCGTCGCGATCGATCCCACAGAGCCAGGGATCCCGAGCACCAAGGGGACGCTCACCGGATGAACGCTGGCGGACCGCGGCCGACCATCGCCGTCATCGACTACGGCATGGGCAATCGCCGCTCCGTCGAGAAGGCGGTGCAGCGGGCCGGCGCCGAGGTACTGCTTACGGGCGATCACGAGGCGATCCGCAGCGCCGACGGTGTGATCGTGCCGGGGGTGGGGGCGTTTGCTCCGGCGATGGATGAGTTGCGCCGCGGCGGATTCGACGAACTGATCCGCGAGATCGCCGCTGCTGGTCGCCCGATTCTGGGCTCCTGTCTGGGAATGCAGCTGCTCTTCGAGCGCTCGGCAGAGAACGGCGACACACCAGGGCTCGGATTGCTCGCGGGGGAGGTCGTGGCGCTGGATGCCGGCGAGCTCAACATCCCGCACATCGGCTGGAACGACGTGCACTGGCGCCGGGAGCACCCGCTGATCGCGGGACTGCCTGACGGAGCGGCCTTCTACCACGTCCATTCCTACGTGCCCCTACCGGCCGATATCGACACGATCATCGGGACCGGGGACTACGGCGGCCCCTTCGCGTCGGTCGTCGGGCGCGGCGCCGTCGTCGGCTGCCAGTTCCATCCGGAGAAGTCGTCAACTCATGGTTTGGCGCTATTGCGTAACTTCGCTTCCATGTGTTCAGTCGCAGGAGCCCCAGCGTGATCCTCTATCCGGCAATCGACATCTCCGGCGGGAAGGCCGTGCGCCTCGTCAAAGGCGACTTCGACCAGGCGACCGTCTATGAGGATTCGCCGCTTGAGGCGGCCCGTGCCTGGGTATCGGCCGGTGCGCGCTTCCTGCACATCGTGGACCTCGACGGAGCCAAGAGCGGCACGCCGAAGTCGCTCGCGCACCTGCGACAGATCACAACCGAACTCCGGGTCCCGGTCCAGTACGGCGGCGGTCTCCGCACGTTCGAGGCCGTGCGCGCGGCGCTCGACGCCGGCGCCGAGCGTGTGATCCTGGGGACCGCGGCGTTCGTCGACGTCAACTTCCTCGACGACGTACTCGGCGCGTTCCGCGATCGTGTGATCGTCAGCGTCGACACCCGTGGCGGAAACGTCGCCACATCGGGGTGGCAGGAGACCACCAAGATGCCCGCCGACGCCGTCATTCAAGGTCTGCAGAACCGCGGCGTTCACCAATTCGTCTACACCAACGTCGACCGTGACGGGATGCTGGAAGGCATCGACACGGACGAGGTCGCCGCGATCGCGAAGATCGTGCGCGGCCGATTCTTGTACTCAGGAGGGATCGGCTCGGTCGAGGACCTCAAGCAGCTGCGCGAGCTGCGCGCTGTGAACCTGGGCGGCGTGATCTCCGGCAAGGCGCTCTATGAAGGGCGCTTCACCGTGCAGGAGGGCCAGGCCGCGCTCGATCCGATGCAGAGCCAGCGCCCGCCGCGAGCCGTGCCTGACGGTCAGTAGTGCACCTCAAACGCGTGATCCCATGCCTGGACGTCGACAACGGCCGCGTCGTCAAAGGCACGAATTTCGTCGGATTGCGTGACGCAGGCGATCCGGTCGAGCTCGCCGAGCGCTACGACGCCGAGGGCGCAGATGAGCTCATCTTCCTCGACATCACCGCGACGCACGAGCAGCGCGACACGATCGTCGAGCTCGCACGGCGGACCGCGGACAATGTCTTCATCCCGTTCACGATCGGCGGCGGGATCCGCTCGGTCGACGATGCACAGGCCGTCTTGGATGCCGGCGCCGACAAGGTGTCGATCAACTCCGCCGCCGTTGCGCGTCCCGGGCTTATCGACGAGCTCGCCCAGCGCTTCGGGTCGCAGTGCGTCGTGCTCGCAATCGACGCGAAGGACGGTCAGGTGTTCGTAGCGGGCGGGCGCACGGCAACGGGGCTTGACGCCGTCGAATGGGCGCGCGAGGGCGTGCGCCGCGGCGCCGGCGAGATCCTGCTCACCTCGATGGACCGCGACGGCACCACCGACGGGTACGACCTCGCGCTTGTCCGCGCGGTCAGCGAGGCCGTCTCGGTACCGGTCATCGCCAGTGGCGGGGCCGGCGAGCCACGACATCTGGTGGAAGCGCTGCAGGCCGGCGCCGATGCCGCGTTGGCGGCGTCCATCTTTCACTACCGGAGGTTCTCGATCGCTGAGGCAAAGCAGGCGATCGCTGAGGCCGGTGTCGGCGTGCGCCTGTAGCCGCAGCTAACGCTTGCGCTCCTGCCAGGCCTGAATCATCGAGTAGCCCTGCAGGTACAGGTGCTTGCCGTCGGAGATGCCGGGGTCAAAGCCGCCGTTGTTCCGCGACCAGATCAGACGGCCGGTGCTGGCGCTCACGAGTGCGACCGAGCGCCGTCCGAGGTTGGCGTAGGCGACGATGTCCCCGAAGATCGCCGCCGCCCCGGAGATCCGGCCGCCGCTCTTGCGTGTCCAGCGGACCTTGCCGCTGCGCGCATCCAACGCGAAGAAGGTGCCGTCGTAGGAGCCGATGTAGACGGTGCCGCCTCCGGCTGGCCCGACGGCCGGCGACGAGTAGACGTAGCCGCCGGTCTTGTGGCGCCAGGCCAGGCGGCCGGTCCGTGAGCTGAACGAGTAGACGAAGCCGTTCGTCGAGCCAATGAAGACGCGTCCGTAGGCGACGGCGGCGGTCGAATACAGGTTGCCTTCGCCTGCGCCGAGCGGGCCGCTGCCCCCGGTCGACGACCGCCACACTCGTCTGCCGGTCGCGCGGTCCAGGGCGGTCACCTGACCGGCGTAATCGCCGAAATAGAGCTTGCCGCCGTCCATCGCCAAGGCGCCCTTCACCGCGCCGCCGGCACGGTAGATCCATTTGACGCTGCCGGTCTTGGCGTCGAGGGCATACACCCGACCGTCCTCCGAGCCGAAGTACAGCCGTCCGCGAAACAGCAGCGGTGACGATTCACTGCGGCTGGGGAGCACTCGCGACCAGCGCGTGGCGCCGGTCTTGGCCTTCAGTGCGGCGACGCGCCCCCGTTTCGATCCACGGCTCGTCTGGAGGATCGTGGCGTACACGGTGCCGTTGCCGCAGGCGGGTGAGGACGCCGCGAGCCGTCCGAGGCGCTTGGTCCAGCGTAGATATCCGTCGCTGCGGCGGATCGCGTAGACCGAGCCGGTGTTCTTGACAATGAACATCCCCTGGCCGCAGATCACCGGCGGAAATTCCAGGAGTGTCGCGCCGCCGAGGCGCCATACGCGCCCAAACGGCGGGCGCAGGCCGTTTGTCTCCAGCGGTAGGTACCGCGTCCTCGCGGGTGTGTAGCCGTACAACGGCCAGCTGAACTGCTTGGCGGGCTTTGGCTTCTCGACCGGCGGCGGTTGCGTTGCGACGTACTCGACGTCAGGGTTGGAGATGTTGCCGGGGCGACTGGAGGAGACGACCAGTCCGGCGACGGCCGCAGCGCCAACAAGGATCGCCACCACGCCGGCGGCGAGCCATCGCCGGCCGATATGCGGAAACGGGCGCATCGCCCGACAGCCTACGGGCGTGCGAGGATCGGTCAGTGGCCACCCCCGCCGAAGCGATCGCCGCCCTGCGGGCCCTTCCGGGCGGCCGCAAGCTGTTCGAAGCCGTCGAACCATCCGAGCCTGTCTGGATCGTCGGCGGTGCCGTACGCGACCTACTGCTCGGCCGCACGCCTACCGAGATCGACCTCGTCACCACGCAGAGCGCGATGGAGATCGCCGGTCGCTTCGGGAAGCTGCGCGGCAAGAGCGAGCGTTTCGGGACCGTCAAGGCCGGCGACGACGGGCTTCTCTTCGACGTCGCGCAGACCCGCTCTGAGACGTATGCGGCGCCCGGTGCGCTGCCCGACGTGACAACCGGCGTCACGCTCGAACGGGATCTGGAGCGGCGCGACTTCACGATCAACGCGATGGCGCTGTCGCTGACCGGCGATCTGGTCGCGCATCCGGACGCACTTGAGGACCTCGAGGCGGGTCGGCTTCGTGTGCTGCACGATCGCTCCTTCGCGGACGATCCGACCCGCCTGTGGCGCCTCGTCCGCTACGCGGTCAGACTTGGCTTCACGATCGAGCCGTACACAGCCGAGCTCGCGGTGGCGGCCGTCGCCGACGACGCCCTCGAGACGATCAGCGGCAAACGTCGCGGCACCGAGCTGAAGCTCGCGCTGCGCGAACCGAACCCGCTCGCGGTGCTGCACGCAGCGATGAACCTCGGGCTCACACCGCCGCTGACGCTGGATCCGGAGATCGTCGGGCGCGCTCTTGAGATCGCGCCGACCGGTTCGCGTACGGATCTGATGATCCTCGGGTCGGCGGTCGAGAACGCGCAGTGGCTGTCCGCGCTGCGCTTCAAGACGTCGGAGTTCGCGATCCTGCTCGACTGCGTCGGAGTGCGCCCGGCGCCGGCTGGTCCGCCATCGAAGGTCGCGACCGTGCTGCGTGATCTTTGCGACGAGGCAGTGGCTCTGTCCGGGGCCCGAGGGAGCAGGGCGGCAGCCGAGCGCTGGCTGCTGGAGTGGCGCGACGTGAAGCTCGAGATCGACGGCGACGATCTGATCGCGGCCGGAATCACGCCCGGGCCTGAAATCGGCAAGCGCCTGCGGCGGACGCTGCGGGAAAAACTGGACGGCGAGGTCAGTGGTCGCGAGGCCGAACTGGAGGCGGCCCTGCGGTGACCGGCGCTACGCTCGCCGCGCCGTGAACTTCGCAATCAAGGTTGAGATGCCCGGTGGCGCCGCGCTGTTCACCACGCGGTCGGGAGGTGTGTCGAGCGCACCATACGAGTCGCTGAATCTCGGGCTGTGGACCGACGACGACGCCGACGCCGTGCGTGAGAATCGCCGCCGTTTGAGCGCGTCGATCGGCCTGCCGCTGGTCCAAGGCCACCAGGTCCACGGCACCGATATTGAGGTCTGGGACGAGTCCTCCGATCTCCAGAAAACGCCGGACGCCGACGCGCACATCACCGAACGGCGCGATCTCGCCGCCGTCGTACTCGCCGCCGACTGCCTGCCGGTCGCCTTCTCGAGCGAATCTGCGGTCGCGATCGTCCATGCCGGCTGGCGCGGCATCGTCGACGGCATCCTCGAGACGACGATCGATCTGATGCGCGCCCGCGGTGCCGCCGACGACACCTTGCACGCGGTCATCGGCCCCGGAGCCGGGCCGTGCTGCTACGAGGTCGCGGGCGAGGCGCGCGAGCGGCTCAAACCGCATCTGGAAGGCGACAACGCCGATCTCAAAGCCGCCGCGGGCAAGCGGATCGCAGATCGCCGCATCGATTCACTGCGCGACCTCGGCCTCTGCACGATCTGCGACGCGCGCTTCTTCTCACACCGCCGCGACGGCGGCGTCACCGGACGGCAGGCGGGGATCGTGTGGCGGACCTAGATCCGGCGGTCGTCAGGCGCAACCTCGAGACGATCCGCGCAGAGATCGGCCCAGACGTCGAGATCCTGGCGGCGGTGAAGTACCTCGATGCCGAGCAGCTCGGCGCGCTCGCCGAGGCCGGCGTCACCCTCGTGGGGGAGAACCGTGCGCAAGAGCTCGAGCGCAAGCAGGCGCTGCATCCCGAGCTCACGTGGGACTTCATCGGCCATCTGCAGTCACGCAAGGTAAAGACGGTGCTGCCGCTCGTGCGCTGGATCCACTCGGTCGGCAGCGATTCGGTGTTGCGCGAGCTTGCCAAGCACGCGACCGCTACCACTCAGGTCCTGATCGAAGTCAACATCGCCGCTGAGGAGGGCAAGAGCGGGTTCATGCCCGCCGAACTGCAGGACGCGCTCGATCGCCTCCCGTGCCGCGCGGTCGGACTGATGACGATGCCGCCACGGGCAGATGACCCTGAGGACAGCCGGCGTTGGTTTGCCGCGCTGGCCGAGCTCGCTGCCGTCCATGGCCTGCCACAGCTCTCGATGGGAACGACCCAGGATTACGCTGTCGCGGCCCAGGAAGGCGCGACGATTGTGCGCATCGGAACGAAATTGTTCAGCTGATGTGAAGGAATCTGGGTTTACGCGTCTAACCTGTGGGACGTGGCTTTGCGCGACTCGTGGCATCGAACCCTCGTCTACTTCGGCCTCGCCGAGGAGCGAGACGTTGCCTACGACAACGATCCGTACCGCGCCGAGCGCGAATACGACGAGCGTCCTGTCGAGCGCGCGCCCTCGCGACGCAGCCCGCGTGCGCGTCCGCGTGATGACTTCGATGACATGTTCTCCGACGAGCCGGTCCGTGCATCAAGTCGCGCCGCCGCGCCGCCGCCGCCGCCTCCTCGCAATGGCAACGGCGGCAACGTCCGCGTCCATCTCGTGATCCCGAAGTCGTTCAACGACGCGCAGCAGATCGCCGACCGGTTCAAAGATGACATTCCGGTCGTGCTGAATCTGCAGACCACCGACACCGAACTTTCGAAGCGTCTAATCGATTTCGCCTCTGGGCTCACATACGCACTCGATGGCGGCATGCAGCGCGTCGCCGACAAGGTGTTCATGCTCACGCCGCGGAACGTCGATCTCTCGGCCGAGGAACGCGCCCAGCTGATCGAAAAGGGCTTCTTCAACCAAGCCTGATCGGACTCTCCGCGTAGAGTGCCTGCTGTGATCGGGGTCGTCGGATCTGGCAACTTGGCGCGCGCGCTCGTCCGCGGCTGGAACGAACCTGTGCTGATCACGGATTCGGGCTCAGGCAGCGGGGAGGAGCTGGCAGCCGAAGTCGGGGGTCAACGCTGCGATTCCAACGCGGAGCTGGCGCGCACGGCCGACATCCTGATCCTGTGCCACAAGCCACACCAGCTCGCCGACGTCGCCGCAGAGATGACGGCCGATGCAAAGACCGTCATCTCAACCCTTGCGCGCGTGACGCTCGACGAGCTCAAGGACGCCTACCCGCAGGCCAAGGTTGCGCGCGTGATGCCGTCGATTGCCGCCGAGCTCGGGCAAGGCCTGACCGTCATCGCTGAAGGTGGCGAGGCGCAGGCCCAGGCGGAGAGCCTCTTTGCCCGCGTCGGCGAGACCGTCGTCGTGGCCGAATCGCAAGTCGAGGCCGCCACTGCGATCGGCGGAGTCGGTCCGGCATATGCGGCGCTCGTCGTCGAAGCCTGGAGTGCGGCCGGCGTCAACCACGGCCTCACGCAGGCGCAGGCCACCCGGATGGCCGTCGCGTCGCTCGCCGGTGGCGCGGCGCTGATCGCTGCACGCCAGGACGACGCCGCGGCGGTGCGCGAAGCGGTCAGCTCGCCCGGTGGAGTGACGCTCAAGGGCTTGGCCGCGCTCGAGGCAGGCGGCATCCGCGAGGCGTTTGAGGATGCGACGACGGCGGTGATCGGTTGATGTTCGTTTTCGCCGATGTGCGCGGTGACATCGCGGACTACGTCCGTATCCTCGCGCTTGTCTACACCGCCCTGATCTTTGTCCACATCCTGGTGCGGATGGCGTTTCAGTTCGGGGCTCGGATCCCGTATTCGATGTGGAGCCGATCGATCTTCGACTTCCTCAACGACGTCGTCGAGCCATATCTGCGGGTGTTCCGGCGTTTCATTCCGATGATCGGCCCGCTGGACATCAGTCCGATCGTGGCGATTTTCCTGTTGCAGATCGTCGCGGGCATCGTCGCCGGCGCGATCGCGGGCTAGTCAGATGTCTAGTCCCTGGCTGCGCGCGGGCGCGCTCGCTGCAGCGATCCTGGTGCTCGACCAGCTGACAAAGGCGATCGTCAGGCGCGATATCGAGCCCGGTGAGCACAAGCGCCTGACATCGTTCCTCGATCTCGTCCACGTTCGCAACGACGGCGTCGCGTTCGGTCAGTTCGCCGGTAGCGGTGCGATCGTAGTCGTAGTCGTCGCAATCGCGATGGGTGCCCTCATCTACTACTTCGCGCGTCACGTAGGACGCCCTTGGGTGTGGCTGCCGACAGGCATGCTGCTGGCCGGCGCGATCGGGAACATCATCGACCGTGTGCGACTCGGGTCTGTCACCGACTTCGTCAAATTCCCATCCTTTCCGGCCTTCAACGTCGCCGACAGCGCGATAACCGTCGGCGTCTTGATACTGATCGTGGTGATCGACCGTGCACCTGACCGCGACGGCGGCTGACGCGGGTCAGCGTCTCGACGTGTTCCTCGCCGATGCTCTCGGGTCGCGATCGCGCGCGGCGCGGCTCATCGATGCGGGCGCGGTGACGGTGAGGGGGCAGGCGGTCGCGAAGCGGCACGTCGTTTCTGCCGGCGACGAGATCGTTGTCACCGAACCGGTCGTGGCGCAGGCACCCGACGAAGTCGCGGCCGATGTCGACGTGGCAGTGGCCTACGAGGACGCTGATCTGCTTGTCGTCGACAAGCCCGCAGGCCTCGTCGTGCATCCGGCGCCTGGGCATTCGCACGGCACGCTCGCGCAGCTGCTCGCCGGCGACGCCGAAGGGGGCGACGAGGAGTGGCGCGCCGGGATCGTGCACCGTCTGGACCGCGAAACGTCCGGCCTGTTGGTCGTCGCGAAGACCGCCGAAGCGCACCGGCTGCTCAAGGATCAGCTCCAGGCAAGGACGATCTCGCGCGAATACCTGACGCTCGTACGCGGGCGACCGCAGTCCCGCAGCGGGACAATCGATGTACCGATCGGCCGCGATCGCCGTGCACGCACCAAACACTCGACGGACACCGACTCGCCACGCGAAGCACGCACCCACTTCGTCATCGAGGAGGCCCTGCCGAAGGCCACGTTGCTGCGTGTGACGCTCGAGACAGGCAGGACCCACCAGATTCGGGTGCATCTCCAGGCCATCGGGCTACCCGTCTGCGGCGACCCCGACTATGGGGTCAAGGGCGCATACGGACTCCAGCGGCAGTTCCTGCATGCCGCGCGCCTCGCATTCACCCACCCCGTCACCGGCGCCGAGGTCGATGTCACGAGCCCGCTACCGCCTGATCTGGCGGCAGCGCTCAAGCTCGCCAAGACCACCTGAGCGGCGATCTTCTACACTCCCTGCCTCAATCCGACCCTGACTACGCATAGGGGTCGCGGTCCTGCTCAGGCCATACCGGTC
>DATMIZ010000035.1:0-4200 GCA_035554055.1 Baekduia sp. | reverse complement strand
TCTGGGGTTGCAGCAGCCTGTCCGGCTGGCGCGGGCTGCAGCCACGGTCGACCATCTCAGCGACGGCCGCCTGGACCTTGGGCTCGGGTTGGGCGTACGGGAACTCCCGCATTCCGCGTTTGCAGTGCCGTCGACCGATCGTGTCGAGCGCTTCGAGGACTACGTGAAGGTGCTGCGACTGCTGTGGACCGGGACGCAGGTGGAGTTCACCGGGAGCGGCATCGAGCTTCAAGCGGCCCGAATCGAGCCCGAGCCAATGCAAACGCCACTGCCGATCTGGTTCGGTGCGGGCGCTGAGCCAGCATTGCGACGGACCGCGCTGATGGCGGATGCGTGGATCGGATCAGGAGCGACGACAACGGCTGAGTGTGCGCAGCAGGTCGCTCGGCTTTGTGAGCTTCTGTCGGAGGCGGGGCGCGACCCCGACGAGTTCCCTATGTCCAAGCGGGCATACATCGCAATCGATCGCCCGCAGATTGAGGTGGACGCATGGTTCTCGGCGCTCTACGACGGCTGGCCGCCGCCGCCAGAGATCGTTCTGCGCGGCAGTGCGGACGCGGTAACCGAGCAGCTGATCGAGCTCGGTGGCGCTGGGGTGGACGAGTTGCTGATTCATCCAGCCGGCGAAGACAGGGCACAACTCGAGGTAATCGCCGCTGACATCCTTCCGGCGCTCCGCGACGCCTGATCAAGTATCGGTCTCACGCCGCCGCGGCGGAATCGCACACCGGCTCCACGCCCGGAAAGGATGAACGGCTCATGAGTACCACCGTGAGCGCCAGTCCCGTGATCGACAGGACGGCGATGAGAACGGCCAGGGGGAGTGCCGAGGTGGCTGCGCCGATTCCCGCGAGCGGGGCGATCACGGCGCTGAGACACGCCTGCAGGACGCGCAAACATGACGATGCCGTCCCGGCATGAGTGGCGTGGTCGTGCATGATCAAGACGATCGCGTTGGGCTGGATCAGCGCCCATGATGCGACGAGAAACGCGAGCGGCAGCGCGACCGCGACGAGCGTGTCTGGCGCGAGGCCAGCACCGGCGAGCAACATGAGCGCCGCGGCAGCTGACGCAAACATTCCGCCGACCATGATCTGGAAAGGCGCGAAGCGGTGAAGGAGACGACGGTTGAGTCCTGTGGCGAGCATGATCCCGAAGGCGTTAAGCCCGAACAGGACCGCGAATTGCTCAGGTGATAGGCCGTATGCGCCCTGGAGCACGAGTGAGGACCCGGCCAGGTACGCCATCAAGGCGCCTAGCGATACGCCGGCTGCGATGGCGGGGGCGAGGAATCGCCGATCGGCGAGCAGGCGAAGGCCGCGGAACGCCTGGCGCACGTCTGCAGCGTGTCGCCGTTCGGGCGGCAGAGTCTCACGGAAGCACGTAGCGATGACGAGCGTCCACAGTGCTGCACAGCCCGCGAGCAACACAAAGATCCAGCGCCAGGAAGCGACGGCCAGGATCCCTGACCCCATCAGCGGACCCACGATCGGGGCCACCATCATCACGGTCACGAGCCACGACTGGATGCGGGCGCCCTCGACGCCCGATGCCCGATCGCGGACCGTCGCTACGAGAAGCACCCCTGCTGCCGCGGCCGCAAATCCCTCGAGGACGCGAGCCGCAGCCAGAAGCTCGATCGACGTCGCGAATGCGCACGCCAGCGAGGCGATGCCGAACAGCATCAAACAGCAGAGCATGGGCCCTTTGCGACCGAAGCGGTCGCTGAGAGGTCCCGTCAGTACAACGCCGGCGATACTGCCGAGCATGTAGGTGCTGAGCGTGAACTGGACGGCCGACGCCCCAACCCCGAACTCGTCAGCGATGCGCGGGAATGCCGGTAGGTAGGCATCGATCGAGAGCGGACCGATCATCTGGACACCTCCCATCATGAGCACCCATCCACGCTCGACTCGCGCAGGCGCGGTCGCGGTCGAATCAAGGCTGAGCTCGCTGCTGGCAGACGCGAGGCGGTGCGCTGGTCGTTCGTGCCGACTCACGGCTCGTGGGCAATCGTCCGTTCGAGCAGTGCGAACACCTCGGCGAAGTGGCGCTCGGTCGCCACCTCGTGATATGCGGCCGAGTCGGCCATCGTGTACCCGTGCGGTGCTCCCTCGTAGACCTCAGAGCGATAGCGCACGCCGGCGTCATCGAGTGCGTGTTCCAGGGTCGCGATGTGCTCGGCGGTCATGCTGTGGTCGTTGTCGGCATGGCCGAAGTAGAGCTCCGCCGCGATGCGCTCCGCCTTGCGGTGCGGGCTTGTGACATCGTCGGTTACCAGGCCACCCGTGTGGAACGCTCCGAGTGCTGCCACGCGGTCGGGAAACGCGGTCGCGATCTCCCATCCCATACGGCCGCCCATGCAGTAACCGATGACCGCGACCGCTGGCCAGCCGCCCTGTTGAAGGCGATCGAGGTAGGCGCCGCCGTCGCTCGCCATCCGCTCCGGCGTTAGGTCGTGCATCATCGGTCTGATCTTCTCGAACAGGGAGTCCCGCCGCGCGGGGTCGTCGAGGCCGTCGATCGGCACCAGCGGTGCGCGTCCGGCACGGTAGAAGACGTTGGGCGCAAGCACGACGAAACCCCGCGACGCGACGCGGTCCGCCATTCGTTTGATCTGCGGTCGTAGGCCGAATACGTCCATCAGGAGCAGAACCGTCGGGCGTCCCTTCTCGTTTCTCCCCGGATCGGCCAGGTACGCGTCGGCTACGCCGTCAGGTGTCTTGACATCGATCATCTCGCCGCCCATGTCTTCTCCTCGCTGATCGGTCATCTAGGTCCCATGGGTTGTCCATGTCGACGGGAACTTCGTGCCCCAACCGACACCGGCGCCGCGTTCAGCCGCGGTCCAAATCCGTGTCGTGGCGTCTGGTTCGTAGACGAAGTCTGCACCCGTCGTCACCTCGATGCGGTGGCCGCCCGGTTCGAAGGCGTACACGAAAAAGCTGCGCCCGATCGTGTGCTGCGCCGGCGGCACCTCGATCGCAATGCCATGCCCACTAAGGATGTCGGCTGCTCGCAGGACCTCCTCACGCGTGTCGACCCAGAACGCGGTGTGGTGCAATAGGCCCGACCGGCCTGCTAGATCGCACGTGTAGATGAGCTCCAAGGGCGCAATCGTGCGTGTCATAAACGCGCCGATCTCGGCTTCGTCGTCGTCCACGATCAGGTCGAGCGTGCGATACCCCAGGGTCGACTCCGCGAAAGCGCGGTTCTTCGCTACATCCGCGCAGAACAGATTCACGTGGTCTAAACGCTTGACGCCCACTCCGACGCCGCCGCGACGCTGATACTCGTTCTTGGCAGGCGGAGCCTCCCACGCCGGGGCCTCGTAGCGGTCGACATCGAAGTAGAGCTCCAGCCGATGGCCATCGGGATCCTGGAAACGGTACGCAGCGCCGTGACCGATATCGCCTTCGTTCCACTCACCGTTCGGAATAGTGGAAGCCAAGGCTTCGAGGGCGTCGCGATCGTGCGTGCGCAGAGCTAGGTGTCCCAATGCCGCTTGGGAGCCTGCGGTGAGCTTCAGGCAGGCGCGCTGGTAGTCACCGTAGCCCCGAAGGTAAACCGAGTCACCTTCTTCGCCGACTTGCGTCATGCCGAGCACGCCGGTGAAGAACTCCACGCTGGCGTCGATCCGCGGCGTCACCAGCTCGATATGTCCTACGTGCGCAATGCCGGCACCGTAAGTTGACATACCGCCACTCAGCGAGGTGCGTTGATGATGCCCACCATCTCCGTTGCCACTTTACATCACGTCAATCAGGCGACAGCGTCGGTCTGACGCCGCCTGGATATCGGCCGCGATATGCACGTCGCTGGAGCCCGTGGCGGCAGCGGTGGGCAGCTTGACGGCGGCGGGCGCGACGGAGAGAATATCTCATGGTCGTTCGCGCGACAGGCCGCCGGAGTGAGCAGGCCAGCGACCAGGCACGCCTGGAAGATGCTCCGGTGCTGGATGTCAAGGGTCTGTCGGTCGCGTATCGCGGCAGCGACGGGGAGAGCAACACCGTTGTCTGGGATCTCGACTTCGCGCTGCACCGACGCCGGATCTCGGGGCTGGCTGGTGAATCCGGCTGCGGCAAGTCGACGGCCGCTCTAGGCGCCATCGGCTATCCGATGCCGAACATGCAGGTGCTCGACGGCCGCTCGCTGCTCGGCGGGGTCGACCTCATCGGCTTGGATTTCGGGAGCCTGCAG
>DATMIZ010000034.1:0-5878 GCA_035554055.1 Baekduia sp. | reverse complement strand
TCGAGTCGCTGAAGGTCGACGGCGGGATGGTCGGCAACGAGCTGCTGATGCAGTTCCAATCGGACATCCTCAACGTCGACGTGATTCGCCCGAAGGTCGCCGAGACGACCGCCCTCGGCGCCGCCTACGCAGCCGGCCTCGCGACCGGCTTCTGGCAGAAGCAGGACGACCTACGCGAGAACTGGGCTGAGGACAAGCGTTGGAAGCCCAAGATGACGGCGAGCAACCGCGACGAGCAGTACAAGTACTGGAAGCGTGCCGTGACCAAGACGTTCGACTGGCACGATTAGGGATCGGGCAGACCGATCCGTACTCGTGAAGGACATTTCGACCGACCTCCTGGTGATCGGCGGCGGCGCCACCGGCGCCGGCGTCGCCTGGGATGCAGCGCTGCGGGGCTACCGGACGGTGCTTGCGGACAGCCTCGACCTCGGCCAAGGCACGAGCGGCCGCTTCCACGGCATGCTGCACTCCGGCGGCCGCTACGCCGTCAAGGATCCACGCGCCGCGCGTGAATGCATCGACGAGAACAAGATCCTGCGCAAGGTCGCGACCGCGACTATCGAAGACACGGGCGGCCTGTTCGTCTCGACGCCACAGGACCCCATTGAGTTCGGCGACGAACTGTTACAGGGATGTCGCGATACCGGGGTCCCGATCGCGGAGATAGACCCTGCGGAGGTCCTCCGCGACGAACCGCGCCTCGATCCCCGGATAAAGCGCGCGTTCACGGTTCCAGACGCCTCGATCGACGCCTGGAAGCTCCTGAACGCGCTCGCCGACGGCGTTCGCGCCCGCGCCGGCACCGTCCTGACCTATCACCGCTGTATCGCCGTGCATCGTGACGGTGACGAAGTCACCGGCGCGATGCTGCGAGACGTGCGCTCAGGTGAGGAGGTTCGCGTCCACGCCCGCTTCACCATCAACGCGGCAGGCGCCTGGGCCGGCCAGATCGCCGACCTGGCCGGCATCGAGGGCGTCCACATCGTGCCGGGCCGCGGAATCATGATCGCGATGAACCACCGGATCGTGAACACGGTGGTCAATCGCTGCGCGCGCCCCGCCGACGGCGACATCCTCGTCCCGATCCGCACGGTGTCGGTGATCGGGACGACCGATGTGCATTCCGACTCCCCGGATGACCTGACTGTGGACCAGGCGGAGGTCGATCAGATGCTCGATGCCGGCGAGGTCATGGTCCCCGGCTTCCGCGACTCGCGCGCGCTGCGCGTCTGGGCCGGCGTCCGGCCGCTCTTCGAGGACAAAAAGCAAGACGAGGCGTCAAACCGCGACATCTCGCGCGCTCACGCCCTGCTCGACCACGCCCAGCGTGACGGCGTCGGGGGCTTCATCACGATCACCGGCGGCAAGCTCACCACCTTCCGGCTGATGGCCGAAGAGGCGGTCAACGCGATGTGCGCGCAGCTCGGGGACGACCGAGCCTGCACGACCGCCAAGACTCCACTCCCCGGGTCAGAAGCCGGCGACTACTACGACGTCGGCGCGCGCCTGCGCAACCGCGAGCGTCGCGGCGAGCTCACGTCGCCGGGTAACGAGCTGATCTGCGAATGCGAGCTCATTTCACGCGAGAAGCTGGTCACCGAGATGGAGTCGTCCGGGACCACCAATCTCGACGACATCCGCAGGGCGCTGCGACTCGCGATGGGTCCTTGCCAAGGCGGCTTCTGCATCTACCGCGCCACCGGGCTCCTGCACGCCGTCGACGGCTTGGACAATGTTCAGGCCAATCGCTCATTGCGCGAGTTCCTCGACGAACGCTGGCGCGGGAGCTGGCCGATCCTGCACGGCGATCAGCTACGGCAGTCCAGGCTCGACGACTGGATCTACCAGGGACTGCTCGACGTCGAACACCTCCCTGCGAGTGACTCCGCATGAACCCTGACGCGATCGTCATCGGAGCGGGCCTCAGTGGCCTTACGAGCGCGGTCCGCCTCGCCGAGGCCGGTAGGAAGGTCATCGTGCTGGCCAAGGGTTCGGGCGCGCTGACGCTCGCTCCCGCAACCATCGACGTCCTCGGCTACGGCAGCGGCGGTCAGGTCGTCGATGATCCCATCAGAGCGGCGTTGCTGAAAGCGGCGCCTCACCCCTACTCCCGTGTCGCGCCGTCAACGGTCGAGGACGCGCTCGCTTGGTTGCCCGATGCGGTCGCGCGCGGCCCGCTCTCGGGCTACCGCTACGAAGGCTCCGGCGCGCGCAACCTGCTGCTGCCGACCGCTCTCGGCGCGGTCAAGCCGTCGGCGCTCGCGCCGGCCTCGATTGCCGCCGGCGACGTGCGCGGCACGCCGAAGGTCCTCGTGGTCGGCGTCGACGGGATGAAGGACTTCCACCCCGCTCTGATCGCGGACAACCTGAGCGCCGGCGCATACGCCGTCAGCGCACGGGCGGCAACGCTGCCGCGGCCAAATGGTCTGGCCCTCGAGCCGGGAGCGTTGAACCTGGCCCGATTTCTGGATCGCGAGGCAAACGCGCAGGCGCTGGCGGAGCGTCTGCGAGAGCTCGTCCGGGATGACGAGGCGATCGCAGTGCCGGCGATGCTCGGGCTCAAGCGTCCCGGCCAGACCTGGCAGATCCTGCGCGACTCGCTGAAGCGCACCATCTACGAAATCCCCACGCTCCCGCCTTCCGTGCCGGGCATGCGGCTGCTCGACGTGCTCAAAACGCTCCTGCGGCAGGCCGGCGGGCAGTTCATCAACAACGCCGTCGTGACCGGCTGCCGCGTCGAAGACGAGGCGATCGCCGCGATCACCGTCCGGATCTCGGGGCACGAACGCACCTATTCGGCGCCTCAGTACGTAATCGCCACAGGCGGGGTCGCGAGTGGCGCCGTCGCCCTCGGATCGGACTGGGTGACGCGCGAAATGGCCCTCGGGCTCGAGATCGATAACGCTCCCCGACCGGGGCAGCGGCGCTTTGGTGACGACTACCTCGGCCGACATCCGATCGCACAGGCAGGCATCGGCGTCGACGGCGCGCTGCGACCGCGACTTGCGGGCACAGTCCTGGCGAATGCGCGTGTCGTCGGCGCCAGCCTCGGTGGCGCCGAGCCGTGGCGCGAGAAATCGGGCGACGGCATCTCGCTGGTGACCGGCTACGCCGCCGCGACGCTCGCGCTCGACGCGTTCGACCGAAAGGCGGTTCCGGCATGAGCGGTGCAGGCGTCGAGCAGGGCGATCTCGTCGGCGAGCTCACGATGCGCGCCACGCTCGACCACTGCGTCAAGTGCACGATCTGTGAGCAGAACTGCCCGGTTTCAGCCGTCACCCCACTGTTCCCCGGCCCGAAGTACGCGGGCCCGCAATCCGAGCGCTTTCGCGAGGCGGGCGTGCTCCAGGTCGATGCGTCGGTCGACTACTGCTCGGGCTGCGGCATCTGCACACAGGTCTGCCCCCATGGTGTGGCAATCGCTGAGATCAACGCCCAGGCCCGCGCGCAGCTCAAGCGCGACGATGGGATTGCGTTGCGCGACCGGATCATCACGCGCTCGGCGTTGCTCGGCAAGCTCGGTACACCGACGGCGCCGCTCGCGAACTGGACACTCGGCAACGCGCCGTTTCGGTGGTTGGTCGAGAAGCTGCTGCACGTCCACCGCGACGCACCGCTGCCGCGATTCGCCGGGCGCCGCTTCAACCGCAAGGCGCGCAAGCGCGCGAGGCTGCCGGATGCTCGCCGCAAGGTCGTGTTCTTCCACGGCTGCGGAGCGGACTACTACGACGACCATCTCGCCGAGATGACGGTCGCGGTGCTCGAACACAACGGGATCGCCGTCGAGATCCCCAAACAGGGCTGCTGCGGGCTGCCGATGCAGAGCTCGGGCCTGTTCAAGGACGCGCGCCGGTACGTGCGCAAGCTCGCGGCTGAGCTCGCGCCGTCGATCGCCGACGGATCAGAGATCGTGGCCTGCTCGACCAGCTGCTCGCTGATGCTCAAGCGCGAGGCGATCGAGGTCCTGGAGCTGCACGACGACGATGACCTCCTGCAGGTTTCACGCCAGACGCGTGACATCTGCGAGTTCCTCGTCGATTTGCACGATCGCGGCGAGCTCAAGACCGACTTCCTGCCGCTCGACGAGAAGATCGCCTACCACGCGCCCTGCCAGCAGCAGGGACACGGAATCGGCAAGCCGGCGATGGAGCTCTTCCGGCTAGTGCCCGGCCTCGATCTCACCGAGATGGACGCACGTTGCTGCGGCATCGCGGGCACGTACGGCCTCAAACGCGAGAAGTACCAGATCGCGATCGACGTCGGCCAGCCGTTGTGGGACCAGATCGAGGCCGCCGACCCGGACGAGGTCGCCTGCGACTCCGAAACGTGCCGCTGGCAGATCACCAAAGAGTCACAGCGGCCGTCCGTGCACCCCGTCGAGGTCCTGTATCGCGCCTACGGGCTCAGCTAGAAGTCAACTGATCACGTTCTCCGACTGACTCCTTAGTAGCATCGCCGCCGCTGTGACCGACCGCACCCGGAGCGCGCCCTGGACCTACCGTGCTCTTACGGCGACGACGGTTTCGCGCATGCTGCTCGCGCCCGTCGTGATGGCGCTCGTGCTGATCGCTGACGGCGATCGCAGCTCAGCCGCGACGTATGCCGCGGCAGCGCTCTTCTTCATCGCTGCGCTGACGGATTTCGTCGACGGTCGCGTCGCACGGCACTGGGCGCTGGCCACGCCGCTCGGATCGTTCCTAGACACGACCGCGGACAAGCTGCTCGTCGCCTTGGTCCTGTTCGCGCTCGTCGGCGTCGACCACGCATCGGCGCCGGTTGCAGCAGCGATCGTCGCCCGTGAGCTGGTGATCCTCGGCCTGCGTAGTGCGGTCGCCGTCGGCGGGACGGTTGTCGAAGCCTCATGGCTCGGGAAAATCAAAGCCGGCGTCCAGTTCCTGGCGATCCTGCTGGCGATCCTGCGCCCCGGTGACGAGCTCGCCGGACTCTTCATCGACGAGTGGGTGATGCTCGCCGCCGCCGCGATCACCGTGTGGTCGGGTGCCGAGTACGTCGCGAAGTTCGCGCCCCAGATCCGGCGTCCTGGCTCATGACGAAGGTGATGGTCACGGGCGGCAGCGGGCTACTCGGCGGCGCGCTGATCACGCGGCTCGTAGGAGACGGGAACGAGGTGATCGCGCTCGCGCGCAGCGACGAGGCCGCGGCGAAGGTGCGGGAGCTCGGCGCCACGCCGGCGCGCGGTGACATCCTCGATCCGGCGGCTCTGCGCGATGCGATGCAGGGGGCGCGATACGTCTACAACGTCGCGGGCATCAACACGATGTGCCCGCGCGATCGCGACCAGATGCTGCACGTCAACGTCGAGGGCGCCGCGATCGTCGCGCGCGCAGCGATCGATGCCGGTGTCGAGCGCCTGATCCACACCTCATCAGCCGCGGCGCTCGGCGAAGCCCACGGCACGGTCGGCCACGAGGATTCGCCGCATCGTGGGAGCTACATCTCCGTCTATGAGGAGTCCAAACACCGCTCCGAGGCGGCAGTCATGGACGCCGCGGCCGGATCGAGCCTCGAAGTCGTACATGTCAACCCTGCTTCCGTTCAGGGACCCGGCCGTGCGACCGGCACCGGGAAGCTCATGATCGCTTATCTGGATGGGCGCCTGAAGTACTTCGTCGACACGACGATCTCAATCGTCGACATCGAAGACACGATCACCGGGCACGTTCTCGCAGCCGAGAAGGGTGAGCACGGTCGGCGCTACGTGCTCTGCGGCGCCGCGCTGCCGGTGGCAGACGCGTTCGCGGTCGCTTCCGAAGTGGCGGGCGTGACAAGCCGGCCACGCGTACTGCCGGCGCCGATCGCGATCGCGGCGGCAACAGTCGTCGAAGCGGGCGCGGCGATCGCGCGCAAGGACGCA
>DATMIZ010000033.1:0-2113 GCA_035554055.1 Baekduia sp. | reverse complement strand
GAAGGACGGGAGGTCGACCTGTCGGAAGAGATGATGCTGATCACCGCCTCGATCATCCTCAAGGCGATGTTCAGTTCGGAGACGCCTGAGTCGATCACGCGAATGAAAAGCGCCGTCGAGACGATGATCGCGTACGTCGACAGGCAGATGTTTCCCGTCCGCTTGCCGGCGTAGGTGCCGAGCAGGCGCAACCACCGCTATGCCAAAGCCCGCGATCTCGTGCATGGTTCGATCGCCGCACTGATCGCCGAGCGCCGAGCAATCCGCGAGGCGGACTGGCCGAACGACCTGCTGTCACGACTCATGGAGGCGCGCGACCCCGACACAGGCGAGGCGATGACCGAAACCCTGCTGCGGGATGAATCGATCACCATGTCTTTCGCCGGCCATGAGACGACCGCGCGAACCATGGCGGCGGCCTGGTACGTACTCGGGACGCACCCCGAAGTCGCTGCGCGGCTGCACGAGGAACTCGACTCCGTCCTCGGAGACCATGCACCAACTCTCGAGGAACTGCATCACCTCCCCTACACCCTTCAGGTCGTGAAGGAGGTCCTGCGGCTGTACCCAGCGGCGCCTTTCTACGCGCGGGATGCCATCGAGGACGACCAGATCGGTGGCTTCGACGTGCCGTCCGGGGCCACGATCATGCTCTCGCCGTTCTACACGCACCGGCATCCCGACTTCTGGACCGTTCCCGACCGCTTCGACCCCGATCGGTGGACACGGGATGCCGAGACCACCCGTCACGGGCACTCCTACCATCCCTTCGCAGCCGGCCCGCGGATCTGCATCGGCAACAACTTCTCGCTGCTCGAGAGCCACCTGCTGCTCGCGATCCTCGCGCGACGCTTCCGCCCGCGCCTGCGCGATGGGTTCGTACCGCACTTCGTCATGCGCGGCACGCTGAGCATCGAGGGCGGCCTGCCTGCCGTGATCGAGACGCGGTGATCCGCTGTTTCGTCGGGGCGCGGCGCGTGTCGTCACTCGCTTGGTACGACGACGCTCAACGCGGCCGTTGCCAGCGCCCAGACGGGCCGCGGCTGATGCTCGTCTCCCGAATCGCGCGGTAGCGTCAGCGCATGGCTGCGATCATGGTGCTCACCGCCGGGAGCACCGGTGACATCGAGCCCTTCGTTGCTCTAGCGGAGCTGCTCGGCAAGCGCGGTCACACCGTCACGCTCACAGCAGATGCAGGGTTTGAGCGGCTCGCTCCGGGCGCCCCGGTCGAGTTCAGGCCGATTCGTGCCGATTTCCAGTCGCTTGTCCCAACGCCTGAGCGGAAGCGGCCCTCGCTTCGCGGCGAGGTCTTTCCAGTGATCCAGGGCATGCTGGAGGACAGCTGGACGGTTGCAAAGTCCACCCAGCCCGACGTCATCGTCGCCCACCAGAAGTCGCTGGCGGCTCCCCACCTTGCCGAGAAACTGGGTGTCCCGCACGTACGGGCGCTGACCGTCCCGATGTTGACGCCGACCCGTGAGTTTCCGCTGCCGGGCGTTGTCCGGCACAACCTTGGCCCGACGCTCAACCGTGCGAGCTACCGCCTCGTCGGCATGTTGACCCGGCCCTATGCGGGGTTGATTCGCGACTGGCGGAGCGCGAGCCTTGCCCTTACGCCGCGTGGCAACCCACCGGCGCCGGCGAAAACCCTCTACTGCTACAGCCCAAGCCTGGTACCCACACCTGAGGATTGGCCGCCGGACACACTCGCTACAGGGTTCTGGCTGCGCGAGGGGAGATCGGACACGGAACCTCTGAATCCCGACCTTGAGAGCTTCCTGGCTGCGGGCGAGCCTCCGATCTACATCGGTTTCGGCAGCAGTGTCGGGCCCGATCCCGCCCATCTGGGTGCTGTGGTGAGCAACGCCGTGCAACAGGCCGGCGTCCGGGCCGTGATCGCGAGCGGTTGGGGAGCGCTGCGTGGGGTCCAGAGCAACTCCAACATGATTGCGATCGAGACCGCTCCCCATGCTTCGCTATTCCCCCGCGTTGCTGCCGTCGTCCATCACGGAGGCGCAGGGACGACGGCTGCCGGTCTGCTTGCGGCACGTCCGACGGTTGTCTGTCCCTTCCAGGGCGACCAGTACTTCTGGGGGGCCGCGGTTCACCGCGC
>DATMIZ010000032.1:0-8153 GCA_035554055.1 Baekduia sp. | reverse complement strand
TCTGGGGCGCGCCGGGAACTCGCCAGAAAGAAGTGAAAGCGACTGTCGCACGCTTCCCGTATCTAGATCTGGAGCGCAACGAGAAAATCGATGTCTCGACGATCCCTGCGCGATACGCAGCGTCAGGGACGGATCGATGAGCTCCGTGCCGAGTTCCATAGAAGCGTCGCCGCGACGCGAATGGGCGTATTACACCGAGCCTGATCGCGCGACGGTCGCTGGTCTTGAAACTGCCTTTCGTCGTAAGGGGTTGGGTGAGCCGGTCGTCTATCTCCACGGTGACGGCCTGACGCGCCTTTGGCTGCCGATGCTCGAGCAGCTGTCAGCCGGCGCAGACGTCATCGCACCTGAGCACCCCGGATACGGCGACACGCCGCGCCCGGACTGGCTCCGTGGTTTCGACGACATGGTGCTCCACTACAACGCCTTCTTCGATGCTCTGGATCTTGATCAGGTGCACCTTGTCGGGCATTCGATCGGTGGCTGGCTGGCCGCCGAACTCGCCGTTTTCTACCCGCGCCGATTCAAGAGCCTGACGTTGATCACCCCGTCAGGCCTTCGCTTGCCGGGGCAGCGCAGCGCCGACACGTTCCGCCTCCTTGCCGACGAACTGCTCGACGCGCGCTTCAACGGCCGCGGAGCGAAGTACACCGAGTACTTCGCCCAGGAGGAGTACCCCGGCGATGTCGTGCGTACGTTCAACGAGGACATCGTCAAGGCGCTGCTGGCATGGAATCCGCGTTACGACTACAAGCTCGATCGTCGTCTGGCAAACGTGACGGTGCCGGCGCTTGTGATCGGGGCAGAGGAGGACCGCATCGTGAACGTCAACATGGTCGACCGGTACGCGGAGCTGCTGCCCGTGGCAGAGGCGGTCCGTGTGAAGGGTGCCGACGGCCCGAGCAGTCATTTTCTGCACGTCGAGCAGCCGGCGGAGGTCGCCAGGTTGATCTCAAATCACGTCGAATCGAACCGAGGCCCAGCATGAGCGATCTGGAGATTTTTGCGTTCATGGACGGTGCGTATCCGTTCGTTCCGTACGCCGGGAAGCGCAAGTCGAACTTCATCGATCTTCCTAACGAGAACTTCGAGACGACGCTTGGGCAGCGGGCGATTGCCGATCAGGTAGATCTGCTCGTCGAAGCCGAGAACCTTGGTTTTGACGGTGTGATCATGTCTGAGCAGCACAACGGTCCGATCGGTACGACCGGCAACCCGCTGCAGATGGGGGCCGCGGTCGCGGCGCGCACGAGTCACATGAAGATCGGTGTTGTGGGATCGATCCTCAACGCCTACTCGTCCCCGGTCCGCATGGCGGAGGAGGTCGCCTGGCTGGACAACTACTCGGGAGGCCGGTTGCTGTTCGGCCTGCCGATGGGCCATGGAATGCAGTACCACTCGGTTGGGGTGATGAACCCCGCGACGGCGCGTGCGCGCTACCGCGAGGCCCATGACGTTCTGATCCAGGCGCTGTCGCAGCCCGGCCCGACCGAATGGCAGGGCGAGTTCTTCAACATTCCCTACGTGAACCTCTGGCCGCGGCCGCTGCAGACCCCGCATCCCGAGATATTCATTCCCGCCGGCGGGTCACCCGAGACACTGGAGTTCGTTGCAAAGCACCACTACACGTATCTGGCGGTGCTGACGCCACGCAGCGCGATGGCCGCACGCCTCAAAGCATTCCGTGAGCTCTGTAACGAGCAGGGCTACGAGACGGAGCGCAAACAGGTAGTGATCAGCGTCGGCATCCACGTCGCCGAAACCGACAAACAAGCCCGTCTTGAATCCGAGGCCCACGATCTCTGGCAGTTCCAGAACTTCTTTTTGTCGCCGTACCACGACAACTTCCCGCCCGGCTACGTGAGCGACAAGGCGATCCGCGGAATGCTCGGCGGCGGCCAGTACCGCAGCAGATCTATGAACGAGTTCTCATTCGAGGACATGGTCGAGAACGGCTGGCTGGTCGTTGGTTCCCCGGAGACCGTCGCGTCTCAGCTGCAGGAACTCACGGAAGAAGCCGGCGCCGGGCGGATCTTCGCCGCACTCAACGCCGGATCCAAACACACCTGGCTCGCACGCAAGGCCATGAGCCTTTTCGCCGAAGAAGTCATCCCCAAGCTACGACCCGGCGGCACGCCACTCTGGAAGAAGAATCCGCCAGAGGGCTACACCACAGCCAGCGAATACGGCGCTCGCGTCCCTCAGAACGCCCAAACACCCCAAGCAACATTCGGCGACGGACTCGTCGACGTTCGCAAAGCCCACATCGAAGAACTCAGGGAACCCCTCGAGTCGTGGCGGCCAACCGGCTGATGAGCGTTGCGCCGACCTGGATCACGCGAAATACGGCTGAACGCGGGTTATCTCGCGTGGTTACTTAGCGGAATCGACGATGGCGGGGACGATCGGCCGTCTAACGCAAGTAGCTCTGGGGCGTCGGCTGATCGCTGCTGGTGCGGCCTGGAGAGAGACCGTTCGGCGCAGAACGTGGCTCAAGGGGGGCGGCCGAAGCGCTGACCCCGGCCCTGCGGAACTCGCTGGGCGGCTGACCGTACGCGGTGGCGAATGTCCGGCTGAAGTGCGCGGCGTTGGTATATCCCCAACGGCGGGCGATCTCGAGGATCGAGTTGTGAGCGAGCGCGGGGTCCTGTAGATCGCGCCGGCAACGATCGAGTCGGCGCTCCTTGATGTAGCGCCACACTTGGATGTCCTCTGCCCCGAAGAGTTTGTCCAAGTAGCTCTTGGAGATGAAGTGTGCGGTTGCGATGCGCTCGCGGCTGAGGTCCGAATCTCCGAGGTGGAGTTCGATGAAATTCCGGATCTGACCCATCAAGTCGGCGGGGGAGTCTTCGGATCGCTCCTGTCCCAGCGCGAGGCCGCGCACTAGATCCACCAGGCTGTCGGCGAGGTGCCCGGTGTCGATTCCGACGACCCCTTCCTGAAGGCCGAGTACCACTCCACGGAGGTGATCGCGCACGATCCGGCCGGCGCCGCCCTCCCCTTTGACGCACAGGGCTGTTTGACGGCTGACGCGCCCGGAGTGCGGGCGCAGGAGTTGCTCCGGCACGCTCAGCAGAATCATCTCGAACGGCGTCATCGCACGCACCTCGTACGGGTCCCAGGTCGTGAAGCTTGTGAGATCGCCTGCTTGCACGACAGTGCTGCGGTCGCTTTGCGTGACTCGCCATGTGCCGCGCGTCACGAGCGCCACCTGCAGAAGCCCGGGATCGTCCGCCAGGATCAGCGTCGATGTACGGCGGACCGTACTGGCCTCCGCGACCACGCGATGCAGCGACACGGCGCCGACGTCGTAGCGCCACATACGCCCCATGAACGAGTCGGAGCGCACAGGCACCATGCCCAGAGACGGGAACTGACCCTCATGAGCATGCGCCCACACTTCAAATTGTTCTGCGCACGCCAATCGGGACGTGTCAACGACCTCGGTCAATCTTCACTCTCCTCACGCGTGAGCGTACACCCGAGGCGCAAGTAAAACCTGGAAATCCGCACCGATAAGCGCGGCGTACATCCATCTCGCCTACCGGTGTGGCCTGCCTTGCGCACGAGCACACAATGGTTGCCGGAAATCACCCAAGCGGTGGCCGCTGCGTGGACGCGTGGTGGTCGCGACTGCACTATCCGGGCATGTCCACAGCTGACATGGGTCGTGCGGCTGGACCGTCGCCCCTGGGCAGACGATCATCCGTAGTCGGGTCACTCAGAGATAAGCCGTTCTTCCCGATCTGGCCGGCAACCGCCCTGCTGTTCGGGCTGAGTCCGCTGCTCGCAGCAGGCAGCCTTTCCAGCAGCGCGATTCTCGGAATGCTGCCCTTTGCAGCAGTTCTCGCGCTGGCATCGGTCGGCCAGACGTTGGTGGTCCAGCAGCGTGGACTCGATCTCGCTGTACCGGGAACGATGTCGCTCGCCGCAGTGATCGTGACGGCACACGCTGCCGGTCACGACAGCCGCCTGCTGCCCGCTCTCTGCCTGGTGCTTCTCGCGTGCGCTGCCACCGGCCTGGTCAGCGGCGTCGCGGTGACTTACTTCGGGATCACGCCGCTCGTCGCCACCCTCGGTGTCAACGCACTACTGCTCGGGACCATCCAGCAGATCACCGGGGGCCTGTCGACAAAGACCGCGCCGGCGAATCTCTCTGGCTTCACGCTGGACAAGACAGCTGGCATTCCGAACACCGTCCTGCTGGTCGGGGCGGTCGTCCTCGTTGTGACGTTCTTGATTCGGAAGACGACCTTCGGGCGGCGGTTCGTCGCGGTTGGCGCGAGCGCGCAGGCGGCACGGGCCGCGGGCATCCCCGTGCGCTCCTATCAGCTCGGCACCTACGTGGTCGCGAGCATCTGCTACGGAGCCGCCGGCGTCCTCCTCGCCGGGTTCCTGCAGAACTCCAGCATCTCCGCGGGCGGGGACTACCTGCTACCGACCGTTGCCGCCGTGGTGCTGGGCGGGACGTCGCTGCTTGGCGGCAACGGGAGCGTGGTCGCGACAGCAGTCGGAGCCCTGTTCTTGACGCAGTTGCAGCAGGTGGTGCTCGGGATGGGCGCTGCTTCATCGGTCCAGCTGATCGTCCAAGGCGCGGTCATCGCGTTGGCCGTGGGACTCCGGGAGGTCCCGTCGCGTTGGCGCAACTGGTTCCCGGGCGGCGGCACCACTGGCGACCCGGCCTGGGCCGTCGCCACGGCAGGACATCGCAATCCATTTCGCGGGGACCAACGGCCGCAAGACGGGGCCGCGGACCTTGAACAGCTGCACCCAAAACAAAAGAGGAGAGACCAATGAGATTTATCGAAAGCTGGGCAAAGACCCGGCGGATTGCCACGGGCTGTTTGCTCGTGGGCGCAATTGCCGCATTGGGCGCATGTGGAGACAGCTCGGATTCATCCGACAGCGGGACGGGTCCCGCTGCAAAGAAGGCTGATGCCACGAGCGCCTCCGAGGTCATCGCCAACGCCGGCATCACAGAAGACACATCCTTCTGCGGAGACAAGCCGATCAAGCTCGGCATCCATGACGCCTTCGGCGTGAACCCTTGGTCGCAGTACTCAATGGCCGCGGTTCGCTCCGAGGCGGCGAAGTGCCCAAACGTGAAGCAGGTGGTCGCGATCGGTCAGGGCGACCTTCAGAAGTCGCTCTCCGACATCAACGGCATGGTGGCCCAGGGCATCGACGCGCTCGTCGTCGTGCCGAGCCTCGGTCCCGGCGAGCTGCCGGCGATCAAGGCCGCCACGACAGCCGGCGTGAAGGTCGTTCCTTGGGCGGCCACACCGGGTGGCGTCGCGGGCACCGACTACCTCGACTATGTCGACTGGGATCCCGCAGCCGCGGGCAAGGCATTCGCCGAGTGGATGGCGAAGGCGATCAAGGACAAGGGCGACGTCGTGTACCTCGGCGGGCCCGCCGGCAACCCCGTTGGCCTGGGAATGCTGAAGGGCTTCAAGGAGGTCTTCCCCCAACATCCGGGCATCAAGCTGCTCACCGGGTACAAGGACTTCCCGGCCATGAACTGGGATCCGGCGCTGGCGCAGAAGACGATGGCCGCGCTGCTGGCAAAGTACCCGCGCATTGACGGGGTGCTGTCTGAGGACGGTCCGTCGATGGTCGGAGCCATGCGGGCGTTCACCAATGCCAATCGGCCGCTGGTTCCCATCACTGCGCTCGAGTCCAACGGGTTCGCATGCACGTACGGCAAGCTCAGTGCCAAGAACCCGAAGCTCGCCGTCACAGACATGTCGGGTCGGAGTTGGATGGGCCGCATCGCGGCACGGAAGGCGATTGCCGCAGCTGAAGGACTCAAGAACACCGAACCGAGCATCTATGACCTGCCGCTGAATGCGGACACGCTCGCCGGCAAGCCACCGGAGTGCCAGGCCGGCGAGTCGCCGGATGCGTTCTTCTCCAATCAGATCAGCGCGCAGGACCTCCAGAAGTACGGGAAGGTGGGCTAACCGGATGTCGGCTGCTCGCGTCGTTCTCCGCCTCACCGGCGTCCGGAAGACCTTTCCGGGCGTGGTCGCACTACGAGATGTCACCTTCGACGTGCGCGAAGGCGAGGTCCATGCACTGGTGGGCGAGAACGGCGCGGGCAAGTCGACGCTCATGGGGGTCGCCGCCGGTGCGGCACTCCCCGATCGGGGGACCGTCGAGATCGCGGGCCAGACGATGAGCGAGCCGTCGCCGACCGCGGCGGCCGCTCTCGGGCTGGCGGTCGTCTATCAACACACGTCGGTGCTCGAGGATCTCACGGTCGTGGAGAACCTGGTGTTCGCGATGCCGCCGGGACGGCGTCCGCCGATGAGCGAGGCGGAGGCCTGGGCTCGTGACCAGCTGGCGCTGATCGGGGCGCGGATCGATCCTCAGGAGCGCGTCGCAGGCCTCAGCGTCGCGGACCGCACACTGCTCGAGATCGCCAAGGCCCTTGCGTTCGAGCCGCGCGTGCTGGTGCTCGACGAGCCGACGGAGTCGCTGACCGCGGCCGAGAGCGAGCAGCTCTTCGAGCAGATCCGCCGCGTCACGGCCAAGGGAACGGCCGTGGTGTACATCTCGCACCGACTGCCGGAGGTCAAGCAGATCGCGGACCGGCTCACCGTGTTGCGCGACGGCGAGGTCCGTGGGACCTTCGCGACCGACGCGATCACCGAGGACGAGATCCTGCGGCTGATCATCGGCCGGTCGGCCGAGCGGGCGTTTTCGGACAAGCTCGGCGCCGACGAAGCCGGCGAACGGGTGCTTGAGGTCCGAGGCCTGTCGGGCGGCAACTTCCAGGACATCGACCTCGACGTCGCGGCCGGCGAGATCGTGGGCCTCGCGGGCATTGAGGGCAACGGCCAGCGCGAGTTCCTCCGGGGGCTGGCGGGGCTTCACCGATCACAGGGTGAGGTTCGCCTGCACGGCAAGCGCGTCGACGTGCGTGACCCGCTGCGCGCGCAGCGCCGCGGCCTGGTGTACCTGCCGGGCGACCGCCACCGCGAGGGACTCTTCCTCTCGCTGTCGGTGCGCGAGAACACGTCGATCCTCTCGCTCGGGGACACGGCGCGGGCAGGGGTGATGTCGGCTCCAGCGGAGCGCGCGGCCGTCGCCTCCCGGATCGACGCGCTCGCGGTCAAGACCCCGTCGCAAGAGACGCTCATTTCGTCGCTCTCCGGCGGCAACCAGCAGAAGGTGCTGTTCGCCCGTTCTCTGGCTGCCGCCCCCGCCGTGTTGCTCGCCGACGAGCCGACGCGTGGCGTGGATGCGGGTGCTCGCATCGAGCTCTACCGCGTGCTGCGCGACAGCGCTCGCGAGGGCACGGCGATCGTCGTGCTGTCCTCCGACGCGGTCGAGCTCCAGGGGCTCTGCGATCGGGTCGTGGTCTTCTCGCGGGGACAGGTCGTGCGCTCCCTGCACGGCGACGAGATCACCGAGGAGAGCATCACCGGCGCGGCGATCACGGCGACGGCGAGCAAGGAGGCCATCGGAGGGAGGCCGACGCGGGCCACCCGCGTGCGTCGCTTTGCGGGCGGCGATTACTTGCCGACGATGATCCTGCTGACGCTGCTCATCGTGATCGGGGTCTACACCGCCGCGTCCAACGACTTCTTCCTGACCGAACGCAACTTCCAAGGGATGCTGTTCCTCGCGAGCGCGGTGATGCTCGTCAGCATGGGGCAGCTCGTCGTGCTGCTCGTGGGCGGCTTTGACCTTTCGGTCGGCCCGTTGACCGGGCTGGTCGCGGTCATGTTGTCGTTCTTCGCCACGCAGGGCCAGGCAACCGGTTGGCTCCTGCTCGGGCTCGTCGCGGTGCTCGCCACCGCCGTCGCCGTGGGGCTCGCCAACGGCGTCATGGTGCGGGGATTCGGCCTCACCCCGGTGCTGGCCACGCTGGTGACCTTCATCATCTTGCAGGGAGTGTCCTTGCTGCTGCGCCCGACGCCCGGGGGCTCGATCGGCACCGAGGTGGCCACGACCCTCAAGGCCAGCGTGGGGTGGGTGCCCGTCGCGTTTATCGTCGTGGCGGCGATCGCTGTGGTCGCAGAGCTCCTTCTGCGGCGCACGCATTGGGGAATCGGGCTGCGCGCCGTCGGCTCCGACGAGTCGCGCGCGCACCGCATGGGCGCTCCAGTGACCCGGACGCATATCGCCGCCTACGTCGTGTGCTC